>JAGCYZ010000080.1 GCA_017960545.1 Bacteroidales bacterium
GCAGCAGATCGGAGCCAACGTGATGTACCAGAGCGAGGGTATGAACGCCCAGGTTGGAGCTTCCATAATGCCTAGGAACATCTTCAACGAGACCAATGGCAAGCAGTACACCGATAACGCAATGAACTGGGCTCCTAACGCCTCCATCAGGGCTGACCTCGGCGAGAACGCTAACTTGAGAATCAATTACACCGGACGTTCCAACCAGCCTTCAACCAACCAGTTGATGCCTGTAATGGACAACACCAACCCTACCAGGATGTCACTCGGTAACCCTTACCTGACCTCTTACTTCAACCATAACTTCAGGACGGAGATCGGTTACACCAACAGGACCACTTTCTTCACCACAAGGCTTTCCGCTAACGGATCAGTTAACCAGAGCCCTATCGTGAACGCAACCTGGATGGATAACGCCAGCGTACAGTACAGCTTCCCTATCAATGCCGCTCCTTCCTGGAACGGAAGCCTCTCCTGGATGATCAACACTCCTATCGGAAAGTCCAACTTCAGGATCAACAACAACTTGAGCATGAACTACTCCGAGTCCCACTCATACCTTGGTGTGGCCAGCATCGATATGACCGGTTACTTCAACGAGTCCAAGGAGTTTGACTATGAACTCTTCCACAGCGACTACTTCGGAGAGAATCCTACCAAGAACTTCAACGATTATTTCAAGGACAACAAGAACCAGAACCTGAGCTTCAACGAGAACCTGCGTATCACCTATCGTCTGGATTACTTCGAGGCAACTGTTGGAGGACGTACAAGGGTAAGCATGCCTAAGTCCACTTACGAGAGCTTGAACAGTTCTCCTACCACCTGGAACAACTCCGTATCCTTGAACGTTACCTGGAACGAGCCTAACACAGGACTTGGACTTACCGCTGACGGAACTTACAACTGGTACATTGGATATACCACCAACCAGCCTGCCAACTTCATCGTCAACACTGAGATCACCAAGCTGATCTTCAACAACAACGCAACCCTTGCAATCCGCGGTTACGACCTTCTTAACCAGACCAAGACTTTCAATGAGTCAATCAACGGTAACAGGCGTACAGAGAGCCGCAGCCTTGCACTCGGACGTTACGTGATCGTATCCCTCACCTTCCGTTTCGGAACCTTCGGACGCGGCAACCGCGGCGGTGGCCGTGGCGGCAACCGTGGAGGCGGAAACTTCCAGGGCGGCGGAATGAGAGGCGGTGGAATGCCGATGGGCGGCGGAATGGGTGGCGGAATGCCAATGGGAATGCCACCTATGTAGTGTGAACCTATCAACATATTCAAAGGACCGGTACAGAATGCCGGTCCTTTTTCATTCCCACAGATCACCAAATAATATCAAGACACTGCATTATATCAAGTCACGGTGAAAAGTGGGTGTAGGGAGATTATGGGAGAAGGATGGGAGGATATATGCTGTTGGAGGAAGCTTTCGGCGGAGCCTGCTTTGTGGCTTCCTTCAATAGCATATATCCTTCCATCCGTAATTGCCAGACCATATTAACAGTCACCTGTCTATCTCTCAGATAAGATAAAACCAAACTAACAGGTAGGAAATTTGTATATTTGTCAGGATATGTGCATTAAAAGGAGTAAAAAACAACTGCGCGGAAAAATCCGCGGATCCCTTGCAGATGTGACACAGGATGTAAGCATCTGGGAACAGGTGGAGGCGTTGCCGGAGTTCAAGGCTGCGGACAGCGTGCTCCTGTACTGGTCAATGCAATCCGAAGTGGATACGCACGCTTTTGCCCAACGCTGGTACGGCCGCAAGAAACTGTATCTCCCTAAGGTGGTCGGGGATAAACTGGAAATCAGGGAATACATACCTGACGACTTGTCTCCGGGATACCGCGGCATAATGGAGCCGTCCGGGGATGCGCCCCTGGCAGGGAAGATAGACCTGGTGATAGTGCCGGGAATGGCCTTCGATGCCAAAGGCAACCGCCTGGGACGCGGAGGCGGATTCTATGACAGGCTTCTGCCTGAACTTTCCTGTCCAAAGGTTGGAGTGTGCAGGAGGCATCAGTTTGTGGAAGATGTTCCGGTACAGGCCTGGGACCAGAAAGTTGATATTGTAGTTACCCCCGCAAATTGCTATATTTGCAAGATATGTTAGTGGATGTACTCAAGTCTGTCCTGGTTGGAATATGCCTTGCGGCGCCTATCGGTCCGGTAGTCCTAACCGTAATGCAGAAAACCCTCTCCTACGGAAAGGGAACCGGGGTCAAGGCTGCGCTGGGCTGTGCCGTAATGGACACTGTCTATGCAACCCTGAGTTTCATAGCCCTGGCCTTCATCAAAGGCTTTCTTGAGGAACATAAATTGCTGGTAGCCATCATTGGCGGATGTGTAGTCATTGCCCTTGGGGTGATGATGATGCTGAGCGATCCCTATTCAGGTTTCAGGGAGCGCACCGCAAGCGGATGGGCGGCATTTTGGGAAGTGGCGCTTATAATACTGACCAATCCGGGATCCATTCTGTATGACTTTACGGTATGCACGTTCTTCGGGCTGGAGGCAAAGGGCCTGGACCTCATACCCCTCTCGCTTGGGGTATTTGCCGGAGAGGCCCTGTTCTGGACGCTGTTTACGTTTCTTTTCGGGCGCCTGCACCATCGCCTGGGAAAGGAAACGATAGTGAAGCTCAGCAAGCTGTCAGGTGTGGTGCTGATGGCTTGCGGCATAGTGATAATGGTAAAAGGATTTATTTAGAAACTTATATAACGGATAATTATGGGCAACTGGATAGTTAAGAACCTGGTATGGGCGGTAGTTTACGTTTTGCTGCTGTTGGGCCTGATCACTTTCGGGCTGGCATTCTTGACAAATCACAATAAAGAGATACTTGTTCCGGACTTCACCACTCTTAGCGTGGCTGAAGCCGCCAGGATCGCTGAGCAGGAAGGCGTCAGAGTAGAGGTTACGGACTCCGTGTACATCCGCAGGATGGACAAGGGAGCCGTGTACAGCCAGAATCCCGCTGCGGGCAGCCGTGTCAAGAAGAACAGGATGATACGCCTCACCATAAACGCCACTATGGCCAAGCAGGTGTCAATGCCCAACCTTGTGGGTTATTCTATGCGCCAGGCCAAGGCGGAACTCTCCTCCAGGGGTCTTGCACTGGGCAACCTCATCTATGTGAACGATATGGCCACCAACAACGTTCTCAAGCAGCAGTACCGCGGCAGGGACATCCCAGCGGGAACCTCCATCGACAGCGGAGCTGAAGTTGACCTGGTGGTGGGTCTCAACCCCAGCGATAACCAGACACTTGTGCCAAACGTCATAGGAATGAAATATGCCAGGGCGGTTGATGCCGTGCACGACAACTCCCTGAACATCTCCCGCATAACCTTTGACGACAGCGTTATGTCCTATTCCGATTCCTTGAACGCAGTGGTATTCCGCCAGACCCCGGCAGCATCGTCCGCCCCTCTGGGAATGGGCGGCAGCGTATCGCTGTTCTTCACCCTAGACGAGTCCAAGCTCCCCAAGTAATGGAGAAAGAGTTCCTTCCCGACACTGAACTGCAGGAACAGGAACTGGAGCTGGACGAGGAACAGGGAATGTTCGAGCATTTCCGCCTCAGCGTAGACCAGGGCCAGAGCCCCATCCGCATAGACAAATATATGGTCAGCCATATGGAGGACACGTCCCGTCACCGTGTGCAGATGGCCATAAAGGAGGGCTATGTGAAACTTGGGGACAAGACGGCCAAGGCCAATATGATTGTCCGCCCGGGAGACTTGATACGCTTCATAATGCCGTACCGCCGGCGCGGGCTGGACATCATCCCACAGGACATCCCATTGGACATAGTATATGAGGACGACGACCTCCTGGTAGTGAACAAGCCTGCCGGAATGGTGGTCCATCCGGGCCACGGCAATTTTGACGGCACGCTTGTGAACGCCCTGGCCTTCTATCTTGGAATGCCGGAGGGGACTGATGCCGGGGACGGCCATATGGGAGTGCTGGTTCACAGGATTGACAAGGATACAAGCGGCCTGCTTGTAGTAGCCAAGAACGAGGACGCGCAGCTGAACCTTGCCGGCCAGTTTTTCAAGCACAGCATTGAAAGGTGCTACAACGCCATCGTCTGGGGCGACATCAAGGAAGACCAGGGAACGGTTGACGCTGCCATCGAGAGGGACCCCAACGACCGCCTGCGCTTCCGCGTGGCAAAGGAAGAGGGCAGGGGGAAGCGCGCCGTGACGCACTTCAGGGTGCTGTTGCGCTACGGCTTCGTCACTCTTGTAGAGTGCCGCCTGGAAACAGGCCGCACGCATCAGATAAGGGTCCATATGAGCCATATTGGCCACCCTCTTTTCAACGACGAGAGGTACGGAGGGTCGGAGATAAGGAAAGGTACCATATACGCCAAATACAGGCAATTCATTGCCAACTGCTTCAAGGAATGCCCCAGGCAGGCGCTTCACGCCCGCACGCTGGGCTTCGTGCATCCCTCTACAGGCCAGTGGATACGTTTTGAGGCAGCAATTCCCGACGATATGTCCCGTCTGCTGGAAAAATGGGACAGGTTTACAAAAAACGACCGTAATTATGAAGAGTGTTAAGATCTGGATGCTAGTACTGATGCTGCTTTTCGCAGCTTTTATGAGCGTGCCTTTCCTGATACCTCACGCAGGCGCCGCCATCCTTGTGGGTTTCATCCCGCTGCTGTTCATGGACGTACTTGCCGACGCCAAGGGCATCAGGCATTTCTGGTGGTGGTATTACGGCGCCTTTGTCCTCTGGAACGCCGCTACAACCTTCTGGGTTTGCAACGCAACCGTGGGAGGCGGCATTTTCGCATCGCTCGCAAACGCATTCCAGATGGCCCTGATATTTGCCGTCTATCGTCTTTCCAAGAAGAAATTCCATCCGTTCATAGCCCATCTCTTCCTCGCCTTTATGTGGATAGCCTGGGAAAGGTTCTATTTTGGAGCGGAGATCTCCTGGCCGTGGCTTACCCTGGGCAACGCCTTTGCCGGGACAACGAAACTTATCCAGTGGTACGAATATACCGGCACCCTTGGCGGGTCACTTTGGATCTGGGCCTGCAACCTGAGCCTTTTCTACCTGCTTCTTTTCCTTCTTGGCGGTTATTACAAGGATATGAAGGCAATAGGGAAGATCCTGCTTCCCGCCGCCTGCCTTATCCTGGTGGGCGCACCTATGATGCTCTCAAAGCGTATCTACGACAACTATCAGGAGGACAAATCAAGGAGTTTGGACGTGCTCATAGCCCAGCCTAACTTCGATCCGTACCAGAAGTTCACGTCAATGACCCAGGAACAGCAGAATAAAGTCCTCGTGAACCTCTTTCAGGAGAAACTGCAGGGAAGGCAGACCTTGCCCGACCTTCTCCTCGCTCCGGAGACCTTCACTTCCGACATCATCCTCAACTCGGTGGAGATGAGCGATTCCTATAACTGTTTCAGGGATTTCCTGGACGCATATCCGGGGCTCAACCTCATCTTCGGGGCGTCAACCCATCACTATATCTTCAATGAAGAGGCTCCGTCCTACACCGCGCGGAAGGTAGGTGACGGCGTATGGGTCGAATCCCACAACTCCGCGTTCGTAATGGAGAAGAACGGACGGTATGACTTCTACAACAAGTCCTGCCTTGTGGTGGGAACGGAGAAGATGCCATATCCCAAGATATTCGCTCCGCTTGATGCCAAGCTGGGGGGAGTAATGGGCCGATGCGTAGGCCAGGATGAGCCGTCCCTGCTGACCGTGAACAGATATGGCGCTGACGGAAGGCTGATATCCGAGATCCCTGTGGGATGCGCCATCTGTTACGAGAGCGTTTACGGGGAATACTGTACCGGATATATCAAGGAAGGGGCCCAGGCCCTCACCGTCATCACCAACGACGCTTGGTGGGGCGACACTCCGGGTTACAGGCAGCATCTCAGCTACTCTTCGCTCCGGGCCATCGAGACCCGCCGTGACATAGCCCGATGCGGAAACACCGGAATCAGCGCCTTCATAGACCAGAGGGGAGACATCCTCACCCGTACGGACTGGTGGAAGAGGGAGACCCTTGAGGGCAGGATTTACCTGAACGACAAGATAACATTCTTCGTAGAGCACGGAGACCTTGCCGGCCGCATCTGCACCTGGCTTTTCCTCCTGTTGCTCCTTGCCTTGCTCGTGAGGTTCGCAATGCGCCGATAACGTTGCTGCGCGGCCAAAAATAAAAAGGGGAGTGCTATGACAGCATCTCCCCCTTTTCATTGTAGAATTCATATTGCAGGACTCCCAAATCTGTGCTTTCAACCAGATTCAGCCGGCATTTGTACTTCTTTTTCCATTTCCTGACATAGGAATGGAATCCGCGGCTCAGATAAGATCCCAGGATTGGACTGACCTTAAGGTCAAGTGTACTGACGTGCTTTTCCGTCACAAGATATGACAGTTTTTCCTCGATCTGCTCGTCGATTACAGCGCTTGACGTTATCTTGCCCTTTCCGTGGCACATAGGGCAGGTTTCTGCTGTATCGATCTGGGTGACAGGGCGTATCCTCTGCCTTGTAATCTGCATCAGGCCGAATTTCGTGAGCGGAAGCACGTTGTGCCTTGCCCTGTCCTTCTTGAGCAGCTCTTCCATATACTTGAAGAGCGCGTTCCTGTGCTCCTGAGAATCCATGTCAATGAAGTCCACGATCACTATACCTCCCATATCCCTCAGCCTGAGCTGGCGGGCAATCTCGTCCGCCGCGAGGCGGTTCACTTCGAAGGTGTTTTCTTCCTGATCTGTAGTCTTTGCACGGGTACCGCTGTTCACGTCGATCACGTTCAGTGCTTCGGTCGTCTCTATGACCAGATAGGCGCCTTGTTTTAACGGGACCACCTTCCCGAAAGAGCTCTTAATTTGCCTGGTGACCTCGAAATGGTCGAATACAGGCTCTTTGCCATCGTAAAGCTTGACTATCTTCTCCTGCTCGGGAGAAATGATAGAGATGTAGTCCTTGATCTCCTCATAGGCGTTCTGCTCGTTCACGAATACGTTGCTGAACGAATCGTTCAGAAGGTCCCTGAGGGTGACGGTGGTTTTGGAGAACTCAGTGAAGAGAAGCTCCACGCCTTTGCTCCTTGCGATCTTGTTCCAGGATGTCTTCCATTTGTCTATCAAAGAACGTAGCTCTCCTGCGAGAACCGCTGCGGTCTTTCCCTCGGCCGCCGTGCGAATTATCGCACCGTAGTTCTTAGGAAGAATGCTCTTGACCAGAGATTCCAGCCTGCGCTTTTCTTCGCTTGAACTGATTTTTTGGGAAACGCTCACCTTCTGTGCGAAAGGGAGCAGTACAAGGTTTCGTCCTGCCAATGAAATTTCTGCGGACAGCCGGGACCCCTTGGTGGAGATAGGCTCTTTTTTTATCTGGGCTATTATCATCTGGCCCTGCTTCAGGACATCCTCTATGCGGCCTTCCTTTGGCAGGACGGGGCCTATCTGGATGCGTGAGAACAGGCTCTCCATATTGACGTTGGGATTGGAACCCCTGACAAACTTGTCAAAGGCGTCGAAATACAACCCCAGGTCCAGATAATGGATGAAAGCTTCCTTTTCGTCACCTATGTCCACAAATGCGGCGTTCATTGCCGGGAGCAGTTTCTTGACTCTTCCAAGAAACACGTCTCCCACGGAACACGGGCGATCCTGACTGGATTCTTTGTTCAGTTCGATAAGCCTGCCATTCTCCAGCAGCGCTATCTGAACTTCGGACGAGGTGACGTTGACCACCAGGTCCTTTACAGAATTCTCAGTTTCCATAAGGAATTTCTATTTTAAAGAACGAAAAATAAAGAGGCCGGACGGATCTCCCGCCCAACCTCATTCGACATCTAGATTACTTCTTCTTATGTCTGTTCTTGCGCAAGCGCTTTTTACGCTTGTGCGTGGACATTTTATGTCTCTTTCTTTTCTTTCCGCTAGGCATAAACTTAAGTATGATTTATTTTACAGAATTTACGAAAGTCTTGGCTGGCTTGAAAGCGGGGATGTCGTGTGCGGGGATGGTAAGGGTGGTCTGCTTGGTGATGTTCCTTGCGGTTTTCTGAGCCCTGTGCTTGATGATGAAGCTGCCGAATCCGCGAAGGTAAACAGGGTTGCCCTTGCATACGGAATCCTTAACGCTCTCCATAAATCCCTCTACAACTGTCTGAACAGTTGCTTTCTCAATGCCGGTAGCCTTTGCTACTTCATTTACTATTTCAGCTTTAGTCATGATTTTTAATAGTTAATTAGGTGAGTTCCTTTTTGTTGGAGTGCAAAAGTAGGTTATTTTTTTCAATAATCAAACATTAGATTTTATATTTGTATTCACTAAAACATTAATCGTTAATAATCATATGCGAAAAAACCTATTCTACTTTCTGGCGGCGGCCTGCCTGGCTCTGCCGGTTCTTGTGATTGCCAGCTGCTCAAGGGGGGCGAAGACGCTTCCGTGTGACATTTACGCCTCATACGGCACCCCCTGCGTTACCGCTCACAGTACCACAAGACTCCTGTATTCCAAGTACAAAGGCCCCCTTTACCAGGTTAAACGCGCCTCTGACGGACAGACGCTTGACATACGCCCCGTGAAGGGATATGCAGACGCGGCCGCCCAGGACCGTTTCCTGAAAGGAGACCAGGGAACCATTACCATAATCTATGACCAGTCCGGCCTTGGCAACAACCTGGAGCCGGCTCCTCCGGGAACCTTCAAGGGTCCTGACGAGGGCGAGTTCAACACCCAGTCCATTGCCGATATGGCTCCGGTGCTCATCCACGGCCGCAAGGCCTACGGCGCTTTCATAATGCCGGGAATGGGATACCGTTGCAACAACGCCGCAGGCCTGGCCATCAATGACGAGCCGGAAGGAATGTACTATGTCATTGACGGTGGCCATTACGACAGCGGATGCTGCTTTGACTATGGCAACTCATCCACAAACGGCAAGGCTGTGGGAACCGGAACAATGGAGACCACCTATTACGGCACCTCCACCGCCTGGGGACGCGGAAACGGCCCCGGCCCCTGGATAATGTCCGATATGGAGGCCGGCCTTTTCTCCGGCTACGATCCCAAGCAGAACGATGTCCCCACCATAGATTGGAAGTTTGTCACCGTCTATGTGAATGGAGGCGGCGGTAACCAGTGGGACTTGCGCGGCGCAGACGCTTCAACCAGCGAGGTGACAACCTTCTATAGCGGAGTACGCCCCCACACCCTTGAAGGAAGCGACGCCTATTACCCGATGCACAAGAAGGGAGCTATGCTCCTGGGCAACGGAGGTGACAACGGAAATGGCTCCGCAGGTACTTTCTTCGAGGGCGTAATGACCTTCGGCTATCCTGTGGACGAGGCCATCGCAGCCGTTCAGAAGAGCATCGTGGCCGCCGGATACCAGGAGTATCCCGTGACGATGACACGCCTTACCTCCTTCGTTCCCGGTTCCAGCTCTGAAGTTACTGTCGGTTTCACCAACCGCGGAGCCAAGGCCCTCAAGGGCTTCGCCTTTGAGACTGAAGCTCCGGAGGGATGGGAAGTCTCCGCAGCAGGCCAGGTGCCTTCAGAGGTAGCCCCTGGCCAGAGCGTTACCGCTGTTTATTCAGTGAAGGCTCCTGCAGGGCGCTCAACCGGGTCCCTCGAGTTCAACGCATTATGGAAGGGCGGCAACGCCGCTGTCACCACCAAGGTGCGCAGCGCCGAGGCCGTCAAGATAAACGAGGTGAAGCTTTCAGCCCCGTCCAACCCCAACGACCAGTTCATAGAGCTGTTCAACGCATCCAACGCCCCTGTTGACCTTTCCGGTATGGAAATCCAGGTGCGCCGCAGCGGTTGGACTCCCGTCAAGGCTGCCGTCATCCCTGCCGGCACCACCCTGGCCGCCCGCTCTTTCTATCTGCTCACCCTTTCTCCCGCAGCGGTTACCGCACCGGCACAGCAGGGCGCCTCAGAGGTTTATCTCAGTGCCGACATCCCTGCTGACACGGAGGTTACAATAGGCGGAAAGGCATACAGAATAAGTGCTGCAGGCGTACCTGCAAGCGCATTCACCACCATATTCTCCCCAATTTCCACGGGTCCCAAGCTTTCATTCCCCGCCGGAGCCACCAACCTTCCGCTCACTTCTACTGAGGGAATCGCTCCCGGCCATAAGTTGGGAATAGGGCTTGGCGGTAACTATGAGATTGTAGAGGTGACTGCCGTAGGCGCTTCCGCAACCCAGACCGTCCTCTCCAAAGAGGCAAAGGCCGGTGACACTATGCTCACCATTGAGACTACCCAGAACCTTGTCCCGGGATCTGTAATTACAATAGATACCGGCTCCCGCATCGAGGTGGCCACCGTCAAGACATTGGTCAAGAGCTCCGGCGTTCCCGTACGCCAGATGCGCGGCGCCCCGCCTCACGAGCCGGGAGTCGTGGAGATCGAGGCTCCTCTCAAGCAGGACCATATGCTGTCCGTTGATGTTTCCTGCCCGGGTGGCGGCGTTACCTTCACCCCGGCAACGAAATATGCTCATATCAGCGGCCAGGCCGCCCAGGGCCTCGGCTCTGCGTACAAATTGTCCGCAGGCCTCCAGGCCGCGGCTGAGGCTTACCAGCCTGTTTCAGTATTCGCTGAAGGAAACCAGCAGTTCGGCTATCAGCTTTCCGCTTCGGCCGGTTCCATCGCATTGGTTGACCCTGTGTCAGGTACTGTTGTGGACGCTATCGTCTATGGTTCCCAGCAGAGCAATTCAAGCGGAAACGGAACCATAGCAAGCCCTGAACTGGCCACCCTGGAAGGAGTTCAGGACGGCGGCGGATGCATTGCAGTGGTTCCGCCTTCAAGGCCCAACTTCAACTTTATGCGTCCCGGCATGCCGGCTCCTCCGGCAGAGACCGGTCCCGGAAGGAGTATGGTACGTTTCCCTGACGGAACCGACGCCGACGCCCTCTGCCGCGACTTCACGGTCAGCACCTCACCTACTCCTGGCGCTGCCAACAGCGTGGCTTTGCTGGAATAAGAGCGCTGATTTTCTCCGTTGGCACGGAGATTGACCAAATAAGGCTATGGCTTTTTGACGGGGCAAATCCTGCCAAATTGTCATAGCCTGTTTTTTATCCAGCGAATCATTATGAGCAAAAAAATAGATACAAACCTGTTCTTCCCCAACATAGGGGCAGAAGTGAACATCATCCCAGTGCTCCAGGGAGAAGGCTCCCTGAAGTTCGATCCGGCAGAGATGCCTGACGTTATCCCCATCCTGGCGCTGCGCAACGCAGTCATTTTCCCGGGAGCGGTTTATCCCGTGACCATTGGCAGGCCTAAATCCCTGCAACTTATAGCAGATGCGGAAAAGTCCGGAGCCTTGATAGGAGCGGTCCCCCAGGTTGACGTTACCGTAGAGGAGCCTCAGAAAGAGGACCTTATGCCTTATGGAACCGTCGTCAGGATTGTAAGGACCCTGGAGATGCCAGACGGCACCGTCACGGCCATCCTGCAGGGCCTCAAGCGTTTTGCCCTGGACTACGTGGTCACATACGACCCGTACATCCGCGCCCGCGTCCACTGTCTTGACGATTTCCTGACAGATGACAGTGTGGCAGACCGCAAGATGATAATGAATTCCCTCAAGGACAAGGCCATCCAGATAATGCGCAACTCCAACCTGGCCTCCAAGGAGGCGCAGGGTGCGCTGCGCAGCATAAACGACTTCGGCTTCCTTGTAAACTTCATAGCCACCACCCTTGAGGTAGAGAACTTCGAGGAGAAGGCTGACCTGCTCCAGTATGACGACGTGCGCGTGCGCGCCCTCAACCTGCTAGCCCTGATGGAGACCCAGCTTCAGTATATGAAGATCCAGCAGGACATCAACCAGAAAGTCCGCAGCGAAATTGACCAGCAGCAAAGGGAGTATTTCCTGAACAACCAGCTCCGCACCATCCAGGAGGAGCTCGGAATGGACGAGGGAGAGGAGTTCGAGCAGTTCCGCCAGAAGGCCGCCGCCAAAAAGTGGCCCGAGAAGGTGAAGGCCATCTTTGACAAGGAGCTGGCAAAGTTGGAAAAGTACAATCCTTCTTCTCCGGATTACTCCGTCCAGTACAATTACCTGGAGTTTATGCTTGAGCTTCCCTGGGACGATATGTCGGAGGACAACCTGGACCTCAAGCACGCACAGAAGGTCCTGGACAACGACCACTACGGCCTTGAGAAGGTCAAGGAGAGAATCATAGAGTACCTTGCGGTGCTCAAGCTGAAAGGGAATATGAGAAGCCCTATCCTGTGCCTCTACGGCCCTCCGGGAGTTGGAAAGACCTCCCTTGGAAAGTCAGTGGCCAAGTCCCTTGGGCGCCAGTACGTGCGCATCTCCCTTGGAGGAATGCACGACGAGGCTGAGATCCGCGGCCACCGCAAGACATACGTCGGAGCCCTTCCGGGCCGACTGCTCAGCGGAATAGCCCGCGCAGGAAAGTCCAATCCGGTTGTAGTCCTGGACGAGATTGACAAACTGGCATCGGACTTCAAGGGCGACCCCTCATCCGCATTGCTGGAGGCATTGGATCCTGAGCAGAATTCCACCTTCCACGACAACTACCTGGACATTGACTACGACCTGTCCAACGTGCTGTTCATCACCACCGCCAACACGCTGTCAACCATCCAGCCGGCCCTCCTGGACCGTATGGAAGTGATAAACGTGTCCGGTTACCTGGCAGAGGAGAAAGTCCAGATAGCGCGTCATTTCCTTGTTCCCAAGCAGCTCAAGGAGCACGGTATATCAGAGGATGCCCTCAAGATAGATTCCGGCGCCATCAAGGCCATAATCAACGATTACACCCACGAAAGCGGTGTGCGCGGCCTTGAGAAGCAGATAGCCAAGATCTCCCGCGTGACTGCCAAGAAGATTGCCATGGAGCAGGAGTACCCGAGCGTCATCAAGAAGGAGCACCTGAAAGAGTACCTTGGCCTTCCTACCGCCTATCACGACCGTCAGAAAGGCAATGAGGTGCCCGGCGTTGTCACCGGCCTCGCCTGGACGGCCTTGGGCGGAGAGATCCTCTTTGTGGAAAGCTCCGTATCCAAAGGCAAGGGCGTTATGACAATGACCGGAAACCTTGGAGACGTGATGAAGGAGTCCGCCACCATAGCCTACCAGTACATCAAGGCCCATCCCCAGATGGCAAAGGTGACAAGCGAGGAATTCGCCGCCAAGGACATCCACGTGCACGTTCCTGAAGGTGCCACTCCAAAGGACGGCCCTTCCGCCGGTATAACGATGGTAAGTTCTATGGTTTCTGCCCTCAGGGGCCAGGCCGTAAAGAAGCACATTGCCATGACCGGAGAGATGACCCTCCGCGGCCGCGTACTGCCCGTAGGCGGAATAAAGGAGAAGATCCTTGCCGCCAAGAGGGCGGGAGTGAAGACAATAGTCATCTCCGAGGACAACCGCAAGGATGTGGAGGACATCAACGAGGTTTACATTAAAGGCCTTGAGTTCGTTTACGTAAAGAATATAGCGGACGTTATCGATTTTATTTTCTAACTTTACACTTCAAACAGCATTTGAAGTGGAAGTCAGAATAGAAAATACCTGGAAACAAGCCCTGCAGGAGGAGTTCGACAAACCCTATTTTGCAGAGCTTGTCTCTTTTCTGCACGCTTCCAAGGATGCAGGGACCCGTATCTATCCGCCCGGAGGACAGATATTCAAGGCTTTTGACCTCACGCCCCTTCCTGAGGTGAAGGTGGTCATCCTTGGCCAGGACCCATACCACGGACCGGGCCAGGCAATGGGCCTTTCCTTCTCCGTACCGGACGGAATCCCCGCCCCGCCTTCGCTCAAGAACATTTTCAAGGAGATTGAGGACGAGCTGGGAGTACGGATGTCAGGACGCACCAACCTGGAGAGCTGGGCAAGGCAGGGAGTGCTCCTGCTCAATGCCATACTGACCGTGGAGGCGGGCAAGGCCGCCTCGCACAGCGCCATTGGCTGGCAGACCTTCACGGACGCGGTGATCAAATGCATCAGCGACAACTGCTCCGGCGTGGTGTTTATGCTGTGGGGCAATTTCGCCCGCAGCAAGAAAGACCTGATAGACTCAGGCAAGCATTTTGTGCTTGAAGCGGCGCACCCTTCCCCGCTGGCCAGGGGAGCATTTTTCGGATGCGGCCATTTTGCAACGGCGGGCAGGCTCCTGGAGGCCCAGGGCAGGGCCCCGATAGATTGGAAACTATAGAAATATGAAAAGAATAGCATTGTTCCCCGGATCGTTCGACCCGTTTACCGCAGGGCATTACAATATCCTCACAAGGGCCCTTACAATGTTCGACGAGGTGGTTGTGGCAATAGGTATCAACCAGGAAAAGCACGGCTTCTATACCACGGAGCAGAAACTGGATGTAATAAAGCAGTGCGTGAACGGTATGAAAGGCGTTTCCGTCATCTCATACGACGGCCTCACCATTGACATCTGCCGGGAACTGGGAATCAGGCACATTGTCCGCGGCGTGCGCAATATGATCGATTTCGAGTCCGAGCGCTCCACGGCCGACGCCAACAGGCGCCTTGCCCCGGACATCGAGACCATCATCATCCCTACCGCCCAGGAATTCGCCCACATCAGCTCTTCAGCCGTAAGGGATATCCTCAGGCACAAGGGAGATACTTCAATGTTTATGCTCAAAGGTGTTCATCTGCCCCCGTACAATGGTTAGGAGAATTTTAATAGCGGCTGTGCTTCTGCTGGGCGGACTTGCCGCCTATGCGCAAGTGGATTCGTTGGCAATGGAGAAGGCCCTGGATCTGCTCAGCGAGTATGTGGTGGCCCTGGATCCGGAATCTCCTGAGAAAAAGTCGCAGGAAGTTGATTATATAATAGAGACCTGTACTGATCCCGCCCTCCGCCAGGCCGTGGCCCAGATGCTCTACGACCACTATGTGACCTCCAACGTGATGGGAGACGAGGAAGTGGCCATACATATGTACGACAGGTGGTTCTCCACCCACGAGATAGAGATGGGATGGGACGGCGCTCTTCTCAACGCCGCATTCTTCGCGGAATACAACAGGCGGTCCCTTATGGGGATGAAGGCCCCGGAGGTCACCCTCCAGGACAGGTACGGACAGACGGTGCTGTTCCCGGACCTTGACGGGGAAACCCGCGCCGTGCTCTTCTTCTATGACGTGGACTGCTACAAGTGCCGCATTGAGATGGGCAAGCTGGTGGAATACCTTCCCACCCTGGAGATCCCGCTGGATTTCTATGCCGTCTATACGGGCTTCAAAGGCGATATGTGGGACTATTTCATTGACAGTGAATGGGATGTGAACTCCGCCAACGTGCGTATGCACCACCTCTGGGACCCGCAGATGACATCTGATTTCCAGCAGGCATACGGCATAACCGAGACCCCCAGGATGTTCCTGCTTGGCAAGGACGGCACCATTATTGGCCGACGCCTGAATACCGAAGCCCTCCGCCAGCTTCTGGACCTCAGCGTCCTTGAGGAGGAGCTGTACAAGAAGAGCCCCATAGGCTCTAAAGTGCCGCGTATGCGCGTCCCCGGTATAATGGTCAAAGGCGACAAGGTGAAGGAAGGCAATTACTGCCTCAGGAGCGCGGATTACCTGATGTTCTATTCTCCCACCTGCGCCCACTGCCAGGAGGAGATAAGCCACTGCACCGGCTACCCCGGAAAAAAACTGCTCATAGATATGGACTCTATGGGAGAGAAGGACATAGACAAGCTCTACAAGCTTCTGGATACCTTCGACCTCTCGTCCCTCCCGCATATAATAAGCCTCAAGAAGGGGCGGGTCACCGGCAAATACCTAACTTTTATCGAATGAAACCCCGCAGGCCAAAGAACATCCCCGCAGTGGATCCTGACTTCCTGAAGAAGCAGCAGGCGGCACTGGTGCGCAACCACAGGCAGGTCATCTATTTCAACGAGAAAGAGATGGCGGCCATTGACGAGTACTGCCGCAGGCTTAAAGTCAAGGCCAAGGCGTCAATGCTGCGCCAGGCAGTAATGGAAAAGGTGCTCAGCGGCCTGGACAAGAACCATCCTACGCTCTTTGAAGATGAATAGCAGGAAGTTTAATTTTACCAGATTGGAACTCAGCCTGGACAAGTGCCTGGGCAACTTCAGGTATTTCAAGGACAGGCTTGAGCCGTCCACTAGGATGCTGGTACTGGTCAAGGCCAACGCGTACGGCCACGGCGCCGTAGAGGTGGCATCCATGATGCAGCGCGCCGGGGCGGACTACCTGGCGGTCGCCCTCCCGGTAGAAGGAGTGGAACTCAGGGGCGCTGGTATAAGCCTTCCAATCCTGGTCCTTACCTGCGGAACGGATTATTTCCCGGAGATAACGGATAACAGCCTCGAGCCCGGAATCCCCAACCTATATACCCTGAAATCCCTTTGCGCCCATCTGGAGCGCTCTTCCATAAGCAATTATCCCATCCACATAAAGCTGGACACCGGAATGCACCGCCTTGGATTCACTCCGGAAGAGATCCCCGCCCTCCTGTCCTTCCTGAAAGACTGCGACAGGGTGAGGGTGAAGTCCGTGTATTCCCACCTTGCTGCCGCCGAGGACCCTTCCAAGGACGATTTTACCCTGGAGCAGGCCGCCTCGTTCCTCGCTATGGCAGACAACATAACCCAGAGCCTGGGTTACAAGCCAATGTACCATATACTCAATTCCGCGGGCATAGAACGCTTTCCCCAGTTCCAGTATGACATGGTGCGCCTGGGCATAGGCATTTACGGAATCAGTGCGCTTCAGGCTCCGGAAGTGAAGCCTTTCGCATCGCTCAAGGTAAAGGTCCTGCAGGTCAAGACCCTTGACAAGGGTACCGTGGGATACGGCCGTATGGGAAAGGTGTCCCCGGAGGGGACCGTGACGGCCACCATACCCGCAGGGTATGCGGACGGCCTGGACCGGCGCCTTGGCTGCGGCCGGGCCTCCTTCAGCCTTAACGGACACCGTGTCAGGACCATAGGCAACATCTGTATGGATATGTGTATGCTGGACGTTACCGGAGTGCCCGTCCAGGCAGGCGACACGGTGACCATATTCGGTGAAGACCCGTCCGTGAACGAACTGGCTTCGATACTCGATACCATTCCCTACGAGGTGCTCACATCGGTACCCCGCAGGATAGAAAGGGTGGTGGTGAAAGATAAGGACTAAAGGTCCAGTTCTTCCCAGAGGGCGTCCATCTCACGGCGCTCTTTTTTTGTAGGGCGCCCGGTGCCGCGGTCCCTCTTCACAAAGAAGGTTTCCTTTGGAGCGTGAAGCTTGTCCAGTTCCGACTGTGGAGTCAGGTTCTGGGCGTATTCCGGCACCAGAGAGGCTCCCATTCGGTTCTGGCTGAGCTGCAGGACTTTGTAGGTATAAAGGGCTATTCCCTTGCGCACTTCTATGGTGTCTCCGATCTTGACTTCCTTGGAAGGTTTAGCCGGGGTGCCGTTGAGGCGGACCTTGTTGCCGTTGCAGGCGTCAGTGGCCTCTGACCGCGTCTTGAAACAGCGGATGGACCAGATGTATTTGTCAATTCGTACTCCGTCTGCCATAGTTGTCGGTTTTAGCTTATGTGGTGGTGATGGTGATGATGGTGGCCGCAGTCACACCCGTCATCTTCCAGGTCTTCGTCCTGGTCGTCTTCATCCTCTTCTCCCGGGAGGGCGGCCTGGATGTCAGGGTTGATGTAGGCGTCGCTGTCCGCGCGCTTTTCTACGGTGATTTCAAGCAGGGAAGTGTTCCTTGCCACGGGGAGAAGGAAGAAGTCCGGCACCTCCGCAGGTACCAGTATGCATTCTCCCTCCTTTACGGTATAGTTGATGGGGCCTATCTCAGGGTCGAAGACAACCTGCAGGGAAGCTTCTCCTTCAAGGCACACGTAAAGCAGGAAGCAGTCGAACTTGCTGCTGTAAATGTGCAGCGCATCCGTCAGCTTCAGTTTTGTGACAGAGAACTCCTCGCATTCTGTCAGATGCGTGGAAAGGCCTCCGTCGTGGCTGTGGGCGTGGTTGTGCAGGCCCGGGACGTATTTCTTGTAGTCTATGAAGTCAAAGGCGGCCTCAAGGCTCAGGGAGGCGTCAAAGTCGTCCCCTTCGATGGGCTTTCCCCAGTTGCACAGGCGGAAGTCCAGGGGGGAGCACTCCGATATCTCCGTAATCCTGACTCCCTTGCCGGCGGCGTGGACAAGTCCCGGATAGATGAAGAAGCAGTCTCCGGCCTTTGCCGGGACGCTGTAGAGAAGGTGCTCCACCTTGTTGTCGCGGCAGGCATAGTAGAAGTCTTCCGCGGAGGTGTCCTCCTTGAATCCGAGGTATATCCTGCCGCCTTCATCGGCTCCGTTCACATACCACAGCTTGGCCTTCCCAAGGAAGTCCAGGCGCTGTGAGGCAGTTTCGTCGTCAGGGCTGACCATCAGGGGTGTGCGCTCCTGTCCGGCAAGGATCCTTGCCATGACGGGGAACTGGCGCCCGTACCAGCCGAATACGTGCTCTCCCACCACGCGGTCCATATACATATCCATAATCTCGGATATGCTGTTGGCGGCAAGCCACCCCTCCCTCACAAGGGAGTCCTGATAGCCCAGGTCCGCCAGCAGGACGGTCTCCCGCGGATCCTCGTCAATGGGGATGAATTTGAAAGGATACAGTTTCTTCTCTTCTTCCATAACACAAAAATACGAAATAATACTTATATTGGCAGTATGAAAAAGGCATTTATATTTCTGGCCGAGGGCTTTGAAGATGTCGAGGCCCTTGCCACCGCGGACGTACTCCGCAGGGGAGGAGTCCCAACCCAACTGGTTTCCATCAGCGACGAACCCTTCGTCACCTCTTCCCACCACGTGACCGTGGGTGCGGACACCACCCTTGACGCGGGCATAGAGATTGACGACGACGATGTAATCATATTCCCCGGAGGAATGCCAGGGACCAGGAATCTGGCCGCTTGCGGGCCTCTGATGGACTTTATGAAGGAGCATTACGCCCAGGGAGGCCCCGTAGCGGCCATCTGTGCGGCTCCCGGCCTTGTTTTCGGCCAGATAGACAACCTCAAGGGGGTTGAGTTCACCTGCTTCGACGGCTTTGAGGAGGGCCCTGTTTCCAAGGGTGCGACCTTCCGTCCCGCCGCCGCGGTTGTCAGCGGCAATATGATTACAGGGCGAAGCGCCGGCCATGCCGTTGAGTTCGCCCTGGAGATCCTGAAATATTTAAAGGGCAGCGATGAGGCTGCCCGTGTAGAGTACGCTATGAACTTGAAATGTGTCTAGCGTTTACTTCTTGAAGAATCTTTCATAAAGAC
>JAGCYZ010000081.1 GCA_017960545.1 Bacteroidales bacterium
AGCTCGGAACGCTTCTGCTCCTGCTCTGCCTCGAGGAGAGCCTTGTGGGAAACAACCACGTTGCGGAACTCCTGGTTGATCTTCACGATCTTGAGGTCGATAGGCTGGTTTACGTAAACGTCATAATCCCTGATGGGCTTGATGTCGATCTGTGAACCCGGAAGGAATGCCTCGATTCCGAATACGTCCACGATCATACCACCCTTTGTGCGGGTCTTTACGAAGCCCTTTACGATCTCGCCGCTGTTGTAGGCCTCGTTAACTCTATCCCAAGACTTGAGGGCGCGAGCCTTCTTGTGTGAAATTACAAGCTGGCCCTTCTTGTCCTCAGCGCTCTCTACGAACACTTCTACTTTGTCACCGACCTTGAGGTCAGGATTGTAACGGAACTCGGGAGCGGAGATGACACCCTCGCTCTTTCCGCCGATGGATACGATTACCTCACGCTTGTTGATTGCGGTAACCTCACCTTCTACAACTTCGTTCTCGACAACCTTTGAGAGGGTCTGGTCGTAAGCGGCCTTTACATCCTCCTTGCTGGTGCCGCCATAATAGTCGGCCTGCTCAAAAGCGTCCCAGTCGAATTCCTCAGGGGCGACTGAAGCGTTCAGAGAACTCTTCTTGGTTTCTTTTTCTGCTACGGGAGCTTCCTGTACTTCTACTTCAGGAGTTTCCTGTGCTTCAACAACTTTTACTTCTTCTTCCATAATTGTAAATTAAAACAAACTAGGGGTTTAACATTATGTTTTGTGCCTTTCGGATGGGGTCAAAAAAAGCGCCCTCCGAATAGAGCGCGCAAATATAGTAAAAATAATTGATTTACAACATTTTCTTTTTACGGAAAACGTACCATAGGATAAAGGCCAGAAAGGCCATCACGCCAAGTATCCCCAGCCAGGCCAGGCGGTACTTGTCAAACGGCAGGGCAACGTTCATTCCGTAGAAGCTGGCCACGAATGTGGCAGGCATTATGAGCAGGGTGATCACCGTGAAGATCTTCATTATCCTGTTCTGGTCCAGGTTGATGATTCCAAGCACCGTATCCTGCAGATACTCAAGCCTTTCGAACGTGAAGTTGATATGGTTTATAAGGGATGCGATGTCCTGGATGAGCACGTTGAGCTCTTCCCTCAGTTCCGGGTCCTTGGGGCAGCGGCGGCTCTTCACGAGGTTGGAAAGGAGCCTCTGCTTGTCCACAATGTTGGCCCTGATGAGCATCGCATTCTCCTGCAACTGGTTTATGTCCAGGAGGAAGGCCTCGTTGATGTCTTCCTGCTGGTTGATTCGCTTGCTGTACTGGGAGGTGTCTTTTGCGAAAAGCTCAACGATGTCCGCGTCAAGGTCCACCCTCTTCTCCATTATCTCAAGGAAAAGGGTGAATGCGTCGGGGAACATCTCGGGCCTGGCCTGCAGTTTCATCTGAAGCAGGTCGAAAGAACGCAGCGGTATGTCACGCAGCGTAGTAAGCGTATAGTCTGTGATTATGAAGGAAACCGGGTCTGTGGTCATCTCGTCTCCCGCAGGCGACAGGAAGGACGTATTGGCGAATATCCCTTCATCCTCCTCCCAGAAGCGGGAGGAACTCTCAATCTCCTCTGTTTGGTCACGGCTTTGTACTTCCGTTCCAAGGAAAGCTTCGGTTGCCCTTTTTTCTTCTCCTGTAGGTTCCAGGATATCTATCCAGAGCACATTTTCTTTGCTGATAGTAGCAAACTCCGTTTGAGACTGGGAGAGCAGTATCTCATTACCCAGCCTGTAGAAAATCTTGATCATAATCCTTCCAGTGTTAAGCCCGGCAATAGTCGGAAGGTGTTAAACTTACGGGTTAGCCGACGTCACGGAGAAGCCGACGGCGCAAATATAGAAAAAATTATTTAAGTAGAATACTTATACCTATCCCTATGAGCACCAATCCGCCTATAATTTCGGCCACGGGGCCGGCGTAGCTGCCAATTTTCTTGCCTCCGGCAATTCCGGCCGACACGCTAAGCACCGTGAATACGAATACGGATATTGCCTTGGGAAGGATGTCACTTATGGTGTCGCCGCCCATTGCCATTGAGACACCCACGGAGAAGGCGTCTATGCTGGTGGCTATTCCGCCTATGACAAGGTTGCGGAAACTGCTCAGGTCGCGGGCCTCGTTTTCTTTCTTAATACCCTCTATGAGCATACTGCCTCCAACGTACAGGAGCAGCAGGAAGCCTATCCACCGGGCTATCTTTATTACGAGGGACACGATGGCGTGGCCCAGGGCCCATCCAAAGAACAGGAACGCTGTCTGGATAACGGCGAACACAATGGCCGCGACAAGGATGTCTTTCCAACGGGAACTGCGCAGTGTGACTCCGGAGCAGAGGCCCACTGCAAAGCAGTCCGCGCAAAGGGACATTCCAAAAAGGATTACTGCTAGAAGCATCGCTTACGGCTTGAAAATGGTTCTGTTTACGATTGAGCGCCCAAGGGTGAGGGAATCGGCATATTCAAGGTCATCCCCAAAGCCAAGGCCCCGGGCCAGCGACGTGACTTTCACGCCCAGGTGCTCTATCTGCCTGAAAATATAGAACGATGTGGTCTCGCCCTCCACGTCCCCGCTCAGGGCAAGGATCACCTCTGCCGCCTGGCCCTGCAGGGCGCGGAGCCTTTCCACCAGTTCCTTTATGGTGAGGTCCGAAGGGCCTATCCCGTTTATGGGAGATATGATGCCGCCCAGGACGTGGTACACGCCTTTGTACTGGCCGGTATTCTCAATGCTCATCACGTCCCTGACGCTCTCCACCACACAAATGGTCTTATGGTCCCTGGAAGGGTCTGCACAAATGGAGCAAGTATCGCTGTCAGATATCATCCGGCATTCCCTGCAGTAATGCACACCGTCAACAAGGTTGTTGATTGCGGCGGTGAAATGGTGCACGTTGTCCTGCGGCTGGCCAAGCAGATGCAGGGCCAGGCGCAGGGCGCTCCTGTGCCCCACCCCGGGAAGGGTGCCTATGGCTTCCACTGCATCTTCAAGCAGCTTTGAGGGATACTTCTCAATCATTGCTGTGATACTCGATGAGGCCCTTCATAGGGGACTCCTCTATACATGAAATGCGGATTCCGCAGGACGATGCCACCTCGCTGAAGACATCCTTGAGGCTGTACACGAACCCTCCTACAAGGCCTACCGGATAATTCTTGCAGTCATACCGGCAGAGGGCCCTGTCTATGAAAAGCTTGAAATTGTGCTTGATGAGGTCACGGATATACTCGCAAGAGGAATACCTTTCAATGAGCCAGGGGGCGAATGAGCCCAGGTAGCGGGACGGAGCCTCCTCTTTATAGACATTGCGGACCACGGTGTTGTAGTCAACCTTGAAAGAAGCTTCCAGTTCTTCAGCCACTTCCTTTGGCACGAGCCCCTTGAGGAAATCGGAGATGAACATCTTGCCAAGGCACGCGGCACTGCCCTCGTCGCCAAGGATAAAACCGCCGGAACGGACGTTCTTGACTACGTTCTGCCCGTCGTAAAGGCAACTGTTGGAGCCTGTTCCCATTATGGCCACTATGCCGCTCTGGTGGCCGCAGAGGGCGCGGGCCGCGGCCAGCAGGTCGGAAGCGTATTCTACGTTTCCGCTGGTGCGCGGCTCAAGCAGGCCGGCCGCATAGATATGCACTTCGCTTACCAGTTCATAGTTGGTGTTGAGGGCAGCTATGGCCCTCTGGGTATAGTTGTCAATGGACTTGGAAGGCATAGTGGTAAGGTTTACCCCTTCCGTGCGCAAGTGTCCTATGGTTCCGTCCTGGCGGATGGCGCACCAGTCAGTCTTGGTGGCTCCGCTGTCTACTATAAGTTTCATATCGTCAGAATTGTCACATCAGCCATTTATCCATATTCTCCCCTCTCTTGAGCGCCTCCCTGATTTCTGTAGAGGAGATTTCCACCATAGGGGCGTCTATGATGCGTATTTTATAGCGTGGGTCCTCTTCCAGGAGGGCGGCGCGGGCCGCCTGGGTGTCGCAGCCTTCCCGCGGGTACACAAGCACTCCGTATTCCGTGAGGATGCGGGCGTGCTCCTTCCATTTATGCATCAGGTCAAGGTTGTCAGCCCCTATGACCAGGGTGAATTCGTTGTCGGGCTCCCGCTGGCGCAGGGCGTCCAGCGTGCGGATGGTATAATGCGGCGGGGGCATCCTGAGCTCTATGCGGTCCACTTTCACCTTGAGGCCGGGGTGGCGGCGCACCGCCCGCCTTGCGGCGCGGAAGCGCTTTGCCCCCGTCCGGGCCTTCTCTGCATCTTTAAAGGGGCTCTGTGGCGTCACCACAAGGTACACCCAGTCAAAGTCCTCCTTTTGCGTAAGGTATTCCATAATGGCAAGATGGCCTATATGGAGGGGATCGAAGGAGCCAGAGTAAACCGCTATCTTCATAGGGAGATGAATCTGTCCGTAATATCCTCCGCCTTGCGGAAAGTGTCCGCCAGGACGTCGTTGACCAGCTCTATGTCAAATTTCCCAAGGGCGAATTCCAGTTCCGACGCAGCCTTGGCAAGGCGCTCCGTGATGGCTTCTTCGCTGTCGGTGCCGCGACCGCGCAGCCTCTGCTCCAGAACTTCCATCGAAGGCGGCACTATGAGCACGGAAAGGGCCTTGTCGCCAAAATATTTCTTGAGGTTGTACCCGCCCTTGACATCCACGTCAAAGAGGATGACCTTCCCTTTTGCCCAGATCCTTTCCACCTCGGACTTGAGGGTGCCGTAGAAGCGGTTCTCGTACACTTCCTCGTATTCCACAAAAGCATCCTGTGCAATCAGTTCGCGGAATTTGTCAGCATCTATGAAGTAGTATTCCACCCCGTTTCGCTCTTCTCCGCGCGGTGCGCGGGACGTTGCCGATACGGAAAACTCAAACTGCGGATACAGTTCAAGGAGATGGTTCACCACCGTACTTTTGCCCGCTCCGGAAGGCGCGGAAAATATCATTACTTTATTGCCCATGCAATTTCTATATTTATACAAAAATAACTATTTTTGCGATTGCTTAAAACGCATCAAATATTTATCAAAATAAAATTATGGTTTCTTTTAAAGAATTGGGTCTTGTAAACACTAGAGAGATGTTTGCAAAGGCCATCAAAGGCGGATACGCCATCCCCGCATTCAATTTCAACAATATGGAGCAGCTCCAGGCCATCATCCAGGCCGCCGCAGAGCTCCGCTCCCCTGTTATCCTCCAGGTTTCAAAGGGTGCGCGCAACTACGCAAACCAGACACTCCTCCGCTATATGGCCCAGGGTGCCGTAGAGTACGCAAAGGAACTTGGCTGGGAGAACCCTCAGATTGTCCTTCACCTTGACCACGGTGACAGCTTCGAGCTTTGCAAGAGCTGCGTTGACTTTGGTTTCTCTTCAGTTATGATCGACGCTTCTTCCCTTCCTTACGAGGACAACATCGCCCTCACAAAGCAGGTTGTTGACTACGCACACAAGTATGACGTTACCGTAGAGGCTGAGCTTGGCGTTCTCGCCGGCGTTGAGGAAGAGGTTGCTTCTGAGGTTTCACACTACACCAAGCCCGAAGAGGTTGTAGATTTCGCAACCCGCACCGGATGTGACTCACTGGCCATTTCAATTGGAACAAGCCACGGAGCATACAAGTTCAAACCCGAGCAGTGCACAAGGGATCCCAAGACCGGACGCCTTGTTCCCCCGCCGCTCGCATTCGACGTTCTCAAGGGCGTTGAGGAGCAGCTCCCGGGCTTCCCTATCGTTCTTCACGGTTCTTCTTCAGTTCCGCAGGAGTATGTGGATATGATCAACAAGTACGGCGGCAAGATGCCGGATGCAGTAGGTATTCCTGAGGAGCAGCTCCGTCTCGCTTCCAAGAGCGCTGTCTGCAAGATCAACATCGACTCCGACTCCCGCCTGGCTATGACCGCTGCAGTGCGCAAGGATCTCTATGAGAATCCCGGTCACTTCGATCCTCGCCAGTATCTGAAGCCGGCTCGTGATGAGATGAAGAAGATGTACATCCACAAGATCGTGGAGGTTCTCGGCTCCGACGGCAAAGCTTAATCTAGCATAGCCGGATACAGTTAAGGCTTCAAATTCGCTTTCGGCTTTAAGCCTGCATTGTTGCGAATTTGAAGCCTTAACTGTATCCGGCCGTCACACTATTTTTTGAGCCAGTGCTCTTTGAGCCATTCGCGGACGGGGAGGTCGTATAGCTTGTAGCAGGCGTAGGCCACCAGGATTGATATGGTTATGATGGACAGCGCCATATAGATGTGCTGTCCCAGAGGGGCCTCAGGATGCTTGGCAAGCCATTGTACGTGCATATAGATGATTGGATAGTGCGTGATGTACAGGGGGAATGATATGTCCCCTACAAACTTGCACAGCTTGGCGCTCTTGCCGCTTATCCTGCCTCCGGCTCCCATCATTATCACCAGCGGCATTATACAGATCACGCAGAAGGCCTCGTAGGCTCCGTTATAGACAGCTCCGCCCATATCCCATACTCGGGTAGCCCTGTCAAAATGCGGCATGGCTCCTATCCTTGGCAGGCAGAGCATCACTGCAAGCGCAAGGGCGCACCACCAGAACGCTCCCTTAACCTTGATCACCCTGCCGGAACGCTGTATGAGAAGTCCGCAGAAGAACGGGAACAGCAGGCGGGCAAAACCCGTATATATTCCTGCCTTGTCCCAGGACCATCCGCCGGCCATGCTGCCCACTCCGGTAGTGTATCCACCAAATATACCCAATCCCACGGCCTTGTCCACAAGAAGTACCGCGAACAGCGCCACAAGGATTCTCAACGCCCATTTGGGAAGTTTCCTTATGAAGAGGGCGTATAGGAGGTTTGCTATGTATTCGTAGAAGAGAGTCCACAGCGGGCTGTTGAAGGGATACATCTCATCCCAGCCGCGGATATCCATCTTTGGTCCCAAAGGAATGAGGAAAAGGGCGCATACAAAGCAGACTATCATTTTCCAGGCTGGAGCCGTGTTCACCAGGCGGAAGCCATCCGCCCCAAGGTAGAACAGCAGCACGCCTATCACGGTTGCCAGTATTGCCATAGGGTGCAGCCTGACAAGCCTGCGCTTTATGAAACCGCCAAGGGTCATCTTGTCCCAGCGGTCGTCATAGGCATAGCCTATCACAAAGCCAGAAAGCAGGAAGAAGAATTCCACGGCAAGGTAGCCGTGATTGACCGGCTGCGGGTCAGGGCTCCGCATAAACTCATCCTCGAAGATGTGGAAAACGAGGATCAGCAGGGCCGCCACTCCCCTTAATCCGTCCAGAATCTCGTATCGGGGTTTGGAAGGAAGGTAAACGTTCTCTTTTGCCATTTATCCAGTATCTATTGTTGTTCAGTTGTCTTTGCGGGTTTCCTGAGCCAATGCTCCTTGAGCCATTCCCTTACCGGAACGTCATAGAGCTTGTAGCAGGCGTAAGCAACCAGCAGGGATATGATATACACGGAGACCCCCACTGCAATGTGCTGTGAGAGCGGCGCATCGCGATGCAGATTAACCCACTGCACGTGGAGGTACATTGTGGGATAATGCGTGATATACAGCGGGAAAGATATCTCGCCTATGAACTTGCATATCTTCTGCGTCTTGCCGCTGACGCTGCTTCCCGCTCCGGCCATAATGACCAGAGGCATGAATACCAGCACGCAAAGGGCCTCGTAAATGCCGTTGTAAACCACTCCGCCGGGGTCGCGCATGCCGGTGGCGCGATCGAACGAAGGGGCTGCGCCAAAGCGCGGCAGGCAGAACATAAGCGCCACTGCCAGCGCGCACCACCAGAAGCCGTTCTTCAGCTTCATGAACTTGCCCATACGCTGTATGAGCAATCCGCAGAAGAACGGATACAGAAGGCGGCAGATGGCCGTATACAGGTGATTCTGCTCCAGCGTCCATCCTCCGCCCAGGCGGCCTACGTTATACACCACGCCAAAGGTTCCCAGTCCGAACACACGGTCTATTGTAAGGAATGCGAACAGGCCCACGCATATTCCCAGGGCCCATTTTGGCAGTTTGCGGATGAAAAGGGCGTACAGGATGTTGGCTATGTATTCATAGAAGAGAGTCCAGGTGGGACCGTTGTACGGATACATCTCCCTCCAGCCTCGGAAGTCCATCGAGGGGCCTACGGGGATGAGGAATATGGCCAGAAGGAAGCAGACTATCATCTTCCAGGCAGGCGCCTCGTTGGCCATCCGGAAGCCGTCGGCGCCAAGGAAGAAGAGCAGCACGCCAATGAAGGTTCCCATCAGGGCCATTGGATGGAGGCGCGCTAGACGGCGCTTGAAGAAGCCTCCAAGGGTCATTTTGTCCCAGCGGTCGTCATAGGCATAACCTATGACGAATCCGGACAGCAGGAAAAAGAAATCCACGGCCATATACCCGTGATTGATAATCTGGGTGGCCGTGCTGTGGGATTCATTCTCGAATATGTGAAACGCCAGGATCAGGAGGGCTGCCACGCCCCTGAGACCGTCAAGTATCTCATAACGGGGTTTGGAAGGCAGGTACACGTTCTTTGAAGTCATTCGCCGTATTAAATTAGTTCTGTCTAAAAATACTAATTAATACGGCGAATTCCAAAACTATTCTTCCACTTCCTCATCGTCCGGGGCGCCGGCAAGGAGCTCGGCATAGCCCGGAATCACTTTGCCCGTGGCCGTGTGGAGGTTCTTCAGACTTGAAGATACGGCTATAACCCTACCTTCAGGAGTAATTGCGGCGTAGGTCTCCTTATAGATGTGGGTCACGCCGTTTTCCTTACCTTGACCGGAGAATCTGTAATCGTAGTAAGCAATCTTTAGGGTGTCCGCGCCAAGGTCATCCTTGTACTGGTGAAGCAACTTGAGCATATCAGTATCAAGTTCAATGCTCTGCTGTTTCTTTGCGGCGTTCTTGTTCTTCTTTGCCGCCACGTAGTTGTTATAGAGCCTGTAATTCTGAAGGAGAACCGTGGTGAAGGCATCTATGCGGCGGTCAATCTCAGTGCCAAAGTTTGTAGAGTCTATCTTCTCAAAGGAATCGAACTGGAAATCCATTTCCCCGTCCATATCCTCGGAAAGTGCGGCGACTACAGCCTGCTGTGTCTCGCTTAAAACCGGTTTGCCCCCGCCGCAGGCGCTCAGGAAGAGCACCGCGCAGAGGCAAACTGTTGCTAAATGCTTTATTTTCATAATATTATTGCTCATCCGGGCCCTGGTTGTCTCCGCCAGGATTGTTTCCAGGATTGTATCCGCCCTGTGCGCCGGGATCATATCCTCCCTGTGCGCCGGGGTTGTATCCGCCCTGAGGGCCTGCCTGGCCTGACATGCTCTGGTAAACCTCTCCCATTATGCGGTTGAGTTCCTCTGTGTACCTGTCAATGTCGGCTACGTTCTGGTCCTTGACGGCCTGCTTGAGTGCTCCCAGAGGGGTCTCGATGGCTCCCTTCTTGTCTGCAGGGATCTTGTCTCCGTTCTCGCGAAGGAATTTCTCGCACTGGAAAGCCAGAGAATCGCCGCTGTTGATCTTGTCAACCCTTTCCTTCTCGGCCTTGTCGGCGGCCTCGTTTGCCTTGGCCTCGTCACGCATACGCTGGATCTCGGCGTCGCTCAGGCCTGAGGAGGCCTCGATGCGGATCTTCTGCTCCTTGCCTGTAGCCTTGTCCTTTGCGGATACGCTCAGGATTCCGTTGGTATCGATATCGAAGGATACCTCAATCTGAGGGATTCCACGCGGAGCGGGAGCGATTCCGTCAAGATGGAAGATACCTATCTGCTTGTTGTCCTTTGCCATTGGACGCTCGCCCTGAAGGACGCGGATCTCTACTGAAGGCTGGTTGTCAGATGCGGTGGAGAATACCTGGTCCTTGTGTACAGGGATTGTGGTGTTGGACTCCACGAGCTTTGTCATAACGCCGCCAAGGGTCTCGATTCCAAGTGAAAGCGGGGTTACATCAAGAAGGAGGACATCCTTTACGTCTCCTGCGAGCACGCCTCCCTGGATGGCTGCGCCAATTGCTACAACCTCGTCAGGGTTGACGCTCTTGTTGGGCTCCTTGCCAAAGAAGTTCTTTACGAGCTCCTGGATCTTAGGGATACGGGTTGATCCACCAACCAGAAGGACTTCGTCAATGTCAGAAGCGGTGAGATGGGCGTCTGCGAGGGCCTTGCGGCAAGGCTCGATGCTCTTGTTGAACAGGTCGTCGCAAAGCATTTCGAACTTGGCCCTGGTGAGGGTCTTTACAAGGTGCTTAGGAATACCGTCTACAGGCATAATGTAAGGCAGGTTGATCTCAGTTGAGAGCTGGTTGGAAAGCTCAATCTTTGCTTTCTCTGCAGCCTCCTTGAGCCTCTGGAGGGCCATAGGGTCCTTCTTGAGGTCGATTCCTCCGTTGTCAGCGGCAAACTCCTGTGCCAGCCAGTCGATCACTACCTGGTCAAAGTCGTCACCTCCAAGGTGGGTGTCTCCGTTGGTGGACTTAACCTCGAATACGCCGTCTCCGAGCTCCAGGATGGAGATATCGAAGGTACCGCCTCCAAGGTCGTATATTGCCACCTTCATATTCTTGTTCTTCTTGTCCAGACCGTAAGCAAGTGCTGCTGCGGTTGGCTCGTTGATGATTCGCTTCACATCAAGACCGGCAATCTTTCCGGCTTCCTTGGTTGCCTGCCTCTGGCTGTCTGAGAAGTATGCAGGAACTGTGATCACGGCCTCTGTAACTTCCTGGCGGAGGTAGTCCTCTGCGGTCTTCTTCATCTTCTGGAGAATGATTGCAGAAATCTCCTGAGGAGAATAAAGGCGTCCGTTGATGTCAACGCGCGGAGTGTTGTTGTCTCCCCTCTTTACTGAATATGGAACGCGCTCAACCTCTTTGGTAACCTGGTCGAACTTCTCTCCCATAAACCTCTTTATGGAGAAGATGGTGTTCTTAGGGTTGGTGATAGCCTGACGCTTTGCAGGGTTTCCTATCTTCCTCTCGCCGCCGTCAGTGAATGCGACTACGGACGGAGTGGTACGCTCGCCCTCGTTGTTGATGATGACGGTAGGCTGGTTTCCTTCCATTACGGCCACACAAGAATTTGTGGTTCCAAGGTCAATTCCAATAATTTTTCCCATAATATTTACTGTTTTATTGTTTTCTGATACTATGTCACATGAATGCTTTTTTCTTTGTCACATTGATGCGACGCAGAAATGATATCTAATCCTGTGCCACCGCTTTTTTTATGACAATTTGGCAGATTTATTCCTAACTTTGCCCTTGATATGGAATACAGGGAATTGCCGCAGGCAGAATTCAATGACATAGCCAGCAGGATATTGTACGAGGACAACCACCTTCTTGTCTTTGGCAAGAGAGCCGGCGAGATTGTACAGGGAGACAAGACCGGGGACGAATGCCTGGCCGAAACCCTCAAGGCCTTCATAGCCCAGAGGGACGCCAAGCCCGGAAAGGTGTTTATGGGAATCCCGCACCGCCTTGACAGGCCTGTGAGCGGCATTTGTATCTTCGCCAAGACATCCAAGGCGCTGGAGCGCCTGTCGGAGATGTTCCGCGAAGGGCAGGTGCACAAGACCTACTGGGCCTTGTGCTGCGCCAAGCCCGAGCCGCCGCAGGGCTCGCTTGAGAACTGGCTTACGCGCAACGAGAAGCTCAACAAGAGCTTCGTTGCCAAGCCGGGCGCCCGCGAGGCCAAGCTCGCCCGCCTCAATTACCGCTACCTGCAAAGCACCCAGCGCTACCATCTTGTAGAAGTTGAACTCCTGACCGGACGCCACCACCAGATCCGCTGCCAGCTGTCACACATCGGCTGCTGCATAAAAGGAGACCTCAAATACGGCGCCCCCCGTTCCAACCCTGACGGCGGCATCTGCCTGCACGCCCGCACCGTGGAATTCATCCACCCCGTCCGCAAAGAGCCCATCTGCATCACCTGTCCCCTTCCGCCCTCCTGGCCTAGTATTTAGCAATAGCGAAGAAGTCGCGGTAATTGTTTGAAAGTGATTTGGGCGGAGCCTCTTGTATTTCACTTTCAAACAATTACCGCGCTTCGTAGCGGGATCCTCGGTCAAGCCAAGGATAACGCGCTATTTCTTGGTGAAGACGTCTTTGACGGCAAAGAAGGCCTTCTTGGGCTGGTCCTGGGCGTCAAAGAGAAGAGGATAGTCAAGCCTTCCCCTGATTGTGAAATTGTTAAGCCAGCTGGAACGGTCTGACAGGCACCAGAAGGTAACGGAAGATATCTTGTCCGCATTCTTGTGCAGCGTCCTGAATATCATAGCGTACTCTTCGGCCTGGGCATCCGCCATCTCCTTGGTATAGTGGACAGCCTGGCGAACCTGCTGACGCTCAGCGGCTCCCGGGCCGTGATAATTGTTGAAGCAGGTAAGGTCAAGCTCCGTAATCTGAACATCGAGTCCAAGGGCGGAGAAACGGTCGATAGCTGTCTGGATCATCTCCTCGGTAACTGAGTTGTCCCAGTGAGCCTGCATTCCCACACCGTCGATAGGAACTCCCTTGGCTAGCATATCCTTGAGCATAGTGCAAGCCCTGTCAAGCTTGGCGGGGTCAACCAGATTGTAGTCGTTGTAGATGAGTTCTACTCCTTCAGGAGCGTACTTCCTGGCGGTCCTGAAAGCCCACTCGATGAACTCGGGGCCTCCAAAGGTCTGGTACCAGGGTGAACGGGTACGATAGATGGACTCGCCCGGAGTGTCTGCGAGGGCCTCGTTCACAACGTCCCAGCAGAAGATCACATCCTTGGGATAATGCTCGAAAACAGCCTTGATGTAGTTCTCGTGCTTGGCCATAACCTGCTCCTTGGTGAGAGGATTGCCTTCCGCATCGTTCATATAGCCCCTTGGTGTGGAGCCGTGCCATACAAGGGTATGGCCGCGCATCTTCATTCCGTTGGCCTGGGCAAAGGCAACGATCTTGTCAGCATCGTCCCATTTGTAAGAGCCGTCAGGCTGGATGATGCTGGCGGGTTTCATGGCGTTTTCTGCGGTCATTGTGTTGAAATGCTTCTTGACCATTTCTGCCTGGTCACCCTGAAGGGTGTACGGGCCCACGGCCACGCCAATCTTGAAATCGTCCTTGATAAAGTCCTTAAGGCCTGGAATCTCGTCCTTGGCGTTGTTGCATGCACAAAATGCAACTGCGCAAATAGCAAAAAAGAGTATACGTTTCATAGGAATTAATTAAGATATTGCTAATATAATCATTCCTTTTTAATAATCCACCGAACAATACTCCCTAAGCCACTCGCTGGGGGTAAGATTTTCATTGAGCTTGAACGCCATATTGAAAGTCACCACTGAATTGAAGCCCGATGCCAGAGCCACTTCTATCATCTTCTTATCCTTGCTCTCACGCATAAGCTCCTTGGCATACTGAACCCTGTAATAGTTCACAAACTGGCAGAAATTACTGCCTGACACCACGTTGATGGTCCTTGACAGGTACACTTTATTGGTGCCGATGTCCTTGGCAAGGCTTTCCAGGGACAGCGATGGATTCAGGTACGGTTTGTTGCTCTCCATATACTCCTGCGTCCTCCGGTAAGTGACCGCCATATCCTTGCCTTCGCCCTCTTCCATAACTATGTTATCCTTCAGGCGGCCGTTCACAATTGCAAGGATCTGAAGGAATTTGTGGCGCGGCAGCAGGACGAACCTCTTGTGCGGGAGCATCTGAAGGATAAAAAGAGCCAGGAGGATGACGATGCTCAAGCCCCATAGCCGCGCATAGGCGGCAAGCATTGCCACATAGAAAACCAGTGTCTTCTGCAACCGGGCGCGGTCTTCTATATTGCGCATAACCTGGGAGCTCTTGAAAAGCGGCCTTATTGTCTTGTAAGTGTCAAGGGTACGCAGGATGCCATCCGCCTGCGTTACCGCGACAGCAGCGGTCATTGGCAGGAAGAAGCGGAAAGCCATTCCAGCCACATCGGGAACGGCAAGCTGGAGCGCTGAAGAAAGGATTCCGGAAAAGACGGCCACCCCGGAAAGATACCAGAGACAGGCCGGATTCTGCCGGAAGGAAGGGATAAGAAGGAGCAAGGTGTCAGCAGACAAGATACAGGCTGCAAGGTTCAACTTTGAGAAACTCCGGCCACAGATAAGGGCATCCATTACACACATTACGATAAAGAAGATACAGGAAGCGATAATCATTGTTTTCCTGATGGGATCTGAGTTGTTTTTCATTTGTTGATAGTTTTTCTTGATTATAAAAATAAAAAACATACCCCGCCGGAAGTATTTCCCGACGGGGGTCTAAAGACAAATTAATCAAATTTTATGATCTTATCTTATCAAATCCTTTACCATAAACGCCTGACACTGAAGTTATTGAAAGGAAAGCGTCAGGATCGATGGACTTTATGAACCGGAGCAGGATGCTGAGGTCCGCTTTCCTGGTAAGGACTACCAGCACGTGAGCATCATCCTTGGAATACCATCCCTGCCCCGAGAGCACTGTCACGCCTCGGTGAAGGTCCCTGGTTATGGCGTCTGCAATCTGGTCATACTTCTTGGAGAAGACCAGCAGCTGCACGGACTGTTTGGAACCCGCCATATACATATCCAGGACTGAAGTCATAATGGCAATCAGTATCAGACCATATACCACCGTGGTGACTTTTTCCACGAAAGGGACCAACTGGCCCTCGGCGGTATATGAAGGTACCACAAGCGAAGACAGGATGATGACCACATCCATCAACAGTATCAGGCGGCCCAGGGATATGTTCCTGTATTTGTTGATAATAAGCGCTATGATATCCGTTCCTCCGGTACTGCCTCCCTGCGACAGGGACATTCCTATTCCTACGCCAACCATAATGCCTCCCATTATGGTGCTCATCAGCTTTCCGTTCTCAAGCGCAAGGTTGTTAATGAGGCTGGCCGGGATCAGGCCCTGGAATACGTTAAGGCCTATGGAAGCCAGGATTATCGCATAGACAGTCTTTACACCGAAACTCCTGCCAAGCACGAACAGTGCGGCTATCAGAAGCCCGGCGTTAATGAAGAAATATGTATAACCCATCTTTACGGCACCGTCAGTGGCATACTGGACAATGGATGCCAGACCCGTGACGCCTCCTCCGATAAGGTTGTTGGGAACCAGGAATATCGTCCATCCCAACACATAGCAGAGGATTCCCAGCGTTATGAGGACATATTCCTTTATCCCCACCAGTATTTTCTTAGTCTCCATCTGTGTCCTGATTCTTCTTTTTCCTGTTGATGCCCGTCTTTATCTCGTCAAAGCCCTCTCCGAAAACGTTATGCGTGTTGGTTACGGATATGAAGGCCCTTGGATCCATTTCTTTGATCACCTTGGAAAGGGCCGGGAACTGTTTCTGGCTTATGAGTATGAGAAGGACGTTCTTGTCACTCTTGGTATACCATCCCTGTCCCTTGAGCAGGGTCACTCCCCTGTCCATATTGTTTATGATATGGTCCGCGATCTCCTCGTACTTGTCAGAGAATACCAGAAGCTGGTAGGATGAACGGCGGCCTCCCACAATGGTGTCTATGAACATTGTGAACACCACAATCTCTATGAGACCGTAAATCATATCCGCAAAAGTCTTTTCAGGGATGAAAAGGATGAGGAATATGATTACGAAATCCGAAATGAGGAACACCGTACTCAGCGAGATCGGCCAGTACTTGTTAATCATAAGCGCCACGATATCCGTTCCGCCGGTACTGCCTCCGTACCTGATAATAAGGCCAAGGCCGGTAGCCTCCAGCACTCCTGCCAGGACAGGTATCACAAGGGATTCCCTCACATAGAAGAACTGTCCCGCGATACTGTGCAGGGCGGGCGTTGACGATATCAGGGACATCGCCAGCGACGATATGGCAATGCAATATATGGTCTTGAAGCCGAAGCCGATGCCCATAAGGAGCACGGCGGCAAGGATAAGGGCGGCGTTGAGCACAATGTACGACGTAGAGGCCGGTATCGCCCCTCCGGTGGCGTATTGGACAACGGTGCAGAGACCCATCATTCCGCCCGCAGACATCCCGTTGGGAATCATAAACCCTTCCCAGGCAAATGCGAAAATGAAAGCGGCGATGGTCAGAACCAGATATTCCCAAATCAATCTGGCTGTAGAGCGTTTCATAGTTCTTTATTTTATAACAACGTTCACGATCTTTCCAGGGACCACGATTACCTTTATTATCTTAAGTTCTCCTACGTATTTTGCCGTTTGCTGATATCCTCTTACAAATGCCTCCACCTCGGCGGGTGACGCGGACTTGGGCAGTTCCACAGTGAAGCGCATCTTGCCGTTGAACTGTACCGGGTAGATGACATTGTCCTCTGCCGCAAGGGCGGGGATGTATTCAGGGAACGATGCGTCCGCGACGCTGCCCCCGTGGCCCAGCATATGCCAGAGTTCCTCTGCAATATGCGGGGCAAACGGGCTCAGGAGCACTACCATCGGCTCCAGGATCTCCTTCTTGCTGCATCCCAGCGCCATAAGGTCATTCACCGCAATCATAAATGCGCTTATGGTGGTGTTGAACGAGAAGTTCTCTATATCTTCCTGCTCCTTGCCGATAAGTTTGTGCAGCACCTTGAGTTCCTCAGGCTTGGCCTTCTCTTCGCTCAGGTTCTCGAAGAGCCTCCAGAAGCGCTTGAGGAAGCGGTTGACTCCGTCAATTCCCTTTGTATCCCAAGGCTTGCTCTGCTCCAGAGGGCCAAGGAACATCTCGTAGAGGCGGAGGGTATCTGCTCCATAGGTGTCGCAGATATCATCCGGGTTAACTACGTTGAACATACTCTTGCTCATCTTCTCCACGGCCCATCCGCAGATGTATTCTCCGTTCTCAAGGATGAATTCAGCGTCGTTGAACTCCGGCCTCCAGGCCTTGAAGCCTTCAAGGTCAAGCTTGTCGTTCCGTACAAGGTTGATGTCCACGTGGATCTCGGTTGTCTGGTACTGGTCCTTGAGGCCCGCTGACACGAACTTGTTGGTGTTCACAATTCGGTAAACGAAGTTGGAACGGCCCTGGATCATACCCTGATTGATAAGTTTCTTGAACGGCTCCGCCTCGCATACATATCCAAGGTCATAGAGGAACTTGTTCCAGAAACGGGAGTAGATGAGGTGGCCGGTAGCGTGCTCTGTTCCGCCAATGTACAGGTCAACGTCGCGCCAGTACTTGTCCGCCCTTTCGCTTACAAGCGCCTGGTCGTTATCAGGATCCATATACCTGAGGTAGTAAGCGCTGGAACCGGCAAAGCCCGGCATAGTGCTCTTCTCCAGGGGATATCCCTCAAAGGTCCAGTCCTTTGCCCTTGCAAGAGGCGGCTCTCCTGCCTCTGTTGGCTTGAATTCGCTGATTTCAGGCAGTTCCAACGGAAGTTTGTCCATTGGGACGGGGGTTGGTATTCCATCCTTGTAATAGATAGGGAACGGCTCTCCCCAGTATCTCTGGCGGGAGAAGATGGCGTCCCTGAGGCGGTAGTTGGTCTTGCGGCGGCCAAGGCCGTTGGCCTCCACGTAGTCCTTTGCAGCCTCTATGGCTTCCTTCACGTCAAGGCCGTTCAGGAAACCGGAGTTGCACATCTTTCCTTCCTTGGCATCGAAACTCTCCTCGGATACGTCGCAGCCCTCGATAATTGGAACTATTGGCAGATTGAATGTCTTTGCGAACACGTAGTCACGGCTGTCGTGGGCCGGAACCGCCATTATAGCACCGGTTCCATAACCGGCAAGGACATACTCGGAAATCCAGATAGGAACCTTATCGCCTGTAAGGGGATTGATGGCATAAGAGCCTGCGAACACGCCGGTAACGGTTCTGGTCTCCGCAATCCTTTCCCTTTCGGTCTTTTTCTTGACGTACTGAAGGTACTCGTCCACCTTCTCTTTCTGCTCAGGGGTGGTGAGTTTAGGCACCAGATCGCTCTCCGGGGCAAGTACCATGAAGGTCACGCCAAAGACGGTATCTACACGGGTGGTGAAGATGGTGATGGGCATCTGCCTGTCTCCGCATATGGTGTTGAATACCATCTCGGTACCCTCCGACTTGCCAATCCAGTTGCGCTGCATTTCCTTGAGGGAATCCGTCCAGTCAATGGTGTCAAGGCCCTTGAGAAGCCTTTCGGCATAGGCACTTACCCTGAGCTGCCACTGGGTCATCTTCTTCTGCTCCACGGGATAGCCGCCGCGTACTGAAAGTCCTTCCTTGACCTCATCGTTGGCAAGGACGGTACCAAGCTTGGGGCACCAGTTCACAGCAGTTTCTCCCTGGTAGGCGATGCGGTAGCCCATAAGGATGTCTGATTTCTCCTTTTCCGATGCGGAAGCCCACTTTTCAGGCGTAACGCCATCGTATCCGGTGGTGGTGAACTTCTCTATGAGCTCGCTTATAGGGCGGGCCTTGTCCTGTGCCGGGTCGTACCAGCTGTCGAACATCTTGAGGAACGCCCACTGGGTCCATTTGTAGTACTTGGGGTCGCAGGTGCGTACTTCCCTGTCCCAATCAAATGAAAAGCCTATCCTGTCCAGCTGCTGGCGGTAGCGGTTGATATTGTTGGTGGTGGTTATCTCCGGGTGCTGGCCTGTCTGGATGGCATACTGCTCGGCCGGAAGGCCAAAGGCGTCATATCCCATAGGATGCAGGACGTTGAATCCCTTGAGGCGCTTGTATCTGGAGAAAATGTCACTTGCAATATAACCCAGGGGGTGGCCAACGTGAAGGCCCGCTCCGGACGGATACGGGAACATATCCAGGACATAGAATTTAGGTTTGGATTCGTCCACGACGGCTTTGAAGGTCTTTTGTGAGGCCCAGTAAGCCTGCCACTTCTTTTCAATTGATTTAAAATCGTACTCCATATATCGTTCTTTATCTTCTTTCAAGTCTGAATTCCACATAGAGGCTCATTGAAGCCTTTATCTTCTTTCCATTCAGGGTGCCGGGTTTCCACGTTGGGGATGCGGAAATAACCCTGACGGCCTCCTGGTCCAAAAGTTCATCCACTCCCTTGAGAACCTGGACGTCCGTAATCTTCCCTTTCTCGTCAATGACAAATCCTACTAGCACCTGGCCCTGGATACCGTTGTTCACGGCCTCGTCGGGATACTTGAGGTATTTGTAAACCCATTGCTCCAGGAACACCTTGGGGTCATAGCTGTTAAGGAAAGACGGCTTTGTGGTGCAGTCATAATAAGGTATCACCGTTGGCGTGAGCGTCTTTCCGGTGTTCGCTTCCGGGCGGAAAAGCAGCTTGGGACCGTTGATCAGGGAAACGGAGAAGTTGTATATGTACTCCAGCTCCCTTTCCATATTGTCATAGTCCAGCAGCGAGGGCGTGTCACGCACGGAACTCCACTCAGGATATCTTCCAGTTGTGAAATAGATGGAAGGAATTTCCTTGTCGTAGAAGGCCCTGTGGTCCGATGCGAATGGCTCCGCGGAAGTCAGTTCCGGCACTATTGGGTGGAGTGCCGTGTTGACGCTCTGAAGCAGGGCGTTCATATCGGCATTCGAACTTGTATAGGCGTAGAATCCGCGGTTGCCGGTGCCAAGCATATCCAGGTTGATCATCGCGTCAATCCTGTCCGTTGCGGTGAAGGCGCGGTTGAGGAAATACCACGCGCCGGCATAGGACTGCGTGGAGGCTCCAAAGCCTACCAGCAGTACGGAACGGCGCATAAGCAATGCATTGGTGCTCAGCCTCTTTGCCAGTTCCGCCAGGATTGCCACGCCGGATGCGTTTCCGTTGGCTCCGTAGTAGATATTCTTGCGGGATTCCCCGTCCACGGTCATCATTGAAGTCCCTATGTTGTCAAGGCGCGCGCCAATCACAATGTAATTGTTCCTGAGGTTGGCGTCATAACCCGGGATGTATGCGATGACGTTGCGGGAGGTCAGGGTGTCCCCGGACTCCTGCATCACGCCAAAGGTATCGCCTTCCGGACCGGACAGCACGTCCAGGCCGTATTTGTCAAAGACCTCCGTCAGATAAATGGCGGCCTCCAGTTCACCTTCCGACCCGGGCGCACGCCCCTCCAGGAAAGTGGAGGACAGGAAGGCGATGTGCTCTTTGAGCGCGGATACGGTTTCGCTGTCTTCAAGGTCTTTATACGAGCCGCCCATAAACTGGGCGTTGAGGGGGATGGTCAGGGTTAAGGCAAGAATTGCTAACGGGATCCTTTTCATAATATCATTCATTTACAAGCACCCAGGCGTCCGCCGGGCAGAATTTCTCTTCCCGGAGTTTAGCAAAAGACTTGCCCAATTCTACAAAACTGTCCGAACTGCAGGCCACCACCCCTGTCTTCCCGTTTCTATACTGGTACGGAGATGCGTTGTAGCCTGCGGCCTTGACCGCACTGACAAGGTTCTGTGCGTTATCGGCGCTTGAGAAAGCGCCCAGCACCACGTTGTATCTGGCTGGCAACTCGCTGACTATACGGACATTAAGCTCAGTGAGTTTGAGGAAATCTATCTCGGAAAGAGTCTGGACTGCGGCCAGGGAATCCGCCTGGTAAGCCCTCAGGCGTTCCTGCTCCGCACGCAGTTCCGCTTCCTGCCTTGCACGTTCCTCGCTCTCCTGCTTTTCCGTAAGCATCCGCTGCAACTGGGCGGTTGTGGGACGCCCCGCAACCGTGCGCATAAAATCACAGCTGACGGCCACGCAGAGGGCGGAAAGGAATGCCAGGAAACGTAATACTCTCATAACTTGCAAAGTTAATTATTTTGCGTGAGAAAAAAACTCTATATTTGCCTGCGTATGAAGAAGACCATTAAACTGGAAGACGTAGAGCCTATAGAATTATACGGCGCCGGAAACAAGATCCTTGAAGAATTCTGCAGCTATTTCCCAGGACTCAAAGTAACGGCCAGGGGAACCGACATAATCCTGGACGGAAGCCCGTCCCAGATAGAAGAATTCGGGATGAAGCTGAACGAACTCATCCGCCTGTGCCACATCAAGAAAAGCCTCACCATCTATGACGTGGAAGACATCTTTGACGGGGAGAACTCCCCTGAAAAGTTCCTCCTCAACGGTGACGCCGTCATAGTGCATTCAACGGACGGCAGGGCCATCAGGGCAAGGAACGCCAACCAGCAGAAGATGGTCAAGGCTTACTTCGAGAACGACCTGATATTTGCCGTAGGCCCGGCCGGAACGGGTAAGACCTATGTTGCCATCGCCCTCGCGGTACGCGCCCTCAAGAACAGGGAAATCAAGCGCATCATACTCACCCGCCCCGCCGTTGAAGCGGGCGAGCGCCTCGGCTTCCTCCCCGGAGACCTCAAGGACAAGCTGGACCCCTATCTCCAGCCTCTTTACGATGCCCTGGGCGATATGGTCCCTTCCCGCAAACTCCAGGAATTCATGGCCGACGGCACCATCCAGATAGCCCCGCTGGCCTATATGCGCGGCCGCACCCTTGACAGGGCCTGCGTAATCCTTGACGAAGCCCAGAACACAAATATGGGCCAGCTCAAGATGTTCCTCACCCGTATGGGCAACGATGCAAAATTCATTGTCACCGGCGACGCCACTCAGGTGGACCTCCCTAAAAAAGAAGACAGCGGGCTGCTCAAAGGCATCTCGCTGCTGGAAAATATAAAGGGTGTCGCAGTCATCTCATTTGACAATGAAGATATTGTGCGACACCCCTTGGTCACCAAGATAGTGAAGGCCTTTGATGAATAATATTATTCAGCGGCGTTAACTATCGCGTTGTATTTGTCGTACTTGGCCTGGTAGTCACCAGCCTCCTCACGGAAGCGGAAGCAAGCGTTCTTAAGGTACTCAGCGATGCTGACCTTAAGCTCCTCGTCCTTGGTGATTGCGAAAGCCTTCTCGAAAGGTTCGATGCAGGACTTGAGGTAAAGCTCAAATTCCTCTACGAGGGCAGCGTACTTGGTATCGTCAAGCTCTTCCTGAGCCTTCTCCTGAGTCTCAACTGCAAGGTCGTAGAACATCATTCCCTCTCCAATATAACCGAACTCGTAGTTAGGGTTAACCTCGGCGCTCTTCTCGTAGCTCTTAACGGCTGCGTCAATGTTTCCGAGCTCCTTGTTGATGTTACCCTCTACGTAGTAAAGTGAAGCATTGTTAGGATCCTTTGCCTTGGCTGCGGAGATAAGCTCGAACAGCCTGTTAGGATCTGCCTGCTCTGCCAGGTAGTAGTTGATAAGGCTTACGAGGATACCCTGGCTCTCAGGGAACTTCTGGAAAGCGTCCTCGAGGGTCTTCTTCATAAGGTCCATATCACCAAGCTTACCATAGGTCTCGCCAAGCTTAGCATAAACTTCGCCGTCCTTGTAATAATCCATTGCGAGGCACCTCTCAAGGAATGTCTTAGCACGGCTGTAGTTCTCTGCCTCATATGCGGTATAACCTGCGCTGTAGAACATATCGCCATCCGGCTTGTTGTAAGGAGCCCAGGTTGAAACCTCACCTGCCCTCTCGAAGCTTGTGCTGGCGTCTGCCATCTTGCCAAGGGTGTAGTAGCTGAAGGCCTCGTCATTGAACTTGTCAATGATCTTGCTCATAGCGGCGGTGAGATCCTTGCTCTTGGAACCCTTGGGATCCAGTTCAGCTGCTTTTTTGTAAGCCTCTGCGGCTTTCCACAAAGCGTCAGGAACTGCCGGACGTACTACCTCCATTGCAACAAGGTTTCCGATCTCGTTTGTATAGTAATTGTATGCGCCGTAGGCTGACTTGGTCAGGCTCTGGCCGTTTACAGTTACCTGCTCCTGAGAAGTAGGCCTTGCATTCCTGAGGATGAGGGTAAGGTCCTGAGCTGAAGCTCCGAGCCAACCGTCACCTGCAGAAGCGTTATATGCAGACATATAAGCTTCTCCCAGTTTTGTCCATGTAGCAAGCTTAGTAGCCTTTTTGGCATCGGCTGCATCCTTCTCTGCCGCCTCTACGGCTGCAGTGAAACGAGCTGCGCCACCTGCAGGGCCTCCGCCCGGGGCTCCGCCCCTGGGGGCGCCACCACCTCTAGGCTGAGCATAGCCAACCATCACGGAGGCGATCATTGCTAATGTGATAAGAATTCTTTTCATAATGCTAAAAATGTTGTGATTAATTACTACTTTCTATGTCATTAATTTCAGCGGCTGGGGTTTCTTCCTGCTCGGAAGCCGCTACGGCTGACACTGCAGCTATGCTGTCCCCTTCCCTGATGTTTATCAGCTTAACTCCCTGCGCGGCCCTTCCTGTTTCCCGTATGTCCTTGACACTCATTCTGATAGTGAGTCCGGACTGGGTTATTATCATAAGGTCGTTAGCCGGCGTCACGTTCTTTATGGCAACAACCTTGCCAGTTTTTTCAGTGACGTTCATTGTGGTCACTCCCTTGCCCGCCCTGTTGGTGAGCCTGTAGTCCTCCGGATTGGACCTCTTGCCGAATCCGTTCTGGCTCACGACAAGCACGGTGTGCTGGGAGGCATCCTCTGCGGCGGGGTCGTATGTGATTACGCCAATCACCTCGTCACCCTCGTCAATATTGATGCCCTTGACGCCGGAAGCGCTGCGGCCCAGCTCGCGGAGTCCGCTCTCTTCGAAGCGGACGCAGCGGCCCTCGCGCGATGCGATCATAATCTGCTCCGCACCGTTGGTGAGCACCGCGTCAAGCAGGGCGTCGCCCTCCTTGATGGTAAGGGCTATGATGCCCTTGCCGCGGCTGCGCTTGTTGGAATATGCCTCCAGCGAAGTCTTCTTTATGATTCCGTTCCTGGAAACCAGGGTCACGAAGTGGCTTGAAGTATATTCAGGGTCCTCTATGGACTTGGCGTTCAGGTATGTCTTGATGCTGTCGTCAGCATCTATCGTAAGCAGGTTCTGTACTGCGCGGCCCTTTGAAGAGCGGGTGCCTTCCGGCAGCTCGTAAACCTTGAGGCGGTAGCAGAGTCCCTTCTGGGTGAAGAAGAGCATTGTGGAGTGCATATTGGCCACATAGATATGCTCTATGAAGTCTTCGTCCCTGGTGGCTCCGCCCTTGACGCCCACGCCGCCCCTGTTCTGGGTGCGGAACTCCGTGAGAGGGGTGCGCTTGATGTAACCCAGGTGGGAGATGGTTATGACAACGTCGTCGTCGGCATAGAAGTCCTCGGGATTGAATTCCTCTGCGCTCATCGTGATCTCAGTGCGCCTGGGGTCTCCGTACTTGGCCTTCATCTCCATGGATTCCGCCTTGATGATGTTCATCTGCTCGGTCTCGCTGGCAAGGATCTCCTGGCAGCGGGCGATGAATCTTTCAAGGTCGTCATACTCCGCCTGGAGGCGTTCTTTTTCGAGTCCGGTGAGCTGGCGGAGCCTCATTTCCACGATGGCTGCGGCCTGGATCTCAGAGAAGCCGAAGGCGGCGATGAGCTCGGCCTTGGCCTCGTCAACGCTCCTGGACCTCTTGATTATCGCTATTATCTCGTCAATTACGTCAATTGCCTTGAGCAGTCCCTCCAGGATGTGGGCCCTCTTCTGGGCTTTGTCAAGCTCGAAACGGGTGCGGCGCACCACAACCTCGTGGCGGAAATCCACGAAGCAGGCCAGCATATCCTTGAGCGACAGCGTGCGGGGACGTCCCTTGACCAGCGCCACGTTGTTGATGGCGAAACTGGACTGAAGGCCGGTGTATTTGAAGAGCGTGTTGAGCACGACACTTGCGTTGGCGTCTTTCTTGACAAAGAACTCCACGCGGACTTCTCCCTTTGCAGAGAGGTCCCTTATGTCCGAAATGCCCTCAAGCTTCTTGTCCTCCACCATCTCTCCTATGCGCTTGATCATGTCACTCTTGTTCACCATATAAGGGATTTCAGTGACTACGATGACCTCGCGTCCGTTGTCCAGCTCCTCTATTTCCGTCTTTGCGCGGACCACTACCCTGCCGCGGCCGGTCTCATAAGCGTCTATGATGCCCTGGCGGCCCTGGATGATGCCTCCTGTAGGGAAATCCGGTCCCTTGATGTACTGCATCAGTTCCTCAGTGGTGATGTCCGGGTTGTCAATGTATGCGCAAATGGCGTCACAGCACTCCCCAAGGTTGTGGGGGGCCATATTGGTTGCCATACCCACAGCGATTCCGGACGAACCGTTGAGCAGCAGCAGGGGAACCTTGGTAGGGAGGACGGTGGGCTCTTCAAGACGGTCGTCATAGTTGAGCTGCATATCTACCGTATCCTTGTCAAGGTCCGCAAGGACGTCTTCCGTTATTTTTTCAAGCTTGGCCTCAGTGTAACGCATTGCGGCAACGGGGTCGCCGTCCATACTTCCGAAGTTACCCTGGCCGAATATGAGGGGATATCTCTGGTTCCACCACTGTGCAAGACGGGCCATTGCATCATATACGCTGGAATCTCCGTGAGGATGGTATTTTCCGAGCACGTCACCCACTACTCCGGCGGACTTGCGGGTGGCTCCCTGATATCTCAGGCCCATCCCGTCCATACCGAACAGAACCCTTCTCTGCACAGGCTTGAGGCCGTCCCTTGCGTCAGGAAGCGCCCTGGAGACGATAACCGACATTGAATAGTCGATATACGCCGTGCGCATCTCGTGATCTATCTCTACAGGTTCTATATAGCCGTGATTATGTTCTATGATGTTTTCTTCTGCCATATCTTATATATAAACACGCAAATTTAACAAAAAAAATCGACATTTCTGAGATTATTTTTCCTATTTTTGTTTGTGATGGAAATGCACGTATCAGACGAACTGAACCGCATATTGAACTACGCCAGGGAAGAGGCTATGCGCACCGGCGCCTATGAGATAGGCACTGACCATCTTTTGCTCGGCCTGCTGCGCGCGGGGGACAATCCCGCCTGCAGCGCCCTCACCGCCCTTGGCATAGACCTGGCGGATTTCAAGCTGTTCGTGGAGTCTCAGATCTTCAAGCGCCAGAGCGTCCCGTATTCAGAAGAGACCAAGCTGATATTCTCACGTGAAGCCCGCAACACCCTCAATATGAGCCTCCTGGAGGCGTCCTCCTTTGGCGATTTCCAGGCAAGGGCACAGCATTTGCTGCTGGCCATAAGCCGCAGCACCGGGACCGTTTGCAAGACTTACCTTGACATTGAAGGAATTGACCGTGAGGCAATAGCAGCATACCTGAGGGACAACGCCCCCGTCCAGAAGAAGCCTGAATCCGCTCCCGTGCCGCCAAAGCGCATCATACACATAGTCATAGGGAAACCTAAAATCTACAGTTAAAATGAAACTTTCTAGAAGAATTATCGCCATAGCAACCGCCTTTGTGGCGTTTTGCTCCGTATCATTTGCCCAGGAACAGGAAAAGGCAATAGAGCCGTCCGGAACCATAATGTTCGCCCAAAGGGACACCTGCAACCTGTTTATGGATGTCTATAACCCGGCACCGGGCAGCGTCACCTCCATTGACGGAGTGGCAAAGCCCACCCTAATCTTTGTGTTCGGAGGCGGCTTCATTGGCGGCGAAAGGGACAACAAGGCCTATCTCCCCTGGTTCAAGATGCTGTCCGACAACGGCTACAGGGTTTTCTCCATAGATTACCGCCTTGGGCTCAAGGGAGCAAAGAACGTAGGGGTCTCAAATACAAAGGTGCTTGCCAATGCCATACATATGGCAATGGAGGACCTGTACAGCGCAGTCAACTTCATCCTGGACAATGCCGACGAACTGGGCGTACAGCGGGACAACATTGTGATAAGCGGATCATCCGCCGGCGCCATCACCGCCCTTCAGGCGGACTGGGAACTCTGCAACAGGACCTCTTTCGCCCAGGTGCTTCCGGCAGACTTCCGTTTCGCAGGCGTAATGTCGTTCAGCGGAGCCATCTTTTCTGACGAAGGCCTCCCCAAGTACAAGACGGAACCGGCCCCCACCCTCCTGCTCCACGGCACGGACGACAAGCTGGTTCCATACAACCGCATAAAGTTCCTCAACCTGGCTTTCGCCGGCACCAACACCCTGGCAAAAGAGTTCCTCAACCAGGGCTACAGCATCAACGTCCTCAGGTTCAAGGGCCACGGCCACGAGATTGCCAACAATATGATAATCAGTTTCCCGGACGAGATCAAGTTCCTGGAAACCAACGTGATGAAGAAACAGAAAAGGATCGTGGATTCAATGATCGACGATCCTACCATTCCCGTTCCTTCCTGGGCCAGGGCAACCGCGGCTGACCTTTACAAATAGTTATCCCAGAAGCTTGTCAAGGGACAGTTTTATCAATCCCCCTATGTAAGGCTGGTAATCTGTGTTGCTGCTCTTGAGATAGCGGTTGGCTATGGCGCAGCACACCGTTCCCGCATTGTGTCCCAACTGCTTTGCAAGGCCGGCAAGGGCGGAACCCTCCATCTCGAAATTGGTTATGCGGTACTCTCCGTAGCGGAAAGATTCAATGTCTTCCAGCATATTGGGCATTGCCAGGGGCAGACGCACCACCCTGCCCTGAGGGCCATAGAATCCGCTTGCGGATATGGTGACTCCCGGAACGGTGCAGTCCGCGAACTTTTCAATCATATAGTCCGAAGCCTTGATGAAGTACGGAGCAGGGAGATGCTTGTCCCAGTGCACGTGCTTGCAGAAAGCCTTTTCCATATCAAGGTTGCTGACGTTGTCCCTGTTTGCATACCAGTTCAAAAGGCCGTCGCAGCCCACGGAATAGATGGAGAAGATATATGCGCCCAACGGGATATCGCCGTGGATGGCGCCGCAGGTGCCTATGCGCAGCACGTTGAGGGTACGGTGCTCAGGCTTTACCTCGCGGGTGGTGAAATCTACATTTGCCAGGGCGTCCAGTTCAGTCATTACAATGTCTATGTTGTCCGTGCCTATTCCTGTGGACAGGATGGTGATCCTCTTGGAATTGTACCATCCGGTAATGGAGACGAACTCCCTGGAGGCGTTGCGGCACTCAATGTTCTGAAGATATGCTGCGGCCATATCAACCCTGGCAGGGTCTCCTACCACTATAACGTTGTCTGCCAGCTGCTCCGGCTTCATATGGAGATGGAACGCCGACCCGTCGGCGTGGATTATCAGTTCAGATTCAGGTATTCTCATAACAGCGTGTCTTAATTGTGTGGATAACAAAAATAGCATTTTAAGCGTATTTTTCCTATTTTTACGGCGCTTAAACGACTACATTATGTGGCAGAGAATCCAAACCCTATATCTTGCCCTGGCCTGCGGCATAGTAGCGGCCCTTTTCTTCATTCCACTGGCAGTTGCCATAGGCACCGGAGGTGCTACAGAGAACATCTACTTCACGGACAACGTGTATTTCCTTTGCCTGATGATCTCCATTGCGCTGGCCAACTTCCTTGCCCTAGTCCTTTTCAAGCACCGCGGGCTTCAGATACGTGTGGCGGTGATAGCCTGCCTGCTGCTCCTCGGATTCCAGATCTGGCTTGGCTTCAAGTACTTCAATGCTCCTGACGGAGTAGTATTCAAGTTCACGGCAATCCTTCCCCTGATAGCCTCAGCCCTTGACGCCCTTGCAATCAGGGGCATAATGGCCGACGAGCTGCTTGTAGAAAGCTACGGCCGCCTCCGCACCAAAAAGAAAAACCGTAAAAAATAGATTATACCGTATGCTACCGTGAATTGAAGCGGGAGAGGACGCCGGACTCGTAGGTCTTTGTCACGGGGATGGGGTCCAGTCCCTCTATGTCCAGGCGGAGTTCATAGGAATCCTTAAGGCGGTAGAGCATTGAGACGTGGGCCATATTGACAATGTACTGCCTGTGGCAGCGCACAAGGTCGCTGTCCGCAAAGCTGTCTTCCACGGTCTTGAGCTTGCAGCGGAGCATATACTGTTTCATCAGGCCGTCATTGTCACGGTACCATACCTTGATGTAATTGTCATCGGACTCTATGAAATACAGGTTTGCGGCCGTTACGGAGAGTTTCATTACCCCGTTGTTGTCAAAGAGGGTTATCTTCTGGCTGTTCTGGGCCGTGTAGGTCTCGTCAGTGACCACGTTGCCATAGTTCATAAGCCTTATCACGTTGTCCTTCTCCTGAAGGGAAAAATACAGCGCTGCTATAATATGCGGCGGCGCCAGGGCGAATACCGCCTTGGCCAGGGTATCGCCCAACAGTGGAAGATAGTCCTGCCTGCCCTGAAGGAATACGTAGAGGAGGCTTACCAGAATGGCCTCGACGACACACCAGATTATGTACTTGAGATACGTGGGGGCACTCCTTTTGCTGATTTTATACAGTATAAGCCGGCTCAGGACTATGATGAGCGAGGCAAGGAGGAAAAACGTGTTTCCGGAAAAGGGAGCTGACAGCAGCAGGAAGACCGCGGCGAACAATAGGGTGAATACCACTATCGCCGTCATCTGATACTTTCCCAGGAGGTAACCGGGGACCTTGCCGCTCAGTGAAAACATATACAAATATATTAATTTTTACTAACTTTGTGTTTTAGACTATAACCATACCCTTATGAATAAAAGAGTAGTAGTTACCGGACTGGGGGCCATCACCCCTGTCGGAAATGACGTTAAAACATTTTGGCAGAATCTCCTTGACGGAGTCTGCGGCATAGATTATATAAATGAGTTCCCAACAGACCAGCTTGAGGTAAAGATTGGAGGCAAGATCAGGGATTTCAATCCCGAGGATTACGGAATGGACAAGCCGTTCTGCCGCAAACAGGACAAGTTTACCATCTACGCTATGGCAGCCGCCTGGCAGGCGATGCAGGACTCAGGCCTCAGCGCCCAGGAAGGCGAAGGCCAGAACATAGATCCTTTCCGCCTTGGCGTTTACATCAGTTCCGGAATCGGAGGATTCGAGACCATCTACCGTGAGACCCAGAAGATGTTCGAGGACCCTTCAGGACGCTGGGTATCCCCCAACTTCATTCCTACCAGGATCTCCAACCTTGCCGGAGGCCAGGTTGCAATCAAGTTCAACGCCAAGGGAT
>JAGCYZ010000082.1 GCA_017960545.1 Bacteroidales bacterium
CCTCCCAACAACGGGAAAGATGGAGGGGCGGGGTGCAAAAGGGGGCGGTTTTGCACACGGGAGTGGGGAAAAGGGAGGGGCGGGGTGCAAAAAGGGGTGGTTTTGCACACGGGGAGGAGTTGGGATGTGGTGCGTGGAAAACCCGTGGCCGCCCGTGGCCTCGTGAACGGGTGGATGGCGCTTGCGCCAGACGGGATGGAGCGAAGCGGAAGGTTTTCCAGGTACCACCTCCCAACAACGGGAAAGATGGAGGGAGTGACGGAGAAGGTGACGGAGAAGGTGACAGAGAGGGTGACGGAGAAGGTGACGGGAAGGGTGACGGAGAAGGTGACAGAGAGGGTGACGGAGAGGATGACGGAGGGGCTGATGGAGAGGCTAACGGAGGGGGTGGAGAAAATAGGAAAAAGTAGGGGGTGAGGGGGTCGGATTTTTGGTATTTTTTGATACATTTGTAGATTGGATAAGCCGGTAAAGCCAATGCAAAAGATCATCATACTAGATTTCGGCTCACAGACGACTCAACTCATAGGAAGAAGGGTCCGGGAACTGGGCACCTTCTGCGAAATCCTCCCCTACGACAAATTCCCCGCAAACGACCCCGACATCATAGGCGTAATCCTCAGCGGATCGCCCCTGAGCGTATATGCACAGGACGCTTTCCGCCCGGATCTCAGTCAGATAATTGGCCGCTATCCCCTGCTGGGAATATGTTACGGCGCACAGCTCCTCAGCTATACCTACGGGGGCAAAGTAGAGAGCGCCGGCACAAGGGAATACGGCAGGGCGTCGCTGAGCTTCGTCAGCGAAGAGAGCCCCCTTTTCAGATTCATAGCCAAGGACAGCCAGGTGTGGATGAGCCACGGCGATTCCATAACCGCCATCCCCGCCGGCTATAAGCTCATAGCCTCTACCCCCACGGTAGAGTTCGCGGCCTTCGAGAGCACCACGGCCCCCGTATGGGGAGTGCAGTTCCACCCCGAGGTGGAACACTCCCTCATAGGGCGCCAGCTGCTCCAGAACTTTGTCATAGACATCTGCGGGAGCCGCCGCGAATGGACCGCGGACTCCTTCATTGACAAGACCGTGGCCGAGCTGCGCGAGCAGCTGGGCGACGACAAAGTGGTGCTGGGCCTGAGCGGCGGCGTGGACTCCTCCGTGGCGGCCGTTCTGCTTAACAAGGCCATCGGCAGCAACCTCAACTGCATCTTCGTGAACCACGGCCTGTTGCGCAAGAACGAATTCGAGAACGTGATGCGCGACTACCGCGGCCTGGGCCTCAACGTCAAGGGCGTTGACGCCTCGGAGCGCTTCTTCAAAGACCTCGCTGGCGTCAGCGAGCCCGAAAAGAAGCGCAAGATAATAGGCGCCGACTTCATCAAAGTCTTCGACGCCGAGGCCTCCGCCATCTCCGGCGTCAAATGGCTGGCCCAGGGCACAATTTACCCAGACAGGATAGAAAGCAAAAACATAACGGGCAAGGTAATCAAGAGCCACCACAATGTAGGCGGCCTGCCCCAAACAATGAAGCTCCAACTCTGCGAGCCCCTCAAGTGGCTCTTCAAGGACGAAGTGCGCCAGGTGGGCCGCAGGCTGGGGATGCCGCACCATCTGATAGAGCGGCATCCATTCCCAGGCCCCGGCCTGGCCGTGCGCATAATAGGTGACATCACCCTGGAAAAGGTAGCCACCCTCCAGGAGGCCGACGCCATCTTCATAGACGCCCTCCGCGAATGGAAGCTCTACGACCAGGTATGGCAGGCCGGCGTCATCCTCCTGGCCGACAGGAGTGTAGGCGTAATGGGCGACGAGCGCACCTTTGAAAGCGCCGTAGCCCTCAGGGCCGTCACCAGCACCGACGCAATGACCGCGGACTGGGCGGACCTCCCCCGTGAATTCTTAAGGAAAGTTAGTAATGATATTATCAACAAGGTCAAGGGCGTGAACAGGGTATGCTACGACATATCCTCCAAGCCCCCGGCAACAATTGAGTGGGAATAATGAAAAAGATTGACGTAGTTCTTGGTCTCCAGTGGGGAGACGAAGGCAAAGGAAAGGTGGTTGACGTGCTCACCCCCGCGTACAAGGTTATAGCCAGGTTCCAGGGCGGCCCCAACGCAGGCCACTCCCTGCACTTCGACGGCGAATCCTTTGTACTGCACACCGTCCCTTCCGGAATATTCCGCGAAGGTTCAATGAACATAATTGGCAACGGCGTAGTTGTGGATCCCGTAATCCTGATGGAAGAAATCCGCCAGATAGAAGCCACCGGAATAGACATCACCCACAAGCTGAAGATATCGCGCCGCGCCCAGCTCATAATGCCCACGCACAGGATGCTTGACGCCGCCAGCGAAGCCGCCAAAGGCAAATCCAAGATAGGCTCCACCCTCAAGGGAATAGGCCCCGCCTATATGGACAAGACCGGAAGGAACGGCATCCGCTTCGGCGACCTTCTGCTCCAGGATTTCCGCCAGAGATACCAGGCCCTCAAGGACAAGCATATGGGAATGCTGTCGCTGTACCCCGGCTTCGAGTTCAATCTGGACGAATATGAAGCCAAATGGATGCAGGCGGTAGAAGACCTCAAGCGCTTCCCCTTCATAGACAGCGAGATAGAAGTAAACTCCTATATAGACAACGGCGTGCCCATCCTAGCCGAAGGCGCCCAGGGCTCGCTCCTTGACATAGACTTCGGATCCTATCCCTTCGTTACGTCATCCAACACCCTGGCATCCGGCGCCTGCACCGGCCTTGGCGTAGCGCCCGGCAAAATAGGCAAGGTTTACGGCATATTCAAAGCCTACTGCACCAGGGTGGGAAGCGGCCCCTTCCCTACCGAGCTCTTTGACCAGACCGGAGAATTCCTTCGCCGCGAAGGGCAGGAGTACGGCGCCACCACGGGGCGCCCCCGCCGCTGCGGCTGGCTGGATATGGTAGCCCTCAAATACACCGTAATGATGAACGGAGTCACCGAACTCATAATGATGAAATCTGATGTCCTGAACAGCTTTGACACCATAAAGGTGGCCACCTCCTACAAACGCGGAGGCGAAACCATCTACAGCTACCCCTACGATGGTGGCGTTGACGTAGAACCCGTCTATGAAACCATCAAGGGCTGGAAAAGCGACATCTGCGGCATACGGAACTATGACCAACTTCCTTCCGAATTCAAAGATTACGTAACATTCATAGAAGAGCAGACCGGCTGCCCCGTAACCATAATATCCGTGGGGCCGGACCGCGACGCTATAATAAGAAGATAAACATTTATGTGTGGAATTGTTGGATACAACGGCAACGGACAAGCCTCACCAATCCTGCTTGAATGCCTCTCCAAGCTGGAATACCGCGGATACGACTCCGCGGGCATAGCAGTCCGCAACAATGCCGGAAAGATAAGTGTAGTCAAAGCCAAGGGAAGGCTCAAGATCCTGTCCGAAAAAGTTGACGGAGGCCGCGCCCTGCCGGGCAACATAGGCATAGGCCACACCCGCTGGGCCACCCACGGAGAACCCAGCGAGGCAAACGCCCACCCCCATATCTCCGGCAACGAAATGGAAGACTCCCCCGTGGTGGGCGTCCACAACGGCATAATAGAGAACTACCAGGAGCTCAAGGAGATGCTCACCAAGGCCGGCTACATCTTCTACTCCCAGACCGATACGGAGATAGCCATAAAGCTGGTAGATTACTACTACCGCGAATTCCCGGACCCCAAGCAGGCCCTCTCCCAGACAATGATGCGTCTGAGGGGCTCCTACGCCCTGGCCCTGCTCTTTCAGGACTATCCCGATATGGTATGGGCCGCCCGCAAGGACAGCCCAATGATAATAGGCGTAAAGGACGATGAATCCTTCCTGGCATCGGACGTGCCCGCCATCCTCAAATACACCCGCGACATCTACTACGTGGGCAATATGGAAATAGCCTGCCTGGGCAAAGGCAGCGTCAGCTTCTACGACATAGACTGCAACGAGCTGCAAAAAGACACCGTAAGGATTACCTGGGACGCCGACGCGGCCGAGAAAGGCGGCTACGAGCACTTTATGATTAAGGAAATCCACGAAGAGCCCCGCGCCATAAGCGACACCCTCAACTCCATTGTCAAGGAAGGCAAGATAGACCTCAGCGCATCCGGCCTCACGGACCAGCTGATCTCCGACATCACCGACATCAGGATAGTTGCCTGCGGAAGCGCCTGGCACGTTGGAATGCAGGCCAAATACGTCATAGAAGACATCGCCCGCATCCCCGTGGGCGTAGAGCTGGCGTCCGAATTCCGATACAGCCGCCCCATCCTGGGCCCCGGAACCCTGGTGATAATTATTTCGCAGAGCGGCGAGACGGCCGACAGCTTAGCCGCGCTGCGCGAGGCTAAGTCGCTGGGCGTCAAGACGCTTGCCATTGTGAACGTGCTTGGAAGCTCCATCGCCCGCGAGGCGGACTTCAACCTGTACACCCTTGCCGGGCCTGAAATTGCCGTGGCCACCACCAAGGCGTACAGCGCGCAGCTGGCAGCCTGCTACGCCATAGCGGTGCAGTTTGCCCGCGTGCGCGGCCTGCTGGACGACGCCAAATACGCAAACCTCATCAGCGAGCTGCTCTCCATCCCCGCCAAGGCCGAAAGCCTCCTGGAAGACAAGGAGCGCATACAGTGGTTCGCCGCCAAATACGCCAATGCACACGACGCCTTCTTCATAGGGCGCGGCATTGACTATTCCATCGCCCTGGAAGGCAGCCTCAAGATGAAGGAGGTATCCTACATCCACTCCGAGGCCTACGCCGCCGGCGAACTCAAGCACGGCACCATCAGCCTCATCGAGGACAAAACCCTGCTGGTGGGCATCCTCACCCAGAACAGACTTTTTGAAAAGACCGTATCCAATATGGTAGAATGCAAATCGCGCGGCGCGTACCTTATGGCCGTAGCCACCGCAGGCCACTACCAGATAGAGGACACGGCGGACTTCACCGTATATATCCCCCGCGTGAACGAGCACTTTACCGGCATCCTGGCAATTATCCCTCTCCAGCTGTTCGGCTATTACACCTCCGTCGCAAGGGGCCTTGATGTTGACAAACCTAGAAACCTGGCTAAAAGCGTTACAGTAGAATAAATTATGAAAGCAGTTGTAAAGACAGACTTCAACCTCCCTCAGATAAAGGGAAAGTACACCGGCAAGGTCCGTGACGTTTACGACCTCGGAGAATACCTAATGATGGTAGTGACGGACAGGGTATCCGCATTTGACGTTGTCCTGCCCGAAGGAATACCCTACAAAGGACAGATACTCAACCAGATAGCGGCCAAGTTCCTGGACGCCACCGCCGACATCCTCCCCAACTGGAAGATAGCCGTGCCCGACCCTATGGTAACAATTGGCCACCGCTGCGACCCCTTCAAGGTGGAGATGGTAATCCGCGGATACCTCACAGGCCACGCCTGGAGGGAGTACCGCGACGGCAAGCGCAGCTTGTGCGGCGTACCGCTCCCGGAAGGAATGGTTGAGAACCAGAAATTCCCCGAGCCCATAATCACCCCCACCACCAAGGCCAGCGAAGGCCACGACGAAGACATCTCCAAAGAGGATATCATAGCATCCGGACTGGTAGGCCGCGAAGACTACGAAAAGCTCGAGGAATACACCCGAGCCCTGTTCCAGCGCGGAACAGAGATTGCCGCAAAGCAGGGCCTGATCCTGGTGGACACCAAATACGAATTCGGAAAGAAAGACGGCATTATCTACCTGATGGACGAGATCCACACGCCCGATTCGTCAAGGTACTTCTACCTTGAAGGATACGAAGAGAGGCAGGCCCGCGGCGAAAGGCAGAAGCAGCTTTCCAAGGAATTCGTGCGCGAATGGCTTATGGCCGGCGGATTCCAGGGCAAGGAAGGCCAGAAAGTGCCCCAGATGACCCCTGAAATCGTCAATGGAATAACCGAGCGGTACATTGAGCTGTACGAGCACATAACGGGCGAGAAATTCCAGAAAACCGACTATTCCGCCGACCTTATAGAAAAACACGTTAACGAATATTTAAAATAAAAAATAATGATAGAAAGGTATTCCCGCCCCGCGATGAGGGCAGTCTGGACGGAAGAGAACAAATTTGCAGCATACCTTGAGGTGGAGACCCTCTCCTGCGAGGCCTGGTCCGAGCTGGGAGTAATCCCCAAGGAAGACGTGGCCAAAATCAGGGCCAACGCCTCCTTCAATGTACAGCGCATAAAGGAGATAGAGGAGCAGACCCGCCACGACGTGGTGGCCTTCACCCGCGCCGTGAGCGAGACCCTTGGCGAAGAGCGCAAATGGGTCCACTACGGCCTCACCTCCACCGACGTGGTAGATACCGCTAACGGATACCTTCTGAAGCAGGCGGACGCAATACTCCTCAAAGACCTGGAGGCATTCCAGGAGGTGCTCAGGCGCAGGGCCCTGGAATTCAAGAACACGCCCTGCATTGGCCGCACCCACGGCATCCACGCGGACATCACCAGCTTCGGCCTCAAATGGGCCCTGTGGTACGAGGAGATGAAGCGCAACATAGAGCGCTTCAAATACGCGGCCGCGGGCGTGGAGGCCGGCAAGATGAGCGGCGCGGTTGGCAATTTTGCCAACATCCCGCCGTTCATCCAGGACTATGTCTGCGGCAAGCTGGGAATAGCATCGGCCAACATATCCACCCAGGTGCTTCAGAGAGACAGGCACGCGTACTATATGGCAACGCTCAGCGTGATAGCATCCACGCTGGAGCAGATGGCCTTTGAGGTGCGCAACCTCCAGCGCACGGAGGTGCGCGAGGTTGAGGAAGCCTTTGGCAAAGGCCAGAAAGGCTCCAGCGCAATGCCTCACAAGCGCAATCCCATCAGCTCAGAAAATATATGCGGCTGCGCGCGCGTGATGCGCGGGTATATGCTCACCGCGGGCGAGAATGTGGCCCTGTGGCACGAGCGCGACATATCGCACTCTTCCACAGAGCGCATCATCCTGCCCGACGCCACCGAGCTCCTGGACTATATGCTCAACCGCTTTATGGGCATCCTGGACCGCCTGGTTGTCTTCCCGGAAACAATGGTCGCCAACATCTACCGCACCCACGGCGTGATCTTCGCGCAGAGGGTGATGAACGCGCTCATCGGCAAGGGCCTCAGCCGCGAGGAGGCGTACGACACCGTACAGCCCGTGGCTATGAAAGCCTGGAGCGAAGGCCTGGATTACGCCACCCTCCTCAAGGACAACGCCAAAGTGATGGGCCTCCTGTCGCAGGAGGAGCTTGACGGATGCTTCACCCTTGACTATTACTTCAAGAATGTCAATTACATTTTTGACCGGGTGGGGATAAAATAATCCAAAAAATATTTGCATTAATAAATTTCTTTCATAAATTTGCTCACAGATATGAGAACAAATGGTGCATACTTCTGGTGGTGGCAACTGACTGACTAAATCGGACAGCAAGCCATCGTATGTGCATCAGTGAAAAGAATATTTTATTATTAACATAAAGGCTGTCCAACAAAGACAG
>JAGCYZ010000083.1 GCA_017960545.1 Bacteroidales bacterium
CTTGATTTATGATTATATTTGTATAATTATGGCAAATTTATAAAATTCAAGCAAAACTTGAAAGGATGCGCAGGGCCTTACTCTCTCTTATCATAGTAATATGTTCCGTACAGGCGGTATTCGCCCAGTACGACAAGGACGTGTTCTATTTCAGGGGCCGAAACGCTCTTTCCGACGGCAAATACGCCCAGGCCATAGAAAACTTCAACGTACTTGCCCAGCTTGACACCTCGGACTACTGGACCTTCTTCTTCCGCGGAATTGCCAAGTACAACCTGGGAGACCTCCGCGGAGCGCATCAGGATTTCAACCAGTCCGTGGTCATCAATCCCGTCTTCACCAACGGGTACCACTACAGGGCTATCACCCTGAGCCGCTTCGGCCGATATGACGAGGCCCTGGCGGACCTTCAGAAGGCCCTGGACCTCCGTCCCGGCCTCAGCGGCATCTACTACTCGCGCGGTGTAACCTTCTTCCTTGCACAGCAGTTCGAGAACGCCGTGAAGGACTTTGACAAATACATACGCCAGGAGCCGCGAGACCCTGGCGCCTACCTCAACCGCGGCGCCTCCTACCTGTTCCTTGGAGACACCCTCAAGGCGGTGAACGACTACAACAAGGCCATCGAACTTGACCGCTTCGACCCGGAAGGCTTCATCCGCCGCGGGCGCCTCTATGCCGAGCAGGAGAACTATGACGATGCCCTAAAGGATATGGACTCCGCCATACGCCTGGACTCCACCAGCACCCTGGCCCTCTTCAACCGCGCCCTGATCTATTACGAGCAGAACCGCTACAACGAGGCCGTCCGTGACCTCAACAAGGTCCTTGAGCAGGAGCCCGGCAACGCCCTCACCTTATACAACAGGAGTCTCATAAGCGCCCAGGTGGGAGACTACACATCCGCCCTGAACGATATGGACAGGGTTATAAACATCAACCCCAACAACGTGCTCGCCTACTACAACAGGGCCGCCTTCTTTGTACAGATGGAGCGCTGGCAGGATGCACTTGAGGACTATGACAAGGCCATAGACCTATACCCGGACTTTGCAAAGGCGTATATGAACCGCTCTTACGTGCAGGGAATGATGGGACGCACTGCTGCCTCAAGACGGGACTATGACACCGCCCAGGCAAAGGTAAGAGAGTACAGGGAAAAGAACGCGACGGACGAGGGCTCATTTGCGGATACCACCAAGAAATACAGCTCCCTGATAGCCCTGGATGCGGATTTCGCCAAGAAAGACTTCAACGACGAACTGCTCCAGCACAGGGATATAGACATAAGGCTCAAGCCATTGTACAAGTTCAGCCTCACAAAGGAGGCGGACAACACCAACTACGCCCTGGAGCGCAGGATAGAGCACTCCCTGATTGACCGCTTCCTGGCGGAATCCCCCGTCCCGCTTGCAGTTTCAAGCCAGCAATTGGCGGGAGACATCCTGGGAGAAGATTTCGAGACAAGGATGTACGAGAAACTGGACAGCGCCCAGCTGTCCGTCTCGGAAGTCTATTTCATAAAAGGACTGTACGAGCTGCAGAACAAGCAGTACAACGCGGCGCTCACCTGGTTTGACAGCGCCATACAGGCCGCTCCCACGGATGCGGCCAGGGACCGCTATGCAGAGTATTACAGGGCCTTCTACTATATGAACCGCGGCGTCCTGCGCGCGGAGATGATAGACTTCATAAACTCCATCCAGAGCAACGTCCAAACCCTTACTATGGACGACCAGGGCACCACCAGGGCCCGCATCACGGACCAGGTTAGCCACACATACGATTACACTGACGCGCTCAACGATATGCAAAGGGCCGCACAGATAGTGCAGGATGTCCCGTATATTTATTTCAATATGGGCAACCTGCATACCCTGTCCTCCCAGATGGTGGAAGCCATAGAAGACTACAACAAAGCCATACAGCTGTATCCTTATATGTCGGACGCCTATTTCAACCGGGGCCTGGTGCTCATATACCTCAAAGACCTGGAGAAAGGCTGCATAGACCTCTCAAGGGCCGGAGAACTGGGAGTGGCGGATGCATACAGCGTCATAGGGAAATACTGTGAAGAGGAATAGATGGGTTCAATTAAATTAAAGTCATTCTCCAGCGGGAGTTGCGGCAACTGTTATTTCCTGGGACAGGAAGAAGACGGCCGCATAAGCGCCGGAGTCCTGATAGATGCAGGGGTGAGCCTGCGCCGCGTCAAACGCGAGCTGGCGGCGGAAGGCCTTGGACCGGAGTGTTTCCAGGCAATGCTCATCACCCACGACCATATGGACCATATAAGGTCCCTGGGGTCCTTCTGCAAGTATCTGCAGAAGCCGGTATATGCCACCGGAACCCTGCACAAGGCCCTTGCGAACAACTTTTTCACTCAAGGGCACATAGCCTCCTGCCGCAGGGTCCTCAATGACGGGGACTGGACGGAGATAGTCCCGGGCAGGATAAAGGCAAAGTATTTTGTAGTTCCGCACGACGCCACACAGACGGTTGGCTACTGCATAAAGATAGCGGACTACACAGTAGTGATAATGACAGACGCAGGTAAGGCGGAAGCCACGGCGCTGGAATACGCCGCAACCGCCGACACCGTGATCATAGAGTCAAATTTTGACGATTATATGCTGGACCACGGCCCTTACCCCAAGGTGCTCCGTGACCGTATCAGGAACGGATACGGCCACCTGAGCAACGCCAAGTGCGCGGAGGCGGTCAGGGAGTTCTCGCATCCGGGGCTCAGGAACGTGTTCCTGTGCCACCTGAGCGAGAACAACAACACCCCCGCCGAGGCTCACAGATGCACCAGGGAGGCGCTGGACGCCATCGGCAGGCGTGACGTGCGCCTGGTGGTGCTCCCGCGGCAGCTGCCTTCCAGACTGTTCGACTTATAGACACAAAGATGAAAGCTTTTTGGAAAATGCTCAGGGAGTATGTGGCTCCCTACCGGAAATATATGTGGTGGAGCGTGTTGCTGAATATCCTTTCAGTGATATTCAACCTGTTCTCCTTCAGTATGATAATGCCCATACTCAAGATGCTGTTCAATATGGACGGCAAGGAGTACACGCTCATTCCCTGGGATCAGGTAAAAGCATTTGACAGCCAGGCGCTTATCAACAACCTGTATTATTATGTGGCGCAGTTCACAGGCAGCCACGGGGCTTCCAGGACGCTTCTTCTGCTGTGCCTTTTCCTGTGCGTGATGACAGTGTTCAAGACCGCCTGCTACTTTGGCGCATCGGCAGTGATGATCCCCATAAGGACCGGCGTGGTAAAGGATATGCGCAAGAAGATCTACGACAAGATCCTTTCCCTGCCCATAGGCTATTTCTCACAGGAGCGCAAGGGCGACATCATAGCCCGAATGAGCGGAGACGTTCAGGAGGTGGAGAATTCAGTCACCGGCGTGCTGGATATGTTCGTCAAGAATCCCATCCTCATAATAGGATATTTTGCCGCAATGGTCATCATCTCCTGGCAGCTGACGCTGTTCACCATAGTCTTCGCCCCGGTGATGCTGTGGCTTATGGGAGCCATCGGGCGCAAGCTCAAGGAACAGTCGCTTGAGGCGCAGGCCCTGTGGAGCGACACGATGAGCCAGGTGGAGGAGACGCTGGGCGGCCTGCGCGTGATAAAGGCTTTCCTGGCGGAGAAGAAGATGAGCAGGCGCTTCCTTGGCATCATCGACAATATGCGCATAAAGACCAGCCGCGTGGCAACAAGGCAGGCTTCCGCGCATCCTGTCAGCGAGTGCCTCGGAACATTTATGATTGCGGTGGTGCTGTGGTTCGGCGGAAGCCTCATCCTCAAGGACAACGCCCCAATTGACGCTCCAACCTTCATATTCTTTATGGTGATCCTGTACAGCATCATCGCCCCTATAAAGGACCTCTCCAAGGCGGCTTACAGCATCCCCAAGGGTATGGCTTCAATGGAGAGGATCAACAAGATACTGGAGAGCGGTAATCCCATCCAGGATGCTCCTGACGCGGTTGAGATCCACGGCCTGGACAAGGGCATCAGCTTTGAATCGGTATTTTTCAGGTATCCTGACGGCAGCCGCGACGTGCTGAGCGACATCAACCTTGAAATAGAGAAAGGCAAGACCATAGCTATAGTGGGCGCCTCCGGCGCGGGAAAATCCACGCTGGCGGACCTCATTCCGCGTTTCTATGACATTACCGGAGGCTGCATCAGCATTGATGGGAAGGACATACGAAAGGTAAAGATAGCGTCCCTGCGCTCGCTTATGGGCAATGTGAACCAGGATCCTATCCTGTTCAACGACTCAATATTCAACAACATAGCATTTGGTGTGGAACACGCTACTCGCGAGGAAGTGATTGCGGCGGCCAAGATTGCCAACGCGCACGACTTCATAATGGAGAAGGAAGAGGGATATGACACCAACATAGGCGACCGCGGAATAAAGCTCAGCGGAGGCCAGAGGCAGAGGATAAGCATTGCCAGGGCGGTGCTCAAGAACCCTCCCATCCTTATCCTGGACGAAGCCACCGCCGCCCTGGACACGGAGTCCGAGCGCGCCGTGCAGGAGGCCCTGGAAAGGCTTATGAGCAACCGCACTACGCTGGCCATTGCGCACAGGCTCTCCACCATCAAGAATGCGGACGAGATCATTGTGATGGACGAAGGCCGCATAGTGGAGCGCGGCAACCACGACCAGCTGATAGCCAAGGACGGCTATTACAAGAAACTGTACGATATGCAGGCCCTGTAGGAAATGAAGAAAGGTACTAGGATATTCTTTGGAATACTGCTGCTGATATATCTGGCCGCGGTGTTATACCTGTGTTTCTCCACCCTTCAGAACCTTCCTCACGTTCAGAGGAAGATTCTGGGAATCCCCACGGACAAGCTGGTTCACTTTGTAATGTTCCTGCCCTTCCCTTTCCTGATGTATCTGACTTTCGCCCCAATCACGCGCAAGTTCTTCAAGGCGCTGATGCACGTCCTAATCATTTTCGGATTGGGATGCGCGCTTGCAGCGGGGACGGAAATGGTCCAGAAACAGCTTAGCTACAGGACTGCGGACCTGAAAGATTTCGAAGCAGATGTCCTGGCCCTGGTTGTGGGTTCCGTATTCATATTCCTGATCAATTTCATAATTGCCTTAAATAAAACACCCAAGAAAAAATGATCCGCAGACTAGCGACAGCCATATTAGCGTCATTCATTGCCTGTGCTGCTTATGCGCAGGGAGCTATCCAGCAGGACTTCGTGGAAGCGAGCGACTCGCTTCGCGTACTCCTTGAGGAGCGCACCACCGTGGAGACTGACTTGAAGCTGGATCGCGTACTGCGGCGTTCCAACGTGCTGGATTTCTATTTCAGCCAGGAACTGGGAGACTATCCGTGGAGGAAATCGGACATAGACTGGTTCCGAACCACCCTTAAGTCCTTGTTTCCAAGTGAATACAGCAGCAATACCGTTGGCAACATATACGTCCGGAACCATAATCTGAACGATTACGCCACCCCCGCCCTTGGGTTTGACGGCAAGCCCGCCAAGGACACGTACCACTACACCGCACCCGGAGGGACACCTCTTGTGAGAAGGGTGGGAGCGCTGGAGAATCCCAAGGGGCTGGACGGAAGGCATATTGCCCTGTGGCAGAGCCACGGGCGCTATTTCGAGGAGTCCACGGACCGTTGGGAATGGCAGCGCGCCCCCACCCACGGAACGGTGGAGGACCTGTACACCCAGAGCATTGTGATACCGTTCCTTATGCCTATGCTGGAAAATGCCGGGGCTTACATCCTGAGCCCGCGCGAAAGGGACCTTCAGGCGCACGAGGTGATCATTGACAACGACCCCGCGTTCACGGGAGAGCGCGCCGGCCTCCTCCGCCGCGTGGGCATATACACAGAGACCGGTGACTGGAGCAACGCCGGAATTGGCTTTGCGGACTCCAAGCGCACCTATATGCTGGGCGACACGCCTTTCAAGGCCGGCAGCGCCCGCCAGACAGGATGCGTGGAATCCGCTGGCGACGGATACGCCCAGGCCAAGTGGACGTTCACCCCGCCGGAGAAAGGCAGTTACGCGGTATATGTCTCATACAAGACCCTCAGCAACAGCAGCGACGCCGCGCACTACACCGTACACCACGCAGGTGGCTCGACGGAGTTCTACGTCAACCAGAAGATGGGAGGCGGCACCTGGATCTACCTTGGAACCTTCCCGTTCGATTCAGAGACCCGCGTGACCCTGGACAATGTATATCCTTCAGGCAAGAGCATGCCTTACGGATGCGTGGTCACGGCGGATGCCGTGAAGATTGGCGGCGGCGTGGGCAAGACTGCGCGCGGCGTTGCCAAAGCGCCGCAGGACAGCTACACCACGTCCGGAATGGCCAGTTACCTGGAAGGCGCCCTCTACTGGATGCAGTGGGCCGGCGCCGAGCCGGACCTCACCATCAACTGGGCGGATGACTACACCAAGGACTTCGCCGGCCGCGGAGCCTGGGTCAGCGACCTTACCGGGGGAAGCAAGGTGAATCCTGACAAGCCGGGAAAGAACATTCCCGTGGACATATCCCTGGCCATACATTCCGATGCCGGAGTTACCCCAAACGACTCCATTGTGGGCACCCTCGCAATCTACACCCTTTCCTCCGACGGAAAGGCCACCTATGCCGACGGCAGGAGCCGTTATCTGGGCCGCACTTACGCAGACCTGGTACAGAGCCAGATATGCAACGACATCCGTGCGGAATTCAACCCTGAATGGAGCCGCAGGGAGATCTGGGACCGTTCCTACAGCGAAGCCCGCACCACCTCCGTCCCGGGAATCATAATCGAGAACCTGGCGCACCAGAACCTGGCCGATATGCAGTACGGCCTCAACCCTGATTTCAAGTTCACCCTGGCCAGGGCAATCTATAAAGGCGTCCTCAAATTCCTCAGCAACGAGTATAACCGCGAGTATGTGGTGCAGCCGCTGCCTGTCAACTCCATTGCCGTATTGCCTGACGGCGACGGCAGCCTTGTCCTTAAATGGAAACCCACCAAGGACGAACTGGAGCCTACGGCGGATGCAAAGAGTTACATAGTTTACACCAGGCTGGATGACGGATTCTTTGACGACGGCGTGCCGGCAACAGTAAAGGCCACGGAAGGCGGATGGATAGAGACCAGCCTGAACTATGCCCAAGGGCATATCTATAGTTTCAAGGTGGTTGCAGTGAACGATGGCGGAAAGAGTTTCCCGTCACAGATAGTAAGCTTTGGAGTTCCTGACAACCCTTCGGGCGGCACCGTGATGGTAGTCAACAACTTTGACCGCGTATCCGGCCCAACCTGGTTCGATTCCGAGACATACGGCGGCTTCCTGTACAACGAGGACGGCGGAGTGGGCTATATCAACGACATAGCTTTCAGCGGAGATGTATATGAGTTCCGCAGGGATATGGAATGGATTGACGACGACAATCCCGGCTGGGGCGGCAGCAGCATAGACAAGGCCGGCGCCATAATCCCCGGCAACACCTTTGACTATGCAAAGGTGCACGGCCGGGCCCTTATGGCCGCAGGAAGGCCGTTCTACAGCGTTTCCGCGGCAGCCTGGGAGTCCGATCCCTCAATGGGCAAGGGCACCGGCGCGGTGGACATAATCTGCGGAAAGCAGGTCAAGACATTCGCAGGTCCCGGCAAGGTGCGCTACGCAGTATTCCCCGCTGAGCTGCAGAGCGCCATCAAGGCCTATACCTCCGGCGGAGGAAACGTCCTGATATCCGGTGCCAACATAGCCACTGACGTATGGGACAGGGTCTTCCCCATCGAGGTTGACAAGCAGCAGCGGGAGCAGGACATAAAGTTCGTCCAGGAGGTGCTGGGATACAAATGGCACACGGGACACGGCTCATATACCGGCCAGGCCGCGCCTGCGGGCGGAGGGAAGGCCATAGCCTTCCACCGCGAACGCAACGCCGACGTTTACCACGTGGAGAATCCTGACGGCATTGTGCCGGCGGACGACAAAGGCGTCACAACCTACAGATACACTGGCAACAATGTCCCTGCGGCCGTCCAGTTCACGGCTAAAAATTACAAGGTGGCATCGTTCGGCTTCCCTCTGGAAACCGTCACGGATTATTCAGATATGGAGATGCTCATCCGCGGCGCCCTGAACTTCTTTGGCAACTAGCCAATCACCCATCTGCTCCCCGGAATAAGGGAGATTAACTTGCAGCTCAGGTAGCTGACTATGTATGTGGCAAGCGCTATGCACGGGATTGCCAGCGATATGTGCATAAGGGGAGTGATGACGGGTGCCAGCAGCCACAGCCAGAACATATGTATCAGGAACATCCCGTAGCTTACCTTTGAGATGTCATATATCAGTTTGTATCCCTTTCCTGGCTTGTGAATGGTCGTGAACAGCAGGAAGGCTCCAAAGGTATATACCACGCAGTTGATCGTGCAGAAGCACCATCCTATTTCCATATCCACAACTGACTGCTCCGTACCAGGAACTACCTGAAGATAGAAACTGAGAATGGTGGCTGCCGCCCCTACAAGAAGGCAAATCAGGCCTACTATACGGCGTTTGGCATCATCCCAATGTATATGGGTTTTGATGTAATGGGCCATTATGAGGTATCCTGGATAACCGGCGAAATTATACAGCATGTCATACTGGTTCCACCAGCATTGGCCCCAGACTTCCCCCACCCATCGGTTGAGATATGGCAGGCAGGTTGACAAAGCCCACAGGATGAGGAACAGGCGCTCCTGGCGCTCCGTGGCAACCCTGAGCCAGGGAGAAATGAACGGGATGAACAGGTACAGGCCTATGAGCGGATACATAAACCATAGGTGTCCTGCCGCGTGCGGGAAATTGAGGGGAATATAAGAAACTGCGCGCCAGGCCTCATTCCAGGTTGAAGCGCCCCACAGTACCGGCAGGACGGCATACAGGACAAAGAATATGAACATTGGGGGAAGTATCCTCTTTGCCCTGCGGCGGAAGAATTCGCCCCAGGACTGATCCTCCCTCAAAGGAGCCAGCAGGTATGCGGAGCACACCATGAATAACGGCACGGACACCCTTGCTATGCCGTCCCATATTCCCAGCCAAAGACGCACATCCTGGTCTGCCACCAATATCCTGTCTCCGTAAAATGTCTCCGAAGCGTGAACCACCAATACCAGGAATAACGCAATAACCCTCAGGTAATCAAGAAAATATACTCTTTCCGCTTTCTGTTCCATACCCCTAATATAGCAAAAAATCCCAAAACACGCAACTCCCTCCCTTTCTGTCATCCTTAGCGCCAGCGAATGATCTCACCCTGTTCCGTCGAAGGGAGGAGGTACCTGGAAAACCTTCCGCTTCGCTCCATCCCGTCTGGCGCAAGCGCCATCCACCCGTTCACGAGGCCACGGGCGGCCACGGGTTTTCCAGGCACCTCCTCCCTTCGACTCCCTTTTCCCTGCCACACATAACCTCCGTCTGCTCCCAACGTCTTCTCCCCGCTCCTTCACCTTCTCCGCCACCACTAATTGTGAGACATTATTGATGGCATCCACCGAGGGAGGGCCGGGGCTGAGCGATTAGGCGGTAAATGAAGGAGCAAGGCCCTCCAGCAAACGTGCGTTGCTCCGCACGACGGCGTGTGTTTGACGAGTGTTAGACGGGGTTGGGGCCCCGGCTAAAAGGGAGGAGTTAGCCGTCGAGCACGTGAGCGCTGGACTTGCCATTTGCCGCCGTCAGCGAAGCCCCGGCCCTGCCTCGGTGGGTGTGTGCAAAAAGGGGTGGTTTTGCACCCGGGGAGGCTGAAAAGGAGGGAGCGGGGTGCAAAAGAGGCCTGTTTTGCACCCAGGGAGAGCGGAAGGAGCACGGGAGGGAAACGAAAAAGGCCGCATTGCTGCGGCCTTTTGTGCACTCTTAGGGACTCGAACCCTAGACCCGCTGATTAAGAGTCAGCTGCTCTACCAGCTGAGCTAAGAGTGCTGGTAACTCTTTTTGTGACCTGTTCGGGGCTCGAACCCGAGACCCCCACATTAAAAGTGTGATGCTCTACCAACTGAGCTAACAAGTCCTCCGCCCGATTAGGGTTTGCAAAGGTATTGCTTTGTTCTCAATTATCCAAATTTATTCGAATAAAATTAGAACAAGTAACCAATGTTAATGTACATGGCACCGGTTCCGTCCTGATTATACACCGGACTGTTCTTCCTGAAATGGCTCAGAGGCGTACCGTATTCGAACGCAACGATGAAATTCTCGTTCATAATGAAACGGAATCCCGCACCCATTGTAATATGCATGGAGTCTTTCTCCTGGCCGGCTACATTCAGTTTGTTCTTATAAGAGAAGTGCACGCTTTCTCCCCAACCGTACTCCTGCTTGGCAAAATCCTTCATATCCCTTCCGCGGGTAACGGTAGATCCATCGCTGAAGGCGCTCAGGCCAAGGGCGATGTTCTGGTTGAAGGCGCGGAACTGAAGGAAGCGCCAGCGCAGTTCGGCCGTATAGGTGAACATATCCAGGCCCACTACCCTGTTGCGGAGCATACCTCTCACGTTACGGTAGCCGCCCATTCCGTCGCGGTCATAGTTCTCGCCCATCACGGTAATGTATGGAAGCACATAGTAAGGGGCATTGCTGCCAAACGTGCCTTCGTAGTTCAGGCGGTATGCAAAGGTGAGCACATCGTTCTTGACAATTGGGAGATACTGCCTGAAGGTGAGGGAATAACGGTAGAACGGGTTCTTGGTTCCAAGCCACTTGGGGGCTGCGTGGATATGTCCTTCGGCCCATATACCGCGGGTAGGAGCTCCTTCCTTGTCACGGGAATCATATACAAGTCCAAGGCGGATACCGCTGGAGAATCCTCCGTCAGCCTCAGTGTCTGAGATCACTCCTGCCTGTCTGTACAGCTCGAACAATGTAGGAGCCTCTCCGGGGTATTTCTCGGAGTCTTCCTTGCCCTTGTTTATGCTCTCGCGGTCTATCGCGCCCTCCTTGAACCAGCTGGCGTGATACCCCACTTCCCATTTGAAGTGCTCAGTGATGTCGCCTATGAAATCAGTCTTTGCCAGAAGCTGCTTCCTTGCCACCTTATAGAAAGGAGTGAAGATGAATGAGTCTCCTGCCTTTCCCGATGCGACAGCTTTATAGTCATAATAGCTTTCATATCCATTGAAGCCGTAGAAATCCATTGCCTTGTCAAGGGCAAGGGAAAGCGCGGATGACCAGCGGATGCCGGGTATCAGTTCCTTGGCGTCATAAGAAAGGTTGAACAGAGAGGAGCCCTTGGTGAAGAAAGAAGCCTCCGCATAGATCTTGGAGTTATAGTTGGGATAATTGCTTCCGTCTCCAAAGTTATATATGTTAAGCAGGGCGCCGTACTGGAGTCCCTTGTCGGCATCGAATGCCACAACCGGAAGAGGGCCGAAGTTAAGGCCTGTCTTTACTATGTCCTGTGCTGCCACGGTAAGGCACGCAAGAGATACAATGGCTGAGATAAAAAGACGTTTCATCGTTTGATGTCTTGTATAAGGTCCTGATAATAATTCAAAAGCAGATAGAAAAGACTGTGGAAAGGCCACAGTACAAAGAAGATGAGGCTGCAGGCAAAACGCACGGTATTGTTCCAGGCCTTGTCCTTGACCTTGCGCAGGAAGATTGCGGTAAGGATGAGGATGGGGCTGCTGAGGACGGCGCAGGCAGCGAAAAGCGGAAGGGTTATCAAGGCAAGGAGGGCGCGCGGGATGATCAATCCGTGGTTGCGCTCAGGCACTTCCCTGTCAACGAGGTCCTGGATCCTGTCGCCCAGCATCTCGAGCCTCTCCTTGGAATTCATATCCTTGACTTCGTCCAGGAGTAAAGGTTTGCCGAAGCGAACCTTCACCGGCTTCATATAGCGGAAGAAATCGCCGTATGTGAGGCCTACGGGCATAATGTATATCTTCTTGCCCGTTTCAGTCTCAGCAAGCTCTGCGAGGCGGAAAACGCCCTTCTTGATGGGACGCTGGATTTCCCTCTGCGGCCTGTGCGTGCCTTCTACATAAAGGCAGAAGGGCACCTGATGGTCCAGGCACTCCACTATCTCCTCGAATATCTGCTGGTTGCCGCTGACGGCTGACATTCCGTCACGCTCGCGCGCCAGCGGGACAATGCGCAGCCAGCGCAAGGCCTTGTTGGCCTTGGGCTTGCGGAAGATGTCCGCCCTGGCGCCGAAAGCCACCGTGCCCTTGAAGGCATACAGGAGGACCAGGGGGTCCATCATAGTACAGCAGTGGTTGGATGCCAGGATAACCGGCCCGTCAGTAGGGAACTGCTCCCTGCCTTCTACTTTAACGGAGCTGAAGCTCCTCCAGATACACGCATATGAATACGCCCAAAGAAGGTTGTACCCCGTGCTCTTTTCCCATAGTTTATGCATTTTTAGCCAATAACTTTAGTTCTCTACGATTGAAGAATGCGCTTACGGCAAGGCCGCTGATAATGTGCCATACTCCCCACCAGGCAGTAATTACCAGCATTCCTCCGTGAGGCGGAAGGTTTGTAAATATCTGTGTTCCAAGAAGGAGCACAAGTCCCAGACCGCTGTTCTGGATTCCAGTCTCGATTGTAAGGGTTCGCCTGTCCTTGTAAGGCACCTTGAACAGAGTGCCCGTTGTAAAGCCTATGGCAAGTGCAAGGAAGTTATGCAGGAACACAATAAGGAAAATGTACTTGATACACTTCAGGAAAGCCTCCATATTTCCTACAAAAGAGAGGATTACCATCACCAGGAAGAACAGTATGCTGGCATACTGGAAAGGCTTCTTGAGTTTTTCCGCCAGTTTGGGCAGATAGTGGGAAGTGAGGATTCCAAGCGTAAGAGGAATTCCCAAGAGGATGAATATGGTCTTGAAGACATCCCAGAGAGGGATCCTCAGGGCCGGAACCTCCCCCGCGATGTTGGCGAGCTTAAGGTAGAGATTGCCGTACTGCCAGAAGTTGAACGGAGTCATAAGCACTGCCAGGGCCGTGCTTATAGCCGTAAGTGAAACGCTCAGCTCTATATTTGCCTTTGAGAGAGAACTCATGAAATTGGAAATGTTTCCGCCCGGGCAGGATGCCACCAGGATCATTCCCAAAGCCATGCTCCAAGATATTGAAGTTCCGAGTGCAAGAGTAAGCAGGAAGGTGAACAACGGGAGGATCACCAATTGGCAGAGAACTCCCAGTATGACTGATTTGGGATTTGCAAAGACTTCTACAAACATCCTTGGCTTTATTCCAAGGGCAACACCAAACATCACAAAAGCCAAAACGATGTTGATGGTGTTCATGCCACCGGCATTGAGAGTAACCTGTATACTGTCAATTGCCTGTTCTACAGCTTGTGTCATAAATTAGATTATCAGCACAATTTTTTTAAAATATGTATTAAAATATCGTGCTAAGTTAGTAATTTTGATTATTAATCAAAAAAAGAGCCCTCAAATGAAAGAAATCAAGACAATAGGAGTGCTTACCTCAGGTGGGGATTCCCCGGGAATGAACGCCGCCATTAGGGCCGTCACACGCTCTGCGATTTATGCCGGCTGGAAAGTCTATGGTATATACAGGGGATGGGAAGGCCTCATCAACGGAGAAATAAAGGAACTCACCAACGAAAGCGTGAGCAGCACCATACAAAGGGGCGGAACCATCCTTAAGACTGCCCGCAGCGAGGAATTCCGCACTGTGGAAGGACGCACGAAGGCCTATGAGCACCTGCGCCGCTACAAGATAGACGCCCTCATCGTCATTGGCGGCAACGGCTCGCTTTCCGGAGCGCAGCAGCTCGCCCGCGAGCACGACATTGCCATAGTGGGTCTGCCCGGAACAATTGACAACGACCTGTACGGTACAGACTACACCATAGGATACGACACCGCCCTCAACACAATTATGGACTGCGTCGACAAGATACGCGACACCGCCACCAGCCACGACCGCATCTTCTTCGTCGAGGTGATGGGGCGCGACGCGGGCTTCCTGGCGCAGAACAGCGCCATTGCCGCCGGCGCCGAGGCCGCCATCATCCCCGAAGCCAACACAGACATAGACCAGCTGGCATCCTTCATCGGGCGCGGCATCCGCAAGAGCAAGAACAGCAGCATTGTGCTGGTTTCCGAGAAGGACGGCGGAGCAATGCATTACGCGGAACGCGTACGTGCTGAATACCCCCAGTACGATGTGCGCGTGTCCATCCTTGGACACCTGCAGCGCGGAGGCTCCCCTTCCGCCTTCGACCGCATCCTGGCAAGCCGTATGGGCGTAGCCGCAATAGAAGCCCTCAAGGAAGGCCAGCGGAACATTATGATTGGAATCAAGGATGACTGCATCGTTTACATCCCCATCACAAAGGCCGTCAAGATAGACAAGCCCATCGACTCGGAACTGAGGAATGTCCTGGATATCCTCTCCACATAGAAAAATGGCCCGGATCAATTCCCGGGCCATTCCATTTTCAGTCTGATTATATCCTCTTCTGTCAGGAGGTCTCCAGATTGGACCTCTATGAAGGTCAGGTCCGTAATGGCCTTGACCGCATGTTTCTGACCCTGGCGGATATGGATCACGGATCCCCTGCTCACGGCAATTTCCACGTCATCCAGCATAACCAGGCCCTGTCCGTCCACAAAGGTCCAGACCTCTGAACGATGGCGGTGCAACTGGTAACTGATGTTCTTTCCCTCCTTGAGGGTGATGGATTTTGTAAGGGATTTGTAGCCGTCGCTGTAGGTGACATCGTCTATCACACGGTATGTGCCCCAGCGGCGCTCTTCGTACATAGGACGGCTCTCGAGGCTGTCCACGTGTTTCTTGATGAATTCAGAACGGTCTTTTGAACAAACCAGGATACCGTCCGGGCTGGCAGCCACCACAATATCCTTGAGACCGTCGCAAAAGATAGGAAGGGACAGCTCATTGACAATGTGGGTGTTCAGGTTCTGAGGACCCAGATAGGAATTGCCAATAGTATTGGACGGAAGTTCGCCGCAGAGGGCGTTCCAGGTTCCAAGGTCCGCCCACTGGCCCGTGAAAGGAATTACGGCCACGCTATCGGCCTTTTCAGCCACTTCATAGTCAAAGCTTATCTTTGGGAAATCCGAGTACCTGTTACGAATGGCGGCAAAGGAGTCTTCCTTCACGTACTTTTCCGCTATGTCAAGGACATAACCAAGCCTGAAGGCGAAGACGCCGCCGTTCCACAGGGCTCCTTCCTTGAGCAGGAGCTCAGCCTTGGCGGTGTCCGGCTTTTCCGTGAAACGCTCCACGGGAAATGCTCCGCATACAGCCTCGGCGCCCTTGCGGGGAACCACGTAACCGAATTTCTCCGAAGGGCAGTCAGGGGTAATGCCCATAAGGACCAGGCTGGCCACATTGTTCTCCACTGCCTCAACCATACGGGAAACAGTATTGAAATAGCCAATCTCCGTGTAAGGGTCGCAAGGCATTACCACAACCACCTCGTCCCTGCCGCAACCTTTTTCCTTTGCGAGATAGCTGACCGCAAGGGCTATGGCCGGGAAGGTGTCCCTTCTCATTGGTTCCAGGACCGTCTCAATGTTGTCTCCAAGTTGGTTCTGTATGATATCTTTCTGCGAAGCGTTGGTGGCAAGGACTACCTCACCTTCCAATCCGGCTTCCGAAACCTGTCGCAGAACCCTCTGGACCATAGATTCCCTGTTCCCGTCGGGGCCCTGGAGGAGCGGCAGGAACTGTTTTGAACGGGATTCGTTGGAAAGAGGCCAAAGCCTCTTTCCAGAACCTCCCGATAGTAATATAAGCCTCATTTATTTCTTTCCGAGAAGTGATCCCAGGATGCTCTTTGCAGCGCCTCCGAGGATTGATCCGGCTGCAGACTGCTGCTGCTTCTGGCCGCCGCCCTTGAGGGTGATGAGGATATCGTTGAGGTCAACGTCTCCGTCACCGTCCTGATCCTTGAGAATTCCTGACAGTTTAGAGAATACCAGAGGAATTGCGGCAAGGAGGGATCCCTTGAGAACATTGTTCAGATTGAGCTTGCTGAGAATATTGTTTGTGAACAGTTTGCCGGCGAGGGCAGTGATAGGGCTAGACTCAGCTGAAGTCTTGCCGGTAAGGAGGCTCTTTACCAGATCAATTCCGCCGGGTTTGGTGGCTGTCTGGGTCAGGGAGCCGAGAATGGAGTCAGAAAGGCCTCCGAGTACGTTCTGCTTAACCTCTGCAGGTATCTGGAGATTGCCTGCCGATGCAAGCACCTGCTTGGTGATAAGGTCTGCAATTGATGCCATAGTAGTAAATGATTAAAAGTGATTATAGCTATAATGTTAACAAATGTAATAAAAATTATCTTCCCTTGTACATAGAGTCATAATACGCCTGATAGTCGCCGGACGTGACGTTGTCAAGCCACGCCTGGTTGTCCAGATACCATTTGACCGTCTTCTCAATGCCCTCCGGGAACTGGAGTGAAGGTTCCCACCCCAGCTGTTCCTTAAGTTTTGTGGAGTCTATGGCATAGCGGAGGTCGTGGCCGGCGCGGTCAGTGACAAAGGTTATCAGGTCCTTGTCCGCCCCTTCCGGACGCCCGAGCAGACGGTCCACTGTTTCAATGAGGACATTGATGAGGTCTATGTTCCTCCATTCGTTGAAACCTCCAATGTTGTAGGTCTCCCCCACCTCCCCCTTATGGAAGATTACGTCAATTGCCCTGGCGTGGTCCTCTACATAGAGCCAGTCACGTACATTGAGGCCCCTGCCGTATACAGGAAGCGGCTTGCGGTTGCGTATATTGTTGATAAACAGCGGGATAAGTTTCTCGGGGAACTGATACGGACCGTAATTGTTGCTGCAGTTGGTCACTATGGTTGGCAGACCGTAAGTATCGTGGAAGGAACGCACGAAGTGGTCGCTGGATGCCTTGGAGGCGCTGTACGGGCTGTGCGGATCGTACTTGTTTGTCTCCTTGAAAAGCGGTGAGTCCATCTGAAGGGAGCCGTACACTTCGTCAGTGGAAATGTGGTAGAAGAGGCGGCGGGGGGCGCCTTCCTCCGCAGGGCTCGCCTCCCAGCACAGACGGGCTGCCTGAAGCAGCGACAGCGTCCCTATGACATTGGTACGCGCAAAGGTGAAAGGATCCTTTATGGAACGGTCCACGTGGCTTTCCGCGGCAAGATGGATGACGCCGTCCACTCCCCTTTCTTTCATAAGGGCATAAACGGTGTCAAAGTCCGCTATGTCCGCCTTCACGAAGGAGTAATTGGGCCTGTCCTCTATGTCCTTGAGATTGGCAAGGTTGCCTGCATAGGTAAGCTTGTCAAGGTTGATTATCTGGTACTGGGGATATTTGTTTACGAACAGTCGCACCACGTGGCTTCCAATGAAGCCTGCTCCGCCCGTTATAAGGATACATCTTTTCATTCAGAAGCCAGTTTTAACAGATACTGTCCGTATTGGTTCTTTATCATTGGCTGCGCCAGGCGCACAAGGTCCTGGGAGGTGATCCAGCCGTTTTCCCAGGCGATGCTCTCCAGGCAGGCAATCTTGAGGCCAGTCCTCTTCTCTATTGTTTCCACAAAGATGGAAGCCTCGGCAAGGGAATCGTGGGTGCCGGTATCCAGCCAGGCAAAACCACGGCTGAACCTGTGCACCATAAGGTTTTTCTGCTCAAGGAAGGCCTGGTTCACGGATGTGATCTCAAGTTCTCCACGGGCCGAAGGCTTTATGGAACGGGCTATCTCCACAACCTGGTTGGGATAGAAATAAAGGCCTGTAACGGCATAATCGCTTTTAGGCTGCGCAGGCTTCTCCTCTATGGAGAGGCACTGCCCGTCAGGGCCTATCTCGGCCACTCCATAGCGTTGGGGATCGCTTACCTTATATCCAAAGACCGATGCCTTGCCCTCCTGCTCCGCAGCAGCCACTGCAGCCTTGAGAAGCGAGCGGAAACCGCTTCCGTAAAAGATGTTGTCTCCAAGGACGAGGCAGGCGGAATCAGAGCCGATGAAGTCGGCTCCTATGATGAACGCCTGTGCCAGTCCGTCCGGGGAAGGCTGCTCCGCGTACTGGAAGTTCACTCCGTAATCGGATCCGTCCCCAAGGAGGCGCTTGAAGGCAGGAAGGTCCTGGGGCGTACTGATTATGAGTATGTCCCGAATCCCGGCAAGCATAAGCACGCTGATGGGATAATAAACCATTGGCTTATCATAAATGGGTAGCAACTGCTTTGAAACCCCTTTTGTAATGGGATACAGACGGGTGCCGCTTCCGCCGGCCAGAACTATGCCTTTCATCACTAATTATTCTATTATCTACAAATATAACTATTTTTGCGATTATGAAATTCAAACTGGTCTTATTCGATTTGGACGGAACCGTCCTGGACACCCTTCAGGACCTTGGAGACGCCGTCAACTACGCTATGTCATTGCACGGATTCCCCAGCCATACCCTGGACGAATTCCGCTTTATGGTAGGAAACGGCGTCAGGAAACTTGTCCGCAGGGCAATGCCCGACGAACTAAAAGGAGATGAAGATCTGCATCAGGAATGTCTCGGCCAGTTCTGGAAGTATTACTCTGACCATATAATGGTCCATACAAAGCCGTACCCTGGAATCCCCGAACTTGTCAGGGACCTTCAGGCCAAAGGGGTCACGGTTGCCATCGCATCCAATAAATTCCAGGAAGGCGCTGACAGGCTCATCCATCATTTCTATCCAACCATAGAGACAATTGTCGGAGACCGCCCGGACGTGCCTATGAAACCGGACCCCACAATGGTGAACCTGATCCTGGAGAAATACGGAAACAGCGCCGACCTCCGCAGGCATACCGCCCTTGTTGGTGACGCTGTTACCGATATCCAGGCAGCCGCAAACGCCGGTGTGACCGGGATTGGGGTCAGCTGGGGTCTCAGGCCTGTCTCAGCTCTCCTGGACCTGGGCTTGGATCCGGCTATGATTGCCAGGGACGCCGCCCACCTTGGAGAACTGCTCGGCCTTTAGCCTATGGCTTGAGAGGCTGTCCTACGAACGATGCCTCCGCATCGTTCTCGTCCAGACGGAAAACCATAAAGTCCGGCTTTGCAGCAGTGCAAGGCGTCCAGTCAAATCCAGGATCGCTGTACTTTGCAAAATTGGACCAGGCGCTTATCATCTTCTCTGAGAGGTCCCAGTCTCCCTGTGTCCAAGGCCTCCAGCAGTGCTTGAGGGACTTGAATACGAACCAGAGGTCAGAGGAGTGGAATGCTCCGCGGAGCCTTTGGGTAACCTCAGGGTGCTTGCCGTCGTCCGGAAGAGGACGGGCGAACTGGTAGGCGTAAGCCTTTCCGCCCTTCTCCTCGCGGTCAATGCAGAAAGCCTTGATTCCGGGAGACATATCGCCAGAATCGTTCAGGGTGAATCCGATCATATAAGGCACGTTGGCCAGGTTGCCAGTCTTGGCGGCCGTGTCGAAATCCTGCTTTACTACATATCCGTCGATGATAGGTGCGAACATTCCTGCAGCCCTGAGGCCGTGTACGCGGTTATAGATGTTCACAACTGAGAATATCTCCTCGGTAGAGGCTGCACGCATCTTCTGGAGGTCATCAAGTCCTGCCCAGTCCATGATTTCCTTGTACATATTAGACTGGTCCTCAAGAGTAGTTGTAGCTGCGGAATAGCCGGGAGCAGTGGAGAAGCCCTGGGCGCTCATAATCACAGCCTTGTGGAAGAGGCCGCGGGCAATGGGAGACTCGCTAAGGGTGCGGGTGCTTCGGCCGCCGCCGCTCTGACCGAATATCATTACGTTGTCAGGGTCTCCTCCAAACTGGGCTATATTCTTCTTGATCCACTTGAGAGCCTCCACCTGGTCCATTATTCCGTAGTTTCCGGAAGAGCCGTGGGGATCCTCGGCAATCAGGTCAGGATGTGACATGAAGCCGAACATTCCAAGACGGTAGTTGATGGTGACCAGGACTATGTCCTTGGCGGCGAACTCCTCTCCGTCGAACTCGGGCTCGAAGCCCCAGCCCTCGCGGAGACCTCCGCCGTGGATCCACATAGCCACGGGCAGTTTCTTGTCAGTCTGACCCGGGCACTTTGTATATACGTTCAGATAGAGGCAGTCCTCACTGTATGCCGGCTCGTCGCCGTAGCCCCATTCGGTAGTGTATCCGCCGGGATAGTGTACCACCTGGAAGCCAGGATGGCCGAATGTATCGCAGACTTTCACTCCCTCCCAGGGAACTACCGGCTGCGGGGCTTTCCAACGGAGCTGTCCTATTGGAGGAGCGGCATACGGGATTCCCTTGTAAACATATACGCCCTTAACTTCACCTTTCACGCCCTGCACCTGTCCTCCCTCAATTGAAAGGACAGGATTGTACTCCTTGGCGCAGGCGGCCAGCAAAACGGCCGAAAACAGGAACAGAATCGCTTTTTTCATAAGTTCAATCCATTACTTGACAGGTGTAAGACGGTAAACGACTACATCGTGTACGGGAACGGTTACGTTTACAACGTTGGTAACCATCTGTCCGCGCTGTTTGCCCTTGCCCTTTACAAGTGTAGTGAAAGGCTTCTCCTTGGGGTTCCAGATGCTCTTGGCTGTGTAGTTGATGGTATCGAAAGAGGTCTTGCGTCCGCTTACTTCCTGATCGTCAACCTCAAGCTGTGACCAGTCCAGGGCAATGTTTGCAGGCTCCTCGCCGGTGTTCATAACGCAGAAAGCCCACTCTCCGTTAACGAGAGGCTTGAACCAGTACTGGAGGGTCTCGGTGTTGATGAGACGCAGCCCCTGTACTCCAAGGGGATCCTGGTCGATAGCTATCATCTCCTTGTTGGTGATGGTTGCAAGGGCTTCGGGGGTAATCTTGGTGAGGTCGTTTCCAAGGATGAGGGGAGCGGCCATCATACACCACATTGTGAAGTGTGCGCGGTCCTCGCTGTCTGTCATTTCGTAATAAACGCCGTTTACGGTTATGTTGTTTCCAACCTCAAGCATATCGGGGTCGTTCCAGTGGCCGGGGCCTGCATATTTGCGCAGGGGCTCGTTCTGGTTGATGATGTCTATGATGCTCTGGGGCCTCCAGTTGGGCCTTCCCTGTGCGTTGTAGGTGATAGGTACGGGAAGGAAAGCGGGGCCTATGTCTCCGGTTGTACGCCAGGAGTGTCCTACGTCCTGGGCCCACTCCCAAGGCTTGTTGGAACCCCACTCGCACATACTGAACAGGATTGGACGGCCTGCCTTTGCAAGGGCGTTCCTCATAAGGATGTATGATCCCTTGGGATTTGCGTTCTGGGTGGCGCACCAGTCATATTTGAGGTAATCGACTCCCCAGGATGCATATGTGATGGCGTCCTGATACTCGTGTCCGCGGCTTCCGGAATATCCGGCGCAGGTGAAGTCTCCGGCATCGCTGTAAATGCCGAGCTTCATTCCCTTGCTGTGGATGTAATCCGCAAGAGCCTTGATTCCAGAAGGGAACTTGACGGGGTCGCAGGTGATGAATCCAAGTTCATCCCTGTCTCCGTGCCATCCGTCGTCCAGGTTCAGGTAAATGTAACCGGCATCCACAAGACCCAGTTCCACCATTGCGTCGGCGGTGGCCTTGATGAGGTCTTCGTTGATTTCGGTCATGAAACAGTTCCAGGAATTCCATCCCATCTGAGGGGTGTCGGCAAGGCCTTCGAACTTGGGAAGGTCCGCGGTGCGGCGCTGGGCGTTAGCCACGGTTGCCGGTAAGGCGATGAGGATTGCCGCAAAGAAGATTGCTAGTTTTTTCATATTGGTTCTATTAGGATTAAAAATCTTGGGTTATTAATTTAATCTCAATATTACGAATAATTAAGGTATAAAGCAAAAAAACACAATCAACAATTTCCTATCTTTGCAAAGATGGACGCCCTTCTGAAAGACCGTCTCCGCCAGTGGGCGGACACGTATAACAACCCGGAATATTTCCGGGAGGACCCCATCGCATTCCCCAGGGAATTCGCTTCAAGGGGCGCGGACCTCAGGGACATAGAGATTGCCGCGGTGTTTGCCGCGCATTTCGCCTGGGGGCGGCGCAGCATGATCGTGCGCGACTGCACCCGCCTGTTCGACGAGATGGAATGGCGGCCGTACGACTACGTGATGAAGGGGTGCTGGCGCTGCGACGCCGCCTCCGCGCACCGCACGGTGCGCTGGAGCGAGGTGGCTTCGATCTGCGCCAGACTCAAGGGGTACTACTCCGGGCACGACTCGCTGGAGGGCCTGGACGCAGGGCAGATACGCACGGGCGTTTACGGCCAGAAGGAAGACCGCAATGCCGCCAACAAGAAGATAAACATGATGCGCCGGTGGATGGTACGCAGGGATGGAAAAGTGGATCTTGGACTTTGGAAAAGCACTAATCCCGCCACGCTTGTAATACCCCTGGACGTGCACGTTTACCAGGAGGCGGAGGCGCTGGGCCTTACTGACCGCAGGCAGAAGGACCTGCGCACCGCCCTGCAGATCACGGACGCCTTCAGGGAAATATGGCCCCAGGATCCCTGCCTTGGGGATTTTGCCCTGTTCGGATATGGGATAAACAAATAAGACGCTATGCCAAAGCTTTATATAATATCAGGATGCAACGGTTCAGGCAAGACCACCGCCAGCTATTCACTGCTGCCGGAGATCCTCAACTGCTACCAGTTTGTGAACTCTGACGAGTTTGCCAAGAGCCTGTCGCCCTTCGATCCGGCCGCGGCATCCGTGTCCGCCAGCCGATATATGCTCCTCAAATGCAGGTATCTGCTGGACAGAAGGCAGAATTTCTGCATCGAGACCACACTGGCTACGCGTTCCCTGCTCAAGACCATCCAGGAGGCCCAGTCTCACGGATACGAGATCACCCTGCTGTATTTCTGGCTGGACTCCCCAGACCTTGCCGTCCAGCGGGTCAAGAGAAGGGTTGAGGCAGGCGGCCACAGCATCCCGGAAGACGTTATCCGGCGCCGTTACGTGATGGGGCTCAAGTACTTTTTCAAAGACTATATGCCGGCCTGTGACTACTGGTTGCTGGCGGACAATTCAAAGTCTCCGTTCACCACGGTGGCGGAGGGTTCCCGTTCCGGAACAACCATATACGACCCCGTGAAATACGACATAATCTGGAGACAGGCACACTGATTTGAAATGATTTACGGCAAACAATACTACCTTGACACTTTCCGCATCACAGAGCCCGCCCTGGAAAACCTGATCCAGTGCGCGCGGCATTCCGGAGGTGATTACGCAGACCTGTTTTTTGAGAACACAGTCTATTCCGACCTGCTTCTCCGCGACGGCCAGGTGGCATCCGGAGGCCTGCACACGGACTTCGGCGTTGGAATAAGGGTGCTGAAGGGCGATAAGACGGGATACGCATACACAGAAAGCACTGACCCTGAAGCGATGATGCAGGCCGCAAAGGCGGCCGCCACAATATCGCTTCAAGGGAACGTGGGCGCGCCTTGCGCCCAGGCTACAGCCGGGCGCCACGGCGGCCGCCCCAACCCCGCCGCAGACCGCTACCCAATGGAACAGGACTGGCGCGATGCAAGGGCATCGGCATTCGTGCCAATGCTGGAGAAACTCCAGAAGCTGATAGAGCAGAAAGAGAGCCGTGTGATCAAGGTCATTGCAATGCTCAGTTCCCAGGTCAGCGACATCCTTATGTTCAATTCCCTGGGAGAACTGAAATACGACACAAGGCCTATGGGCAGCGTCACGGTATCCGTCATCTTCAAGCAGGGGGACATTGTGGAGAACAAGTCAGCGTCCCGCAGCTGGCGCACCGGCGCCGAAATGATAACGGACGCCCTTCTTGAAGAGATTGCCACCGAAGCTGTCGCCGACATTGACGCGCGCTTCGAGGCTATCCGTCCAAAGGGCGGCAAGATGAGTGTTGTGATGGGTGCAGGGGCATCGGGCATCCTGCTTCACGAAGCAATGGGACACGCCTTCGAGGCTGATTTCAACCGGAAGGGACAGTCCGTCTTCAGCGACAAGATGGGCAAGCGCATCTGCGGCAAGGGCATAACCATAGTGGACGACGGCACCATCCGCGGCAACCGCGGCTCCATCAATTTTGATGACGAGCTGGTTGCCGGGCAGCGCACCGCAATGGTGGAGGACGGCGTGCTCACATCCTATCTGCACGACCGCATCAGCGCAAAGTATTACGGCGTCCCGCCAACCGGCAACGGCCGCCGCGAATCCTTCCGCTACCACCCCATCCCGCGAATGCGCTGCACCTATATGGAAAGCGGCCTGGCAAAGCCTCAGGACATCATCGCCTCAGTTAAGAAAGGCATATTCGTGGACCAGTTCTCCAACGGACAGGTCAAGATAGGAGAAGGAGATTTCACCTTTTACGTAAAGAGCGGATACCTTATTGAGAACGGACGCCTGGGGGCGCCGGTAAAGGACATAAACATCATTGGCAACGGTCCGGCCGCGCTCGCGGACCTGCGGATGGTTGGTGACGACCTTATAATTGACCCGGGGACCTGGACCTGCGGAAAGGAGCAGAGCGTGCCTGTCTCCTGCGGCATACCTACTGTCCTTGTGGAAAACCTGACGGTGGGAGGAGAATAAGATGATAGACAGCAACGAAATAGCACTGGCGCGCAAATGCCTCGAATCCGCCCTGCAGAAAGGGGCGCAGAAGGTTCGCGTCACCCTGAACAAGAGCATAATGGACCTGGCCGGCACCCTGAACGGGGAGCTGGACAAGACCAGCCACTGCCTGGACCGCTCCCTTTCCATCAACCTTATTGTGGACGGCCGCTTTGGCAGCTTCTCCACAAACCGCATAGAGGACACGGACAGTTTCCTGGACAAGGCGATAGACAAGGCCCGGATGCTGGCCACCGACGAATTCCGCGACCTCCCCGACCCGGAGCGCACCGCCAAGGATGCCACGGAAGGCACGGAACTTGGTCTTTATGACCCGGAATACTCCAATACCGATGCGCAGAAGCGCATTGAAACCGCCCTTGCCGCCTCCATCTTCAAAAGCTCCCCCCAGGGCCTGATCTCAGAAGAAGCGGAATATACGGAGAGCATCTCCGACACCCTTATCCTGGACTCCAACGGACTCTACTGCCGCCATACTGAAACAAGTTTCGACTACGGCGTGGAGATGACCGTCCAGGATGCCCAAGGCAACAAGTTCAGCGGTTATTGGTGGGATTCTTCCAACAGGCGCAAAGACCTGGATACCAGCAATATATGCCCCAAGGCCCTGGAAAGGGCCAGGGCCCAGATGGGCCCTCGGCCGCACCCCGGCGGAAAGACCTGCCTGGTATTGGATCCGGAGGTATCTTCACGTGTGGTGAGCCCCGTGCTCAAGGCCCTGAGCGCATATTCCATCCAGCAGAACAACTCTTTCCTCACAGGAAAATTGGGCGAGAAAGTGTTCCCTGACTCCCTTACCATAATTGACGACTGCCGGGTACCACTCAGCAGGGGCAGTTACCTCTTCGACTCCGAGGGCGTCGCCACCAAAACGGTCCCCATCATTGAGAAAGGCATAATCAAAGAATACTTTGTCAACACGTATATGGCAGGAAAGATGGGAATAGAACCTACCATAGAATCAGCCACCCGGCCCAGGGTGCTGGCCTGGCCGCGCCCCGGCCTCACGCAGGACGACATCCTTGAGATGTGCGGCAGCGGCATACTTGTAACCGGATTCAACGGAGGCAACTCCAACAGTTCCACCGGGGATTTCTCATACGGAATAGAAGGCTTCGCCTTTGAGAACGGAAAGATAACCCATCCCGTAAGGGAAATGCTCATAACGGGCAATTTCATTACCCTTTGGAACAACCTTTTAGCCGCGGGAGAGGACGCGCGCGGCTGTATGTCAAAAGTTATTCCTACCTTAGCGTTCTCAAATGTAGATTTCAGCGCATAGACAAATATGAAAATTCAGAAAGATCACTTTGTAGGACTCGCCTACGAACTTACAGTTGACGGAAATGTTGTAGATTCCGCATCCGAGAACCAACCTTTGGAATATATCCACGGCAACCAGATGCTCATCCCCCGTTTCGAGGAGGAAGTTGAAGGCAAGACTGCGGGAGAGGAATTCGCTTTCACTCTATCCCCTGCCGAAGGCTACGGAGAGCACGACCCCAAACTGCGCTTCGACATCCCAAAGGAATCATTTGCCGTTGACGGAGTCATAAGGGAGGACCTCCTTGTAGTGGGCCGCGTAATTCCTATGATGAATTCCGCAGGCCAGGTATGCCACGCACAGATCATTGAGGTAAAGGATAATGACGTTACGGTGGACTTCAACCACCCTATGGCGGGACGCACCCTTAATTTCAAGGGGAAGGTGGTATCCGTACGCGAAGCCTCTGAGGAGGAGCTCAAGCACGCACGCCACCAGTGTGACTGCGGTCACGATTGCGAAGGTGACTGCAACTGCGGAGGAGATGACTGCGGCGACGACTGTGGCTGCGGCTGCCACCACAATTAAGGCTTGTTCTGATAGTCTGTGATATCAAAGGTGTCGGGACTTACCTTCCCGAACCATTCATTGACTTTATCCTGGGCTTTGGCCCGCACTTCCGGAGTGATGTTGCGGGCTATTTTGAATATGGCTATGGCCAGACCGGCCACATCGTCCGTATAACCTCCGGGAAGGAAGTCAGGCAACAGGTCTATGGGCAGTATCAGATAGCCCAGCGCTCCGTAGATGATAAGCTTGTCTTTCTTTGTGATGGTAGGGCTCTGCAGGGCGTAATAGAGTACCAGGGCGTAGTAAACAGCCTTGGCTCCAATCTTCCTAGCGTGTCTCTTTATCTTTTTCCAGAGTTTCTCGGCATTATAGTATGCCGTATACCTTTCGAGGTCCTTGGGCGCTTTCATATCACAAAGTTATGAAATATTTATATATTTGTATGATATGAAAACCGCTGTCGTAATTCTTAACTGGAATACCAGGCAGTATCTTCAGCAATTCCTCCCCGGACTCGTTGAAAGCGTAAGGGGAATGGATGCGGAAGTGATTGTGGCGGACAACGCCTCGGAAGACGGCTCCCTGGACCTGGTCCGGGAACTGTTTCCGGATGTGCGCCGCATATCGCTTGACAGGAATTACGGCTTTACGGGAGGCTACAACCGCGCCCTGGCGCAGGTGGAGGCGGAGTATTACGTGCTGATCAATTCCGACATCGAAGTCAGCCAAGGATGGCTGGGCCCGCTCGAGCAGTGGATGGACAGCCATCCGGAGTGCGGCGCCTGCGGCCCCAAGCTGCTGTCGTATTACCAGAGGGACAGGTTCGAGTACGCCGGGGCCGCAGGCGGCCTGATGGACCGCTGGGGCTACACCTACTGCAGGGGCAGGATAATGGGAAGGACCGCGCAGGACAAGGGGCAGTATGACTCCCCTTCCAGCGTGATGTGGGTTACAGGCGCCTGCCTTATGGTCCGCAGCAGCCTGTGGAAGGAACTCGGAGGCCTGGATGACAGGTTCTTCGCCCATATGGAGGAGATAGACTTCTGCTGGAGGCTCCAGCTGAAGGGGTTCAAGGTGCAGGTAGTGCCGCAGAGCGTGGTTTACCACCTGGGAGGCGGCACGCTGCCGCAGAACTCCCCCTGGAAGCTGAAACTGAACTACCGCAACAACCTGCTTATGCTGGACAACAACCTGGCGCTGAGCAAGGGCAAGGCAAGGGCCGCGGCGGTAATCCGCTGGAGGCTGTTTCTGGACCGCTGCTCGCAGTTCGTTTACAGGCTGAAGGGGCAGAAGGATTATGTGAAGGCGGTCACGGAGGCGCACGAGGAGTTCAGGCGGCTGCGCAAGCCGGCCGACGGGCGCTCCGGACGCTGCCGCATAGACGGCCTTTCGGGCAGGATAATGTTCGTTGAATATTTAAAGAAAAACATATGAAAATAGTGATCGTAGGCGCAGGAGAGGTTGGTTCCCACCTGGCCAAGATGCTTGCCAGCGAAGGCAGCGAAATAACCGTCATTGACAGTGACGCACAACGCCTTGCAAAGGTACTCACGGTTGCGGACGTAGCCACCGTCCAGGGCAGCCCCACTTCCATCAACGTCCTCAGGGAGGCCGGAGTGGGAATGGCGGACCTTTTCGTTTCCGTATATCCTTACACCACCCAGGAAGTGAACATTGTGAGCGCCATCCTGGCAAAGAACCTGGGGGCAAAGAAGGTCACCGTCCGCATCAATGACGAGGAATACCTCAACGCGGAGAACAAGGTCCTTTTCAAGGAGATGGGCATAGAGCTTATGTTCTATCCGGAGAAGATCGCCGCCGACGAGATAGTGGACCAGCTCAAGCATTCTGCCGGATCGGAGTCGCTTGATTTCGCCCACGGAAAGCTGCAGATAGCCGTTTTCCGTATGGAGGAGGACTCCCCCCTGATGGATATGACCCTTGCGGAATTCGCCTCAATGGCCCAGGAGAACGACATCCAGTTCCGCGCCATAGCCATCACCAGGAACGAGCGCACCATCATTCCAAAGTTCGACACCAAGTTTATGTACCACGACCTGGTCTTCACCATAGCCAAGCGCGAGGGCATAGAGCCCCTTATGAAGTACTTCGGCTGCCGCAAGGTGGAAATTGACAAGGTGATGGTTTACGGAGGTTCCGAGATTGGCGAGCTGCTCGCCAAGGCTCTCCACGGAAAAATGTCCGTCGTCAAGATCATCGACAGGGACAAGGACCGCTGCATAGAGATGTCCGAGAACCTTCCGGAGAGCATCCTGGTATCCAACGGAGACGGACGCAACCCTGACTTCCTCATAGACGAATCCATCAAGGACTACGATGCCTTCGTGGCAGTCACGGAGAGCGACGAGACCAACATCCTCAGCTGCGTCATCGCCAGGAAACTGGGCATCAGCAGGACTGTAGCGGAGGTGGAGAACATAGAATACATCCATCTGGCGGAGGAGATGGGCGTGGATACCGTGATCAACAAGAAACTCATCACTGCGGGGCGCATATTCAAGTTCACGCTCAGCGGCAAGGCCCGTTTCGTGAAATATATGGGAGGAACGGACGCAGAGATCCTGGAATACACCGTAACCCCGGGCAGTCCCATCACGCGCAAGCCGCTCAAGGAACTCAACTTCCCGGCCAACGCCATCATAGGAGGCGTAATCCGCGGAAGCGAGTCCATGATTGCGGTTGGAGACACCCATATAGAGGCATACGACCGCGTGGCGGTGTTCGCCCTGCCTGAATCCGTAGCAGAGGTTGACAAGTTCTTCAGGGCATAGCCCTGCGGCATCCTGCCACTTTGTCATATAACGCCGGATGGCAGATTCTTTGATGAACTGCTATCCGGATTAATTTGAAAACTTCATCAATTATGGCCAATAACGAAGAGAAAACTGAAGAGAAAGCAGTGAAGAAAGCCCAGAACGCGGCTCAGAAGAAATACAAAGCACTGGAAGAGGATCTGAAAAAGACAAAGGAGGAATTGGAAAAGGCCAGGGAAGACCTTGGCAAATCCAAGGATGACAGCCTCAAGCTCCTGGCAGAGTTCGAGACATTCAGGCGCCGTAATGCAGAAGACAGGCTCAACCTGATAGGCACTGCATCGGCCGACGTCATAAAGGGTCTCCTCCCTGTCCTGGACGACTGTGAAAGGGCTATCAAAATGCTCGAGAATTCCTCTGACGAAGCCGCAAAGGAAGGCACCTCTCTTATTTACAATAAATTGATGGCTTACCTCAAGGGCAAGGGCCTGGAGGTCATAGATGCCAAGGGAAGGGAATTCGACACTGATTTCCACGAGGCCGTTTCCCAGTTCCCGGCTCCGGAAGAGAAGGATAAGGGAATGGTCCTGGACGTTGTCCAGACAGGTTATACCCTGAACGGCAAGGTCATAAGATATGCTAAAGTTGTAGTTGGAGCATAAACAATGGCAGACAAAAGAGATTACTACGAGGTCCTTGGCATAACCAAACAGGCCTCGGCAGATGAAATAAAGAGCGCGTACCGCAAGGCAGCCATCAAATGGCACCCTGACAAATGGGTTGACGGCACGGAGCAGGAAAAGAAGACCGCGGAGGACAAGTTCAAGGAGGCCTCCGAGGCCTATTCCGTTCTGAGCGACCCTGACAAGAGGGCCAAGTACGACCAGTTTGGCTTCGCGGGCGTTGACGGGGCCGGAGGAGGCTTCGACTTCAGCCAGGGCTTCGGCAACCTCAACGATATCCTGAACAACCTGTTCGGAGGCGCCTTCGGCGGATTCGGCGGCTTCAGCGGTTTCGGCGGATTTGGCGGAAGCGGCGGAAGCGCGCAGCGCACCTACCGCGGCCGCGACATCCGCACGCGCGTAAAACTCACCCTTGAAGAGATGGCCAGGGGCGCCGAGAAGGAAGTGAGCATAGAGCGCAACCGCCCCTGCCCTGAGTGCGGAGGCAAAGGCACAAAGAACGCATCGGACATAAAGACCTGCCCTACCTGTAAGGGAAGCGGCCAGGTTCAGCACGTGTCCAACACCCTGTTCGGGCGCACGATGACGTACACCACCTGCCCCCAGTGCAACGGAGAAGGCAAGGTAGTATCCAACCCCTGCCGTCATTGCGGCGGGACGGGACTGGTCCGCAAGCGCGAGACCGTAAAGGTCACCATCCCTGCGGGAGTAGAGGACGGAATGCAGCTCTCAATACGTTCAGAGGGTCATTCAGCCCCCCATAACGGCACCAACGGAGACCTTCTGGTAATTGTGGAGGCAATTGAGCACCAGTACCTCAAACGCGACGGGAACAACCTCTATTACACTGCCCTCATATCCGCAATGGACGCAATGCTGGGAACAACCATCAGCGTCCCTACCCTAGAAGGCAGCGAGAGCCTGAAGGTTGACGCCGGCACCCAGTCCGGAACCATAGTCCGCCTGCGCGGCAAGGGAATGCCATCGCTCAACGGATACGGGAAAGGAGACCAGTACGTGAAGATCCTTGTTTGGATGCCCAGGAAACTCTCCCGCCAGGAAAGGGAAAAGCTGGAAGAAATGCGTTCCAGCAATTCATTCAAGCCGGATCTTTCAAGGGAAGACAAGGCCTGGTTTGAGAAAGAAAAAAATATCTTCTAATTGTTTGCAGGCTTAAAATTTATTTATACCTTTGCAATCCATTTCAGCAGCCTCTCTTTGAACGGGTCAATGACGCTGCACATTTAGAGCAAACAAAGCAATTATGGATTTAATTAAAGTTGTAGAGCAGTCTTTCGCAAACGAGAAAGTTGCCTCCTACCCCGAATTCAAGGCCGGTGACACCATCACCGTGACCTCAAAGATTAAAGAAGGTGACAAATTCCGCCTGCAGAACTTCAGGGGAACCGTCATCCAGATCAGCGGTGCTACACCTTACACCCGCACTTTCACCGTGCGCAAGGTTTCAGGCGGTATCGGAGTCGAGAAGATCTTCCCTTACCAGTCCCCCAGCATCGAGAAGATAGAGATCAACAAATACGGCAAAGTTCGCCGCGCACGCATATTCTACCTCCGCGACCTCTCCGGTAAGAAGGCCCGCATCAAGGAGAAGAAATTCGTCGCCAAGAAGGCCGAATAATCTATTGGCTCCTTAGCTCAACTGAATAGAGCATCTGACTACGGATCAGAAGGTTACAGGTTTGAATCCTGTAGGAGTCACTTCAAAACCCCTTTGAGAGCATCTCAGAGGGGTTTTTCGTATATATTTGTCCCGAAATTGTCCCGATGAAAGTGCCTTGAGTAACCGGGACAATGTCAATGATCCGGCCTTGTTCATGCCGCAATAAC
>JAGCYZ010000084.1 GCA_017960545.1 Bacteroidales bacterium
CCTGATAGTTGGAATAGTGACCCTGAAAATCAGCACCAGCCGCCTGATCACCTTCGGAATCATATTCGGAACCTTCATAGGCTCGCTTGGAACCATAGTGGTCACCAACGCACCAACCGGGGACCTGCTCAAGCAATATTACCTCTGGGGGGCGGCCAATTTCAACCTTGAAGGGGTGACAACCTTGGACATCATTGTCAGCCTGGCCCTGTTTACTGGCGGTATGGTGACGGCACTGGCCGCAGCCGGACCGCTTACCAGGCATTTCAAGGAAGAGATTGAGCTCTCCAATCTGGCAAAATCCGGTATCCTATGTATGATATCCCTCCTGGTGACTTCCGTGGTGAGCATCTGCGGAACCGTGGGTTTCGTTTCCCTGGCAATACCCAATTTGTCAAGGGTAATAAGCAAAAGCAAGGATATCCGCACGCATTATCTTTTAAGTTCCGCTATGGGAATAGCCTTGCTGCTGATCACATATGTGGTGGTAACCTATTGCAACTTTGGGGTTTACCTTCCGGTGAGCGCTACAATGAGCCTTATAGCCCTGCCGCTGGTCATTTTCCTTTTTACCAGAAAATAGTTATATTTGTATGATTATAAAAATAAAAAAGATGAAAAAAGTAATCGCAATTCTTGTCGCAATCCTGGCTTTCACAGCCGTTGCAAACGCACAATCACGTGCTCTTGGTATCCGTGCTACCTACGGTGGAGAACTCTCCTACCAGCACTATATGGGTTCCTCAAGCTTCCTTGAGGCAGACCTTGGCTTTGCCCTTCACGATGGCTTCGTCCTCACCGGAATCTATGACTTCATCCTTGGACAGTCCGGAGGTTTCTCATTCTATGCAGGACCCGGTGCCCAGCTCGCTTTCTGGGACACACCAGATTATAGCGGAATAGGCCTTGGTATCGCAGGACAGCTTGGAGTTGAATACGTATTCCCCGCACCAATCGGAATTTCCCTTGACTGGCGTCCGCGCTTCGACTTCATCCACGGCGGATTCGGATATTCCAGCGTAGCCCTCTCGCTGAGGTATATGTTCTAATATCCCCAGGATACATATGAAGAAAGTTTTATTGTTTGTATCGCTGGGTATCCTGGTCCTTGCCTGCAGCGGATGTAAGCAAAAGGCCGGTGCACAGCAGCAACTGCAGGATGACACCTTTGACGGTGCCCTTCCTACAGTATATGTGACCCGCGGACTGGGTCCTCAGGACTTGATACGCATCTACGAGGCCCTTGGCGTTGAGGCCAAAGGCAACGTGGGCGTCAAGATCAGCACCGGAGAGATGGGAGGAGACAACTACCTCCATCCGGAACTTATAGGTGACTTCGTGAAGAAGGTCAACGGAACGCTTGTAGAGTGCAATACCGCATATGGCGGCAGCCGCGCCACATTTGAGAAGCACTGGGAGACAATCAAGGCCCACGGCTTCCTGGATATCGCAAAGGTGGACCTTATGGACGAGGATGGCGATATGGAAATCCCCGTAGTGGACGATACCCATATCAAGTCCGACATTGTTGGAAAGCACCTTGCCAACTACGACTTCATGATCAACCTGGCCCACTTCAAGGGCCACGAGATGGGAGGTTTCGGTGGCGTGCTCAAGAACCAGTCCATAGGCTTCGCTTCGCAGAAGGGCAAGCTCTACATCCATTCCGCAGGACGCTCCACCACAAGGTGGATCTCCGACGACCAGGACGGATTCCTTGAGAGTATGGCCGCAGCCGCGCAGGCTGTCCACAATTACTTTGGAGAGGGCAAGATCGTTTACATTGACGTTATGAACAATATGTCAATAGACTGCGACTGCTCTTCCCACCCGGCGGACCCTATGCTCAAAGACTACGGCATCCTTGCATCAACAGATCCTGTAGCTCTTGACCAGGCCTGCCTTGACATCATCTTCGGATGGGACAGCAAGCCCGGTGACACCGCCCAGCCGCTCATCGACCGCATCACCCAGCTCCACGGCCTCCATACCGTAGAGCACGCCGCCGCCCTCGGCCTTGGCTCACGCCAATACAACCTTGTGAACATAGACTAGGATACGGTATCCGATAAAGAAAAATCTCGGGATTCTCTATTTGAGGATCTCGAGATCTTTTTTAAGCATTACCTTGGGTTCCATCATAGCGACTTTCTGGAAGAGGAGGACCCTGTTTCCAAGGGAGAGGTGCACTTTGTCTTCGTGCTTGCCCTTGCGCCACCATTTGTAGAAACCTACGGGATCGTTCTCAAAGGGGATCTTGGCCTTGATGCCTGAGCTGTAGCCAGGATAGTCAATTACAAGTTGTAATCCCATAAACTTCTTGTAGTAGTCAGGGTCTGCCCTGCGGAGCTTGCTCATAAGGGGCATATAAACTTCCAACTGATTGACTTGCAATACCTTATCCTTGATGATGAGCCTGTGGATGCGCACTGGATCGACGTTCAGCCAAGCTCCGACCCGCATAGTCTGTGGTCCGGTTTCAGTATCCAGCGTCAGCTCGTCCATTGAGTAGTAGATTTTCTCCGGATCGAGCGGAAATGTCCCTTCTAACGGCATCAGGTTAAGGTTAAAATTAAGGCTAAAACATACAAATATAAAAATAAATTCTTAAATTAACGCCATTGTTGCGCCATTTTTTTAATGCAGGTTATAAAGTGTAACTACTCCGGCATCTATTTACAGGAGGATTTCCTGGACGGTACGGTGCTGGATTTCAGCGCCCTTGAAGGGACGGAATGTTATTGCAGCGCGGAGTCCGCCGCCGCAATACGGTCCGCCCTTGCGCCTTACGGGCCGGGCGGCATCCATTGGATTGACAGCGGAGATTACCATTACACGTCGCTCTTCATCCAGGAGTTGATAACCGAACCATATTCCCTGGTACTTTTTGACAATCATCCTGACGACCAGCCGGGAGCTTTCGGTACCGATCTCCTGAGTTGCGGCAGCTGGGTGGCGGAGGTACGCCGCCTTCCCAACTGGCGCAGCCAGGCGGAGGCCGTGTACATTTCAATCGATAAGGACGTTCTGAGCCGCGATTACGCCCGTACCAACTGGGACCAGGGTGATATGACTCTGGACGGACTTTTCTCTGCAATCACGGATATATCATTGAAACATAGGATAATAGGTGTTGATATATGCGGGGAGCTCACAATGCTCCAGGGTGCCTGTTCAGAAGATGTTAGTATTAATTCAAAAACAAACCGCAGGATACAGGAATTTTTGCTAAATTTACCCGGATTAGAATAACATACTTACAATCTATAATGGAATCAGAGAATATACTTAAAACTTGTTTGCACGACAAGCACGTGGCCCTCGGAGCCGTAATGAGTCCTTTCGCCGGCTTCGATATGCCCATCAGGTACACTGACATCACTGACGAGCATCTGGCCGTGCGCAACGCCGTGGGCGTCTTTGACGTATCCCATATGGGAGAGATATTCGTCAGCGGTCCCGATGCCGAGAAATTCGTCAACCACATCTTCACCAATGAGATCCGCGGATACTATCCCGGAAAGATCCTTTACGGAATGATGCTTTATCCGGACGGCGGCGTGGTGGACGACCTCCTGGTTTACAGGGAGTACAAGCCCAACTCTTTCCTTCTGGTGGTCAACGCCTCCAACATTGACAAGGACTACAAGTACATCTGCGACAACGCCGCAGGCTTTGACGTCAAGATTGACAACCAGTCTGACCAGTGGGGACAGGTTGCCATCCAGGGCCCCAAGGCGGAGGAAACCGTCCTGAATGTACTGGGAATAGAAGACGCTTCCCATCTCGGATTCTACGAATTCTTCAACTCCACCTGGAACGGCAACAGGCTTATTGTAAGCCGCACCGGCTATACCGGAGAAGACGGATTCGAGCTATACACAACGCTTGAAGGCACACGTGAAATCTGGGACAAGCTCATCGCGGCGGGCGTGAAGCCCTGCGGCCTGGGCTGCAGGGACACCCTGCGCTTCGAGGCCGGACTCCCGCTTTACGGCGACGAGCTCAGCGCTGAGATTACACCCATTATGGCAGGCCTCGGAATGTTCTGCAAGCTTGACAAGGAAGAGTTCATAGGCCGCGACGCCCTCGCAGCCCAGAAAGCCGCCGGCCCCCTTAAAAAGGTGGTGGGAATTGAAGTTCACGACAGGGCCATCCCGCGTGCAGGCTATCCCGTAGAGCTCGAAGACGGAACCCAGGTGGGCGTGGTGACCACAGGCTACCATTCCATCTCGCTGGACAAGAGCATCTGCTTTGCGCTGGTGGACGCCGCATATTCCGCTCTTGGAACTCCGCTGTGGATACGTATCCGCAAGAAAGTGTTCCCCGGAGAGGTGGTCAAGAAGAGATTTTATCAGACAAACTATAAAAAATAATAAGATATGAGCAAAATCATTGAAGGACTCCTCTACAGCGAGTCTCACGAATGGGTAAAGGTAGAAGGCGACATCGCCGTGGTTGGCGTAACCGACTATGCCCAGGCAGAAATGGGTGACATCACCTACGTTGACGCTCCGGAACCGGGCGACGAGTTTGGCAAAGGCGAAGAGTTTGGCGCTCTGGAGAGCGTGAAGGCTTCTTCCGATATGTACTGCCCCGTATCGGGCGAGATTATCGAAGTTAACCAGGAGGTAGTTGACGCCCCTGAGAAAGTCAACGAGGACGCTTACGGCGCCTGGATTATCAAAGTGAAGATGAGCGACCCCGACGAGCTCTCAGCCCTGATGGACGCCGCCGCTTACAAAGCCTTAACAGACAAGTAATGCCAGGATTCTGCTATTTCCCCCACACAGAGGAAGATATCCGCGAGATGCTTCGCAAGATAGGAGTCGCTTCGCTCGACGACCTTAACAGCGACATCCCTGCGGATTTCGTCTATAAAGGGGAGTACGACCTCCCGGACGCCCTGAGCGAACAGCAGGTGCGTGAGTTCTTTGAAGGCCTTGCCGCAAAGAACACCACGCTCAAGGTGTTCGCCGGCGCCGGTGCGTACGACCATTACACCCCGTCGGTGATTCCTTACATCACCTCCCGTTCAGAATTCCTCACCGCGTACACCCCGTACCAGTGCGAGATTTCCCAGGGAACCCTCCGCTATATCTTTGAGTTCCAGAGCCTTGTATGCTCCCTGACCGGACTTGACGTTGCCAACGCTTCTATGTACGACGGCCCCACCGCAGCCGCGGAGGCAATGCGTATGTGCGTTGCCAGCGCCCGCAAGAAGAACACCGTGCTGCTCTCAGCCGGCCTTCTTCCCAACGTGCGCAAGGTTGTGGAGACCTATGCCAAGTATTCCGGAATAAAGCTGGAGTACATTGCCCTGAAGGACGGCCGTACCAGCCTTGACAGCCTCAAGGCCCTGCTGGAAAGCGGCGACGTTGCCGGAGCCATTGTTCCGGGAATCAACCGCCTTGGAATCATCGAAGACCTTTCCGGCTTTGCCGATGCCCTTCACGGAGCAGGAGCGCTTCTTGCGCAGTACTGCGACCCTTCAGCGCTGGCGGTGCTGAAGACCCCGGCCGAGTGGGGAGCCGACATTGCAGTGGGTGATGCCCAGACACTGGGCATTCCGCTCTGCTATGGCGGCCCGTACGTAGGCTTTATGGCCTGCACGCAGGCGCATATGCGCAAGCTCCCCGGCCGCATCGTGGGCGAAGCCCGCGACAGCGAAGGCCGTCGCTGCTTCGTGCTCACCCTGCAGGCCCGCGAGCAGCACATCCGCCGCGAGAAAGCCACTTCCAACATCTGCTCCAACCAGTCCCTGATGGCCCTGTGGGCTACAGTTTACCTTTCCCTGATGGGTCCTGAAGGAATGAGGCAGGTCAACGACCTGTGCTTCTCCGGAGCACATTACCTTCACGACAAGCTCCTGACTTCCGGAAAATTCCGCAGGGTCAGCTACTGGCCTTTCCTCAAGGAGTTTGCGCTGGAGCCTCTTGTAGACCCGGCCGCACTGCAGGAACTGCTTTGCAAGGCAGGCTACTTTGGAGCCCTTCTTACAGAGGAAGGCTATGTGACTTTCTGCGTTACGGAAAAGCGCACAAAGGAAGAAATTGACGCTTTGGTTGACTTGATAAAGGAGGCACAGTTATGAAATACTACGACAAACTGATATTCGAACTGTCCCGCAAGGGCCGCTGTGGCTACAGCCTGCCTGAACAGCAGTTCCCAGGCGTAACCGGTGCCCTGCCCGCAGAACTCCTGAGGGAAAAGCCCGCCCTTCTTCCTGAAGTGAGCGAAGTTGACGTGGTACGCCACTACACCAATCTCTCCCAGATGAACTTTGGCGTTGATACCGGATTCTATCCCCTTGGAAGCTGTACAATGAAGTACAACCCCAAGATTAACGAGGAGATTGCCGCAATGCCCGCTTTCGGCGGCCTGCACCCGCTTCAGCCTGAATGCACCCTTGAAGGCGTAAAGGAGATTTACGACGCAATGGAGAAATCCCTTGCCGCCATCACCGGAATGAAGCATTTCACCTTCAAGCCCTGCGCAGGCGCCCACGGCGAACTCACCGGCTTGATGATAATGCGCGAATACCATATGCGCAGGGGAGACACCGCACGCGTAAAGGTAATCGTTCCTGACAGCGCCCACGGCACCAACCCCGCATCCGCGGCGGTCTGCGGCCTGCAGATAGTTGTAGTGAAGAGCAAAGCGGACGGACTGGTTGACGTCGAGGACCTCAAGCCTCTGCTGGGACCTGACGTTGCCGGTATAATGATGACCAACCCCAACACCCTTGGCCTGTTCGAGCGCGACATCAAGCAGATTGCCGCCCTCGTTCACGAGGCAGGCGGCCTGCTGTACTACGATGGAGCCAATATGAACCCTCTGCTGGGCGTAGCGCGCCCCGGCGATATGGGCTTTGACATTATGCACCTGAACCTGCACAAGACCTTCTCCACCCCTCACGGAGGCGGCGGACCGGGCAGCGGACCTGTAGGCGTGTGCGAAAAGCTCGGCGACATTGTCGCAGACCTGCAGACATCGGCGTTTAACGGCAATTTCGGCGTCATTCTGCGCGCTTACGCGTATATCCTTATGCTGGGCAGGCAGAACATAAAGATGGCCGGAAAACTGGCCACTCTGAACGCCAACTACATCAAGGAAAGCCTCAAGGATGCGTACAAGCTTCCCATAGAATCAGTGTGCAAGCACGAGTTCGTCTTTGACGGCCTCATCAATGACGGAGGAACGGAGGAGAAGCTCGGCGCCACCACGCTTGACGTGGCAAAGCGCCTGCTGGACTACGGCTACCACGCTCCCACCATCTACTTCCCGCTGCTCTTCCATCAGGCAATGATGATTGAGCCCACCGAGACGGAGAGCAAGGAGACCCTGGATGCTTTCATAGATGTTATGCACAAGATTGCTGCCGAGGCCGCGGAAGATCCTGCAATCCTGCAGGGAGCGCCGCACAACGCGCCAATCACCCGCCCGGACGAGACCGCAGCGGCCCGCAAGCCTATCCTGAAGTATCAGGACGAGGCTCTTGAAAGCTGAGAACCGTCAAGCGTCCGCCCTCTACGGTGAATTTGACATCGTAGGGGCCGAACAGAACGGAATAGACCCTCCCGGGGGAGTCCTGATAATGGGGACGGGGATCCTGGGAAAGCAACTGAGCGAGCGCCGAAGCATCTTCGGCGCTCAATCTTTTGCGCAGGTCCTCCGGGAAGTCCACTTCCAGCGTCCGCCAGCCCTCCTGTGCGGCAAAACCGCAGCGGGCTTCCGGATGGCTGTCAGTGTAACTGAGGTACGGCTTTATGTCATAGACAGGGGTGCCGTCCGCCAGGTCCGCGCCGGAAACGTATATTATACAATTCTGGAAATCAACGCTTTCCACCTTGACGCAGGAAAGGCCTATGGCGTTGGGATGGTACGGGGAGCGCGTGGCAAAGACGCCCATACGGGCGTTGCCGCCAAGGCGCGGAGGCCGCACGGTGGGGCGCCACCTGGCATCGCGGTTCTCGCTGAAGCCCCAGAGCAGCCACACATAGTCAAAGCCGTCAAGGCCGCGGAGCGCGTTGGGGTCCCTGAACTCCGCCTGCAGCGCTACGCTGCCGCGCAGTTCAGTGGCCACGCCGCTTTGCCGCGGCAGCCCGAACTTCCCCCCTACGGGGCAGTGGTATATGGCTACGGGAGTCATATTACATTGCGTCTATCATACTTCTGTACAGAGTCTTGCAGGAGTCCAGCGCTGGGCGGAACTCTTCCGGCAGGGGCTCCACGGAAGGAGATTCCATTGTAAGCGGATTGATAGGGGTGCCGTTCATCCATACCCTGAAATCCAGGTGCGGGCCGGTGGCGGTACCGGTCATTCCCACATAACCGATAACCTCTCCCTGGGACACCCTCTGGCCAACCTTGAGGCCGGAAGCATACCTTGAAAGATGCAGGTATGCGGTGCTGTAAACGGAATTGTGGCGTATGCGCACGGTGTTTCCGCCGGCGCCCTCGTTGCCAATGCTGGTAACCGTTCCGTCTCCGATTGACATTACCGGAGTGCCGGTTGGGGCGGCGTAGTCCACGCCGGTATGCGCCCTTACCTGGCCCGTAACGGGATGCCGCCTGTTGTATGAGAATCCGGAACTGATGCGGGTGAACTTGAGCGGGGCCTTGAGGAAGGCCTTGCGCAGGCTTTCGCCCTCTTCATTCCAGTAGATGTTGCTGCCGTCGCCAGTGTCCAGCATAATGGCTTGAACCTCCTTGTCGCCGCGGTTGTACACTGCGTAATAGACCGTGTCAACGCTCACCAGCGCGCCCTCGCACATTGTCTGGCCGTACAGGACCCTGAAACGGTCCTCCTGCTGGAGGCCGAAGAAGTCCACCGTCCAGGCATAAATGTCTGACAGTTTGAGGATAAGGTCCGGAGAAGCGTCGTTGGCAATCATATCGTTCCAAAGGGAGGAAGTAATGGTCACGTCCGTATATTTCTCCACATATTCCACCTGGCGCGGGGCGTTCCAGAGCGAATACGGCTCAAAGCATTGGAAAACCACGCGGTTGACCTTGCCGGAATTGTAAACCACGTACTGGAGAAGGGAATCCCTGTAATATGCGTCAAAAGTGTTTCCCGCGCGCAGTGTCCGGACGTCGAACAGCGTGTCGCAGGCCTGATACAGCTTGTACGCCGCATCCGAGCTCATTCCAAGGCTGGTCATCAGCCCGCTGAAAGTCTGGCCGCTCTTGATGAAGCCGTCCTCCACGCGGAGGGAATCCGGCCAGAAGCCAAGTTCGGGGACAGGTTCAGGTATTTCTTCTTCTATTTGGGGCTCTGTTTTCCGTACGCAGGACGCAAAAATGACCATTACGGAAAGCAGGCAGACAAGTATCTTTTTCATCGTATGCAAAGATAAGATTTTTTGCTAAATTTGTAGGATTATAAATATGACGGATGAAACTTAGAATAACCATAGCCGCACTCTTCCTTATGGCATTGACCCTTAATGCCCAAGTGACTGGCGGCACAGTAAAGATCAATGAGGACTGGCTTGTAAACGGCGCCCAGAAGACCCTTCCACTGGACTACGCCTTCGGCCTCCCGATGAAGACAAATTACCTTACCAACCAGCAGTACCGTGACTATGGGGAGAGCGCTCCCGTATTCACCAAGGTCCTTGACGTCGTAAAGGCGGACTACGTTGCCGTAAGGTTCAACGGAATCAACGGAGAATCAAAGGTTTACCTGAACGGAACCCTCCTGGGAAGCACCTCCCAGCCCGGCGTTCCTTATTGCTTTGAACTCACCCCCTATATGAAGTTCAACGCCCAGGACACCCTTACGGTATGCTTTGACGCCTCCAACCCCGAGGCCGGAATAGTAAGGGACGTTTACCTGCTCAGCAAAGACGCAGTCCATTTCACTCCGGAAGGCGTCAAGGCAATGCAGATAATCAGCGGCAACAATGCCGAGCTCCGCATCAGTTCGTCCGTGGAGAACACCGCCCACGCCGCCCGCAACATAGTTGTGCGCCACTCGCTCCGCGATGCGCGCGGCAACGAAGTTGCCACCGTTAGCACTCCCGCCTCCGAGACAGGCCCCAGGCGCACCAGCATCTCCGAGCAGATCCTCACCGTTGCAAACCCGCAGCGCTGGTCCTTCACCAACCCTGTGCTCTATACACTGGTGTCCACAGTCCTGGTAAACAACGTTCCCGTGGACGAAGCCACCTGCAAGATTGGCTTCAGGACGCTTGACTACCTTTCACAGACAGGATTCCTGCTCAACGGCGCCCCCGTCTCACTCAATCCGCTGGACTTTGACCAGTCCTATTTCCTTGGCGGCGAAACGGTTCCCGAGGCATACATCCAGTACCAGATAGCAGACCTCAAGAAGATGGGCTGCAACATTATCAGCACCGGCGGCAAGCCTGCGAGCGAGGCGTTGCTCAATGCGTGTGACGCCCTTGGAATGCTTGTGATTGACGAAGCCCCCCTGGCAGGCGTCAACGCAGAGCAGGTCAACGCCGCAGCCGCAATGGTATCCGCAGCGTGCAACCATCCTTCCGTAATCTTCTGGGGAGCCGGAAGGGACGTTCCCGAGGATATGGCCCGCAGCTTTGGCGAGATACTCCGCTCCCTGGACTACTCCAGGAAGGTTGTCAGCTTTGCCGATGCCTCCGCGGACTGGAACCTCCAGGACGACAACACCCGCTACATCACCCGCACCTTTGCCACCGAGCCCGGCCCTCAGCAGCTTGCCCAATGGTCGCCCACTCCGGCGGTCTATATGGAGCCTGAATGGAGTCTTTCCGGCAAGGAAGGCCGCAGCGTGGTGCTCACTGTCTATTCCAACTGCGACAGGGTTAACCTTGGCGTAAACGGCGCCACCTATTCCTCCAAGGAAATGGTAAACGGAAAGGCTGAATGGACGGTTACATACAGGCCTGGCAGGGTGGACCTGGTTGGCTACAACAAGAACAAGATAGTTGTCCGCAAGACTTACAATACAGCCGGATACGGCTATCAGATAAAGGCTACTCCCAGCAAACTCAGGCTCAAGGGAGACGGAGAGGATATCATAGTTATGGAAATCCAGATGCTGGATTCCAAGGGCAACCCCACCTCAGACGCCAATATGAACCTGCGTCTGTACATTGACAACAACGCCCTGAGCGCATACGGCGTGGCCAGCAACCGCAACAACGTACAGTTCGCTCCAATCCAGGTGATGGGCGCTCCAGACGCCTCTGAGGTCACGTTCCCTGTCAAGGACGGAAAGGGCCGCATAGTGCTCCGCTCCGTGAAGGGCGCAACGGGCATAGCCCACGTGCGCATTGGAGGAGACTCGCTGCACGGGGCCACGTTCAATATCAATTACGAATAGGTCCTTTAGTACTTGAAACTGCTCCCGCCTACGTACTCTCTCATCAGGGAAGTAGGTGGGATTTCTTTATCCGGAACGGGGATGAAGTAGGAGAGGAACTTGAGCAGGCGGTGCGCCTCGGAGTACTCCGGACAGTTCTTTGGAACGGTGCCCAGGATAATCTGCGCATTGTTGCGCAGCACCGCAAGTTCAATCAGGTAAGAGGAATTGAACAGTACGTCCGCCACCTCCTGGTAAGGGTATATCCACAGGGTTTCAGAGCCGCGGACATTAGGCCATTGGGCAATGGTCTCGCGGGCGGAGAAAGCCCCTTTGTTGTAGTCCCGGACAATGCGCCTCAGGAGGCGTATGTCGCTGGTAGGGATGAAGTTATGGTCGTCCAGGGAGAGGCTGGTTATGGTGTTTATGAATATCCTGAACTTGCTGTCTTCCGGCACCTGGTCGGTCAGCTGCGGGTTAAGGGCGTGGATGCCTTCTATGAGCAGGACGCTGTCCTTGTCCAGTTTCATCAGTCGGTTGTTGTATTCCCGCAGGCCGGTGACAAAGTTGTAGGTTGGGATGGAGACCTCTTCTCCGCCAAGGAGCTTGAGGACATCCTGCTGCAGGTATTCGTGGTCAACGGTGTCAAAGTTGTCAAAGTCATAGCTGCCGTCCGGGAACTTGGGCGTCTCCACGCGGTTTACAAAGTAGTCGTCCGTGGAGAAGAAAGCAGGCCGCAGGCCGCAGGCCTTGAGCTGGACGCTAAGGCGGCGGCAGAAGGTACTTTTGCCGCTGCTGCTGGGTCCGGTGATAAGGACCAGGCGCACCGGGTGCGCGCTGTGGAAACGCCGGTCTATCTCTTCCGCAATCTGCACTATCTTCTTTTCCTGGAGGGCCTCCGATATCTGGATAAGGTCAGCTGCGTGGCCGGCCTGGCAGGCTACGTTCACGTCTCCTACGGTGCCCAGACCCATAATGCTGTTCCACCTGATGTTCTCCTTGAACACCTCGAAGGTCTTTGGCTGGTCCACGAAGGGGGCCAGTTCCTCCGGCTTGTGGCGGTTGGGGATTCGGAGCAGCATTCCTCCGCGGTAGGGCGTCAGTTCCCATACCTTGAGGTAGTCCGCGCTGGGGAGGAGGGTATCGTAATAATAGTCCACGGTGCCTCCCAGGGTGTAGTAGCTGATGTAGGTTTCGCCGGAGGTCTCAAGGAGCTTGGCCTTGTCCTCGTAGCCTAGTTTGTGGAGCAGGGCTATGGCGTCCTCGCAGCGGACTTCGTGGCGGTAGAAGGGTGTGGCGGCATCGGCAATTTCCCTCATACGGGCGCTTATTGCGCCTACGTCCTCAATTGTGAGTGCGGTGCCGTCGGGCTTGGACAGTTCGCAGTAATAGCCTTTGGAGATGGGCCTGCGCATTGTGATCTTGCTTCCGGGGAAGAGGTCAATGGTGGCCTTGCTCAGGAGGAAGCAGAGCGAGCGGCAGTAAACGCCGCGGCCTCCGTAGGTGCGGTAGTCCAGGAATTCCACGTCGCGGTTGTTGTACACTTTGAACTTGAGGCCTTCCACCACATTGTTGACCTTGGCGGCCAGGACGGGGTATGGGGTGTCCAGTTTGAATTCAGGCAATATTTCAAGCAGGGAAGTCCCTTCCTGGAAATCCAGGCTGGAGTCCGTGTTCTTGCAGTAGATGCGTACCATGTTCAGAAAGTGTTACTAATTCAGACGTAAAGATAAGAATTAATCTGCTTGTTAATTTGTATATTTGTAAAAACCGGAATAATCATAACACCAAAATAAATGAGCCAGGTACACGTTATTGCACACCCAATGATACAGCACAAGCTGTCCATTATGAGAGACAAGGATACAGGATCAAAGGATTTCCGTATCCTTCTCAACGAGATTTCCCTCCTTATGGGATACGAGGTAACCCGTGACATCCCTCTGGAAGACTATCAGATTGAAACCCCTATCTGTCCTATGACCGCCAAGAGGGTTCCGGGAAAGAAACTGGCAATAGTTCCCATCCTTCGCGCCGGCCTTGGTATGGTTGACGGTCTGCTCAGCCTGCTTCCCGTGGCAAAGGTAGGCCACATAGGCCTCTACCGCAATGAGGAAACCCACAAGCCCGTGGTTTACTACTGCAAGCTTCCCGCAGATATCGAGCACCGTATGGTAATTGTGACGGACCCTATGCTCGCAACCGGAGGCAGCTGCTGTGACGCAGTCTCTATGCTCAAGGAGAGGGGATGCGACAACATCCGCCTTATGTGCCTGGTGGCAGCCCCTGAGGGAATAGAAGCCATTCAAAGGGAGCACCCTGACGTGGACATCTATGTTGCC
>JAGCYZ010000085.1 GCA_017960545.1 Bacteroidales bacterium
CGGAGGGACGAATCCCCCGGTCTTCTCCTGGAACTCTTCGCAGAATTCTCCGCACAGGACTGATTCACTTTTCTTACCTACGAATAGATATACATAGGGTTCATCCTGATAGGCTTCCTTGATAAGAGTCGTCTTCCCTATACGTCTCCTTCCGGTGACAACCGTAAGTCGGGAATAACCATTGTACGATAGTTCCCTCATTTCGCGCAGTGTCTTCAACTGCTCTTCCCTGTCATAAAACTTCATTTCATCAAAATTTTACGGCCGTAAATTTTACGGCTGTTGCAAAGTTAGCAAAAAGAATCGAATGTGCAAGAGCAAAAGATAAAAGAGGTATTTGGGAATAATCCAGAAGAGGTCACAGAGATATTTCTGTTATGCAGATATGCACGGCTACTATGCTTGTATTGATGGATTATTTGTACCACATTTCTACCACGTGCGGTAGAAGTTTTCGAGTTCTGATGCCATAGTACAGAACTCGGGTCGTTTCTTTCACAATCGTCGGTTTTTATTACCCACAATTTCCGGAAAAATTTTCCCATAATCTCCGGTTTTTTATATCTTTGCATCTAAAGGCGTAGGATATGGATACATACAAACCAAGAATAGCCGACTCTGTCCTTGCGAGAAAACTCGCCGGTAAAGGCGCTGTGCTCATTGAAGGCCCCAAGTGGTGCGGAAAGACGACTACTGCTGAGCAGCAGGCAAAAAGTGTCATCTATATGGATGATCCTAAGAAAGTGAAAGAAAACCTTCTCAAAGCGGATCTGGCTCCTCAGGAACTGCTGGAAGGAGATCATCCGCGTCTGCTTGATGAATGGCAAATAGCCCCACAACTATGGGATACCATCCGCTTTGACGTGGACCATCGTACCGGAAACGGCCATTTCATCCTGACTGGTTCCTCTGTTCCCGTTGAAGAGGAGGAAGACGAAGAGAAGCAGGAAGAGAACAAGAAGATGCGCCACTCCGGTACTGGCAGGTACGGCTGGGTAAAGATGCGCCCGATGGCGCTTTATGAATCCGGAGAGTCCAACGGTTCCATCAGTCTGAAGGAACTCTTCAATGCTCCGGAGAAGATATATGCCAAGAGCAATCTCTCCCGTGAAGAGCTTGCCTTCGTCCTTTGTCGCGGAGGATGGCCTGCAGCGATAGACTTGGAAAGAGACATCGCCCTGGACCAGGCTTTCGACTATGTGGATTCCGTGGCCAAGAAGGATATGAACCGCGTGGTAGACAAGGTCCGCCGCAATCCGGAACGTGTGCGCCAGCTGATGCGCTCGTATGCCAGGAACGTGGCTTCCCAGGCCCCATATGAGACAATCGCGGCAGATATGCAGGCAAACGAGCCCAAAGGGATGGATGCTGAAACCGTCTCTGCCTACATTGAGGCGCTTCGGAAACTCTTTGTGATTGAGGAATCCAAGGCCTGGAATCCCAACCTCCGGTCCAAGAGCGCTATCCGTACCACCAATACAAGGTACTACTCAGATCCGTCTATCGGTACCGCGGCGCTAGGCATTGGCCCCGGAGACCTGCTGTCGGATTTCAGCACGTTCGGTCTTCACTTTGAGGGACTGGCCGTGCGCGACCTCCGGACCTATGCATCCGGTATGCTTGGAGAAGTTTATCACTATCGCGATTCTGAAGGGCTTGAATGCGATGCCATCGTTCATCTGCGTGACGGGAGTTACGGCCTCATCGAGATCAAGATTGGTGGTGAGAGCCTTATCAATGACGGCGCGGAAACGCTCATAAAGCTACGTGGCAAGATTGATCCTACGAAGATGAAGAATCCATCCTTCTTGATGGTTCTCGTGGGTATCGGAGAAATTGCATACCGCCGCGATGATGGAGTATACGTGGTTCCGATAGGGTGTCTGAAAGACTAGTTTTTCAGTTTGAAGCATACATCGGGTGATATGAAAGTCAGCACATTAAAGCAGGTATGGCACCTTAGACAGTGGCACTGGGTGCTTTCATATAGCCTAATCCGTGGCGGTATGAGAAGCCCCTTCCGCTTCGCCATCATACTGTCCTTACTGCTGCTTGTATCCTGTTCTGTGGTGGAACGCCAGCACCTGTACCGCGAAGCCGTGAGCGAGCAGGCTCTGGCTGAGGAGGCTATGAAAGCCGGTGATACCGAGAAGGCCATCAAGCATTTCCGCAAGGCATACGTAGCTTATGTTGACAGCGGGCATGAGGAGGCCTGGCCAGAAGTACTGAGCGGCATATATTTGACTGACGGGTGGGACAAACTCACCGAACGTGCACAGCAGGATATCTTCGAGTCCACCAGGGCCAACCTGATGACGCAGGCGAGGCTTCAGCGGCAGAGGTTGCGCCATACGAGGATGCTGGCACTTGCAGGGCTTCTCCTGGCAGCCGCTGCCGCCGTCATCCTCGTGCTATCGCAGCGCAAGCGCCGCCTGGAGACCGAGCGTGAGCTACTCCAGGCCAGGCTGGAACTGCAGGCTGAACGCGAGCGGCCGGTGACTCCGGCCCTAGCCCTTGCCCTCCGTTCTTATGAGCAGCTCTGCAGCCGCTATTCCCCTGAAGGGGACAATGCCGCTCTCCTGCGCGAGTTCCGCCAGCAACTTGACGACCTGCGGGACGACCGCGTGTTCCGGCAGGAACTGGAGGCGGCCCTCGAGACCTCGGATTCGGGACTGCCCGGACTCATTCGATCGTTGCCGGACCTTAAGGACAGCGACCGGCGCCTGATGCTGTATATCGCCGGCGGCCTGCCGACATATCTGATTGCCGCAATCTTCGGCAAGACCAGGCCGGCCGTCAACATGCAGATTTCCCGGCTACGCCGCCAGATCGAGTCAATGGATGCTAGGATTCAATCCCGCATGCTGAAGTATTTCGACAAACGCTCTTCTGGGCGACCGAAAAAATAGCAACATTATCTATACAAAAACCGCCTTGCACTGC
>JAGCYZ010000086.1 GCA_017960545.1 Bacteroidales bacterium
CCGGACTACTACCAGCACCGCCCCATCCTTCACGTAAGGCGAATACTGGACTGAAAAAGATATTTACTTAAACCTTTCTGATATGAAAAAGATATTCCTTTTACTGGCCGGCAGCCTGTTCTGCGCAGCAGCATTTGCGCAGCAGCCGGTGACGTTCACAGCCCAGCAGGACCACCAGAATATGATGGACCAGCTTGGAATCAAATCCATAAGATATGCCTTTGACGCTGACGAGAGCAGCCCTCACGCAGCCAACTATGACGAGAGCAAGGCCAACCCCTTCCCCGTGCTTCCTGAGATTCTCAAGACCAATGCCGGCAAGAAGGTGACCACCGCAAAGCAGTGGTGGGATGTCCGCAGGCCGGAGATCGTAGAAGGATTCGAGAGTGAGGTTTACGGCCGCGTCCCCTCCAACGTTCCGGGCGTTACCTGGACGGTGGAGGCAGAAGAGATAGAGACCGTAGGAAGGATCAGGGCCAAGGCAAAACTGCTCAAGGGCCACGTGGACAACTCCGCCTGCCCCTCCATCAACGTTGACATAAAGATGGTTGTAGTAACCCCTGCCGATGCCAAAGGACCGGTTCCTCTCCTTATGATGTTCGGAGGCGCCAACCTTCCCAACCCCGTAACCCCCAATGCGGCAGATATGGCCGTAATCAACAAGACCCTCCGCAAGCTGTTGGAGCTCAGCCCCGAGACTGCAGACCTGATGAAGAAATATCCCGCCTGGCAGCCTTTCGAGCCGGCCAATCCTTTTGCAGCTATGAGCCGCACCACCCAGCTCGCCCCCGGTCAGGACCCTCCGTCCAACCAGCAGCTCCTGGCAGCCGGATGGGGCTATGCGATGATAGATCCCAGCAGCATACAGGCTGACAACGGCGCCGGCCTTACCCGCGGCATCATAGGCCTTGTAAACAAGGGCCAGCCGCGCAAGCCGGACGACTGGGGTTCTCTCCGTGCCTGGGCCTGGGGAGCAGCACGTGGCCTCGATTATCTTGAGACCGATCCTGACGTAGATGCAAAGCACGTGGGTATCGAGGGCGTTTCAAGGTACGGCAAGGCCGCCCTTGTGACGCTGGCATTCGAGGAGCGTTTCTATATGGGCCTCATCGGATCGTCAGGCAAGGGAGGAGCAACCCTGCACAGGCGTCTTTTCGGCGAAGGCCTGGAGAACCTGGCAAATTCAGGAGAATATCACTGGATGGCCGGTAACTATATAAAATACTGCGCAACGGAGTCCAAGACCGGCGCCTGGACGGCAGATATGCTTCCGGTAGATTCTCACGAACTCATCGCACTCTGCGCCCCGCGCCTGGTATTCATCAGCTACGGTGTTCCTGAGAAGGGAGACGCCCTTTGGCTGGACCAGTATGGCAGCTGGCAGGCTACCGTGGCGGCAGGAGAGGTATTCAAGCTTCTGGGAGCCAAGGACCTTGGCATCTCCAACGACTACCGCAAAGAGCCTATGCCGGCCGTTCTCACCGGCCTTCTTGACGGCGAACTTGCCTGGCGCCAGCACGACGGCGGCCACACTGACGGTCCAAATATGAAATACTTCATAGAGTGGGCAACCGGCAAGATGCAAGGAAAATAACCATACTATTCACTAATACTAAAACCTAATTATTATGAGCAAGGTACTAAGAGTTGGCTACGCAGTCTACCCTTCGGTAAAGATGCGTGACATTACCCCTGATCCCAGCACGAAGTCAGGAGTGAAAATGAAATTTGTCAAGGAATTGCTCTTTGGCGACTACATCAAACCATATGTTACAGACGGCGCATATGAGACTATCACGGTAAAATCCGGCACCAACAAGGGTGAATACATCAAGGTGCATTGCCGTAATGTGGACGGCTACATCAAGAAATCCGAGATTCAGGAAAAGAGGATCCTGGAGGTCAACTTCATAGATGTAGGCCAGGGCGACGGATGTCACATAGCAACCCCTGACGACAAGCATTTCCTGATTGACGCAGGAAAGGGCAAGAATATGTACCGTTATGTGAAATGGCGCTTCAACCTTAACAAAGCAAAGGTTGCTCCCCCGCCGTTCACGGTTGTCATATCCCATTCGGACACTGACCACTACCAAGGCTTCGGCAACATTTTCTCCAAGACCAAGGGAAGCGCCCAGCAGTTCACCATAGAAAAGGTATATCACAACGGAATGTTGGAAGGCGTAGGGGCAAACCTGGGTCCTGAAGTCACAAAGGACGGCAAAGCCTTCATTTCCGGCCTCAGTGACGACCAGCAGGCTTTCCTGGCCCGTCTAAATGAAGTCAAGCCCGGACCATACTTGAATATGCTCAAGAAAACACCTGCCGACAAGGTAGCGTTGCGTAAAGGCTGTGGCCCCATCTATGACAAAGACAATATGAAGATTGAGGTCCTGGGCCCGGTAGCGGAAGAAGTTGACGGTAAGCCTGCCCTTCCTTCCTTTGGCGGAGCGGATAAGACAAAGAACGGCAATTCCGTCATCCTCAAGCTCACCATAGGTCATCTGAGGCTCCTTCTGGGAGGAGACCTCAACACCCCGTCAGAGGAGTATCTTCTCAAGTACTACTCCGGCAAGGACGTAGCCGCACTCAGGGCTCAGCTGGACGATGAATCCCTTGATGAGGAAACCAGGAAAACAGTTGAAAAGGAACTGGATGACGCCATCAAGATTGCACGGCAGCAACTGGAAGTGGATATCTCCAAATCCTGCCATCACGGCAGCGCTGACTTCACAAGCGAGTTCCTGCGGGCAACCAATCCAATTGTAACCGTCATTTCCAGCGGCGATGAAGAGTCTTACGCCCATCCGCGCCCGGATACATTGGGAACAATTGGCAAATACAGCCGCGGAAAGCGTTCCCTTATCTTCTCCACCGAACTTGCAAGATCCGGAAAGGAATTCCTTGAGCTGGAGAATATCTCCGTCCAAAAGAAACTTGAGAGGGTTGTAACTGTTTATGGTATGATTAACGTCCGTACAGACGGAGAGAAAGTCATCATAGCCCAGAAACTTGAGAAACCCGGAAGCTCCACAAACTGGGATATCCACAAACTGGTATGGAATGCCCAGAAGGAGGAATTTGAATACATTAAAGACTCTGACAAAGATTAATAAACCTATTTGCAACTTTGACTATGCGAGCAATCAAGACAATTATCTTTTCCGCCATCATATTGATGCTGGCGGGCTGCAGTAACAACACCAAGAAAGTGGACAAGTTCGCAATTGACTGCGATGCGATACGCGGTTTCAACTATACCCCCGCATCCGTAGCCGCTCCAAGGCATCATACGGACTCCTGGGTTAAATATAACGAGCAGACCACTGTCTTTGATATGGACCTGGCCAAGGAACTCGACCTCAATATGGCCAGGGTATTTGTCAATTATCAGGCTTACCAGGAACTGGGAGACGCCGAACTTGCCCGCCGTCTGCAGCACTTCTGCCACGTCTGCGAGGAAAGGGGCATCGGAGTAATCCCCGTTGTGGGCAACGGCGCCTGGGTTAGGGACACCACCCAGAGGGACCTTGCCGTAGAGTGGGCTGAATTCCTTGTGAACACCCTCAAGGACGAGCCCGCCCTGGCAATGTGGGATATCCACAACGAGCCGGACAGCAACAACCCCGAGCGCAGGGCGATGAACTTCTCCAACTGCCGCTTCCTTTCCGAGCTGTTCCACAAACTGGACCCCAACACGCCGGTAACCATCGGCGCTATGCTGGTCAACGGTATGATAGAACTGGCAGACTATGCCGATATCCTCCAGTTCCACGACTATTCAGAGACAAGGGAAGGCATCAAGGCCAACATCCAGGCCGCGCGTGAATTCGCAAATAAGGTTGGAAAACCTGTCTTCAACGGAGAACTTGGCTGTATAGCCAGGGCAAATCCATACGACGTAACCCTGGAGGAGCACCAGAAAGCCGGAATGGGCTGGGTAATCTGGGAACTTATGATTGTCCGCGAGGGCTGGGGCAACGTACACGGCGTCTTCTATGAAGACGGCACCGTACGTGACCCATCCATCTACACCGCAATCAAGGGACACTTCCGCAACCGCAAGAACATCCGCCTTGAGGAACCGGATGCAGAGGGCAAGGTAACCAGTGTGCTTAACAGGATTGCAGCCTGGAAAGCCTCCAGTTCTAATGATTTTGACAGGGGCGCCAACCTTGCGGAGGTTGCCGCAAACCTGCTGGAATCCGCCCAGCTGGCTCCAATGCACATTGCACCGCTTTACGAAGTGGCGCAGGTACGCGAGACCCGTGACCTCAAGGAACTGTCATCCCTCCTTGACAAGTACTCCGCTATGCTTGAGCCGTACAAGAGACAGCAATAGTTCATCCATCCCAATAACAGAAAGGGCCGCACATCGATGCGGCCCTTTCTGTTAAAGCAAGCCTATTTCATAAAAATGTATATCTTTACAAAAATAATAATCAACGATATGCGTCATTCATTAATCAGAACTATCCTGGCGGTTGTTTCCGCTTTTATTATGGTATCATTCCTGGTCGCTTGTGGCCCGCAGGAACCTGAGATCAAAAATGTGCCCGTTTCAGGCGTTTCTGTCAGTCCCGCCTCGTTAAGCCTGGTAGTTGGCGACACAGCCAATCTTACCGCAAAGGTCAGTCCGTCAGATGCCACGAGCCAGACAGTCACCTGGTCAAGTTCAAACCAGTCTGTCGCATCTGTGTCTAATGGGACGGTGACAGCCCTACAGGAGGGCAAGACAACAATTACGGCCACTGCCGGTGGCAAGTCTGCAACTTGTGAGGTTACTGTAAGTGCCAAAGTAATCCCGGTTACCGGCATCTCCTTTGAGCAGGCATCAGTATCCATTCCAATGGGCGAGACCGCCAATCTCATCGCTACGGTCAGCCCTTCGGATGCGACGGACGCGACGGTCACTTGGTCTAGTTCGGACCCGTCTGTAGCCACAGTAGATAAAGGAAAGGTATCTGCCATAAAAGAGGGAACTGCAACAATTACGGCAACGGTCGGCGACAAGTCTGCAACTTGTGAGGTCACTGTCACCCCAGACAAGGAGACGCTTACAAAGTTAGCCTTGATGAAGATCTATGATGCAATGGATGGCGATAATTGGATAATCGACACTTATTACGGATCTTCAAAATGGGATTTACAGAGTCCTCTCAAAGATTGGTGTTACGTGGAATGGAATGAACGAACCGGTGAATTGAAGCTGCATTTTTGGGATAGCAAATATGTAAAACCGATTGGCCTTAAGGGCGAGTTCCCTGATTGCTTTGACGAACTGCAATCTCTCACGGAATTGAGAATCAGCAATGAGCCAGGGATAACAGGGACGTTACCTCCAAGTTTCAATAAACTCAAGAACCTGAAAGTGCTTAGTTTATTTTATACTTCTATGACTAGCTTGCCGGATGTTTTCAACGGCATTCCGCTGGAGCGTGCAGATATCATAGGCAACAAGCAGATGACCGGATCTCTTCCCCAATCTCTTGGCAGCAGTCCGTCACTTAATTTGTTAGATGTTGAAAGTAATATATTTACCGGGACAGTACCAGATTCTTGGGCTCTGCTTGGAGAAAAATTGCAGATGAGGCGGGAACCGTTCCTGGACAGGCGGGTTCCAGATTCTTTTGTCACGGCTCCTAAGTCAGGGTATCTTATCAATATGTATATGGGTTTAGCCCATCACCACGAGATGACTCCTTCCGCCATTGAGGTTGGAGACTATGAAATCCCTGCGTTCTGGCCTGAAAAAGGATTGACTGATCTTGTTTCAGGAGAGCAGATTCCATACAATGATATCTATTCCAAAAACAAGTATACTATCCTGCTCAACTGGGGTACCTGGTGCTCTTTCTCAAAAGTGCTGGTGCCTAACCTGAAAAGGATGTACGAAAAGTATCATAAAGACGGGTTGGAAATCATAGCTGCAATGAACACCACTGGAGAGGAACACCAGCATGCCGTCGCCAAAGCTGCCATTCTGGAGAGAGGGTATGACCTTTGGTATAACTTCGATCTTTATGACCTTGGATCAATTGGAGATGAGATTTGGCCTGTAGGCGGAACACCGTCGGCGATCATCGTGGACAACAAAGGAAATATAGTGAGATCCAGCGATAACAATATCAGCGACCCCTCAAGGAACCGGTTCGGATATGGTGCTTCGGGCACCCTGATTCCCTGGCTCGAGGAAGTGTTCGGACCTATGGAGGGAGACAGTGAATACGCCTCCTCCGACTACTCCCAGGATGGAAAGTATTTCACTATCCAGAAAGCCACGGTTGGCAAGGGCATCAACCTTGTATTTATGGGCGATGCATACACCGACAAGGACATATCAAGCGGCTTGTATGAGAAGTTGATGAAGGAATGCGCAAAGGAATTCTTCAACATTGAGCCATTTAAGTCCTTCAAGAACCGGTTCAACGTATATGCCGTGAATGTCGTCTCCAAGAACGGGAAAACTGGAGAAGGATATGAAACAGCCCTTAAAGCCACTATGGGCAACGGATCTGGTACCGGCGACAATGAAAAGGTACTCCAATATGCCCTCAAGGTCCCTGGCATCTCAAGCAAGGATAACCTGGTAGTTGGAGTTATGGTCAATTCCAGCGCTCAAGGTGGAATAACAAAGATGTTTGAATCAGAACAGTCCGGAATCGGCTATTTCTCATCCAACAGTAATTATAGTGACCTTTTCGGCTCCACCCTACGTCACGAGGTGGGAGGCCACGCCTTCGGTTTCCTTGGAGATGAGTACGCTACCAATTTCTCAGCTTCTCCTACTCAGGAAATAATAGATGAATACAACAGGCTGTATAAGGCATACGGATGGTATTCCAACATCGATTTCACAAAAGACCCCGAGAAGGTTAAGTGGGCTGATTTCCTGTCAGATGACCGCTACAAGGACGAGGTGGGAATATACGAGGGCGGAATCAATCTTGGAAAGGGTGTTTACAGGCCTTCCCAGAACAGTATGATGAACCAGAATGAGGAGTACTTCAACGCTCCTTCACGCTGGGCCATCTACAAGCGCATTATGGAACTCAGCGGGGAGACTCCTTCCTTCAGCAAGTTCCTGGAGTACGATGCAGTAAACAGGGGTGCCACTCATTGATGGAAGCTTTTATTAAAATAATTGCTATCTTTGCTGCATTAAAACACTGAAAGATATGAATCTCAGAGACATCAAGAAAGACATCGAGTATGTAATGGGCGCCTTC
>JAGCYZ010000009.1 GCA_017960545.1 Bacteroidales bacterium
ATGCCTGAAGATACGACCGCCGCAGACCAGGCTTTTGCCAACTATGCGGATATGGTTGGCTTTGACCAGGACGACCCCGAAGACGAAGACCCCATCTACGAATGGCCGTTCAACGGCCGCAAGGCCTACGGCTTCGAGGCCTACTGCGAAGACGGCTCCCCTATGCGCGTAATGTGCGTGGAGGTAAAAAAAGGCGTCCTCTGCATCATCAATATGATTGCAAAGGACGACGAAAGTCTTGTTGAGCTGATCCAGTACGTGGAGCACAAGCTCCGCGTTGGCGCGTAACTATCCGCTAAAGATCCCTGTAGTTGGGCGAGAAGGTGTCTCCAAGTGAAAGGTTTCCGGTTGTGAGGCCTTTCTTGAGCCATTTCTCCCTCTGGGCGGATGTTCCGTGGTTGAATGACTCCGGAACGGTGTAGCCACGGGCCTTTTTCTGGAGATAGTCGTCTCCAATCTTGGAAGCGGCGTTGAGGGCCTCCTGGATATCTCCCTCCTCGAGCGATCCGAACATCTTGTTGTCATAGTAGCCCCAGATACCCGCATAGAAGTCTGCCTGAAGCTCAAGACGGACGCTTATCTGGTTGCTCTGGGCCTCGCTTGACCTGGCCATCTGGTTATGGGCCTGGGAAAGCGTTCCAAGCAGGTTCTGTACGTGATGGCCCACCTCGTGGGCAATAACATACGCATACGCGAAGTCTCCGTCCGCGCCAATCTGGCGGCGCATATCCATAAAGAATGAGAGGTCTATATATACCGTCCGGTCTGCGCTGCAGTAGAACGGGCCGGAAGAAGAAGTTGCGCCACCGCAACCTGACTGTACGGCACCGGAGAAAAGAACGAGCTTTGGAGGTTCGTATGTCCTGCCGTTCTGTCTGAAGATTTCAGTCCAGACATCCTCGGTTCCGGCAAGGATACGGCTGGCGAACTGGGCCAGTTCCTGCTCCTGGGCGCTAGGCTGCCAGTTGGGATCCTGGCTTGTAGTGACACCGCCCATTGTCTCCTGAATTTCCTGGACCGTCTGGAGGGCCTGAAGCGGGTTCTTGCCCAGCAACAGGGAGATAAGGCCCACTATGATCAATCCACCCAAACCTATACCACCTACGGTGGAGGCTGTAGAACGGCCTCTGCGGTCATCTACATTGGTACTTTCTCTTCTTCCGTCAAGTTTCATTTTGTTATTTGTTTAAGGAATGAACAAAAATAAAGAAAATTTGGAAGTAATTGCTAATTTTGCAGTGCGATTCGGCAAAATACTGAATCAAGTGTGCTTGGTACCACTCTAAAAACAAGACAAATGAAACATTCAACTACTTATGTGTGGCTCGCAGTGATATTCTGCGTATGCCTTGTATCGTCAAATCTGTTCGTTCCCCGAACCTGGCAGGTGGGTACACTGCCGCTGCAATTATCAGGAGCAATTCTGATATTCCCTATTTCCTACATCGTAAACGACTGCCTTACAGAAATTTACGGCTACAAGGCCGCAATGAGGGTAATTGTTATGGGCTTTGTGATGAGCCTGTTCGTAAGCCTTATGGCAGGACTCGTGACCAAGCTTCCGGCACCCCTTTATGAGGACAACCTGGCCCTTTCTGACGCGTTCAATTCCCTGTTCGGGCTTGCGCCCCGCACTGCCGTCGCTTCTTTGCTGGCGTTCTTCGCCGGATCCACGGTAAACGCCAGGATAATGAGCGTGATGAAGGAGAAATCCGGAGAGAAAGGCTTCGGCTTCAGGGCAATCCTTTCTTCTCTGGGCGGAGAATCCGTCGATTCCCTCATCTTCTTCCCTATGGTCTTCGCCGGCATAATGCCCTTCAAGGGAATTGTCAGCCTGGTGTTCACCCAGGTGATCTGCAAGACGCTTTACGAGCTTATAATTCTCCCGCTCACAGCGTTTATCGTACGTTTAATCAAGAAGAAAGAAAGCAATGTCCAATATGAGTAACGACAGGAAAAGCGAGGGCCTGAAAGCCCTTGGAGGCAATTCGGTTTACAAAGACGACTACGCTCCGGAAGTCCTGGAGGCATTTGAGAACCAGCATCAGGACAACGATTACTGGGTACGTTTCAACTGCCCGGAATTCACCACCCTCTGCCCCATCACCGGGCAGCCGGACTTTGCCGAGATCCGCATCTCCTATATCCCCGACAAGCGTATGGTAGAGAGCAAGAGCCTCAAGCTGTACCTGTTCAGCTTCCGCAACCACGGCGGCTTCCACGAAGACTGCGTCAACGTCATTATGAAGGACCTCATCAAACTGATGGATCCCAAATACATAGAAGTGACCGGATTATTCGTGCCCCGCGGCGGCATCTCAATCTACCCTTACGCCAATTACGGACGCCCGGGTACCAAATACGAAGCCCTGGCCGCCCAGCGCCTCGCCACCCACGAATAACACTATTTTTACGATAATACTATGCGCAGGTATCTTATGCTTATCCTGGCGGTGCTTGCATTGAGCATTACCGCCCTTGCCGGAAACTATAAGAATTTCCGCAATACGGCCTATATAATGGCCGGCGACGTTAACCGGATAGGAACACTGGAGAACTGGGAGAAGTCCTATGCGGAATTTTCCAAGAACCTCAAGCTGGACAAGGTTTACATAGAAACCTTCCGCGACATGACATACTCCAGCGACGAGGCTCTCCAAGCCGCAATTAAGTTCTTCAAGTCCAAGGGCATTGAAGTTTCAGGAGGCATCACATACAACTGGCGCGGAGGCGTGCGCCAGCGCTGGGAGAGTTTCTGCTACTCCAACCCCGAGCACCTTGCAATAATAAAGGGCGTGATAGAGCGCACTGCGGCCCTCTTTGACGAGGTAGTTCTGGACGACTACTATTTCACCAACTGCAAGGACGACCTGTGCATAGAGGCCAAAGGCGACCTTTCCTGGGGCGAGTTCCGCTCCAATCTTCTGGACCAGGTTGCCAAGGACTACATAGTGGGACCTGCCCACCAGATCAATCCCAAGTGCAAGATAATAGTCAAGTACCCCAACTGGTACGACCATTTCTATGGCCTTGGCTTTGACCTGGCAAGAGGTCCATATACATTTGACGGCGTCTATACCGGTACCGAGACCCGCGACCACACCAGCGAGCAGCATCTCCAGGCGTATGAGAGCTTCGGGATAATGCGTTATCTGGAGAACATCCGTCCTCAGCACAATTTTGGCGGCTGGGTGGACACCGGCGGCGCTTCCTATCCCGATCTGTTCGCAGAGCAGCTCTGGCTGACTCTGCTGTCCAAGGGCCCTGAAATCACCCTCTTCAATTATTCCAGCATGGCCCGCTCCTTCCGCTCCGTGCAGCGTTCCTGGGAAAAGGACAATCCCACCCTTGACCTTGAAGACCTCAGGGCAGAGTCCGCCAAACGCGGCGTCAGCGAGCCTACGTGGGGACGCGTGGCACAATACGCCTACGATAAGATCGACCCCATCCTGGGCAAGCTGGGCACGCCCAAGGGCATTCCTTCTTACAAGCCATTCAATGCCGAGGGCGAAGAATTCCTCCACAACTATCTGGGAATGGCAGGCATCCCCATAGAGATTGTTCCGGAATTCCCCACACAAGGCAAAGCCCTGATCCTCACCGAAGCGGCCGCGGCCGATGCGGGCATAATTTCAAAGATGAAGGCGTTCCTCAAGGCCGGCGGCGACATTATGGTGACTTCCGGCTTCTACAAGGCAATGCAGGACAAGGGCATAAAAGGCATATTTGAGATGGTTGTCACAGACCGCAAGGCCGATATCCAGACTGTAGTGGTCCAAGGTAACGGAGGCGGAACTTTCACCACCGAAGTGCCCGTAAAGATCCCTGTCCTCACATATTTCACCAACGATTCCTGGGAGCTCATCACCACCCTTGACTATGGCAACGGATGGCCTCTGCTGCACCA
>JAGCYZ010000087.1 GCA_017960545.1 Bacteroidales bacterium
ACGAGGAGTGAAGAGGCACGTGGGGTGATGGTTGTTGGGTTGTGAGGGGTGATAGAGAGCGTGTTGGAGAGTGGTGAGGCGAGGAGCGCGAGAGAGGACTGGGTAGCGAGGAGAGGCGCGCGGGGTGGAATGGGATGGGGAGAGACGGGACGGAGAGAGACGGGACAAGGAGTGGGGTGGGGTGGATGAAGAGCGACGAGACGAGGAGTGAAGAGGGAAGTGGAGGATGGAGGGGTGATGGGTGTTGGAGGCGAGGGGCGCGAGAGGTCTGGGGAGCGAGGAGAGGCGAGCGGGGTGGAGCGGGATGGGGAGAGACGGGACGGAGAGAGACGGGACAGGGAGTGGAGTGGGGTGGATGAAGAGCGACGAGACGAGGAGTGAAGAGGGAAGTGGGATGATGGGTGATGGGTGTTGGGGTGTGAGGGGTGAGAGAGAGCGTGGTGGAGCGTGGTGAGAGGACGAGGTGTGACGGGCCGGGGTGCCCAGGTGGGGAAAAATGACTATCTTTGGGATATGAAACGAATTGAGGTGGTGGCGGCGGTGATAAGGAAGGGTGACAGGATCTTTGCCACCCAGCGGGGCTATGGGGATTTCAAGGATGGTTGGGAGTTCCCGGGGGGAAAGGTTGAGGCGGGGGAGACGCCCCAGGAGGCACTGGAGAGGGAGATCCGGGAGGAGCTGTGCGCCGAGATCAATATTGAGTCGTATATCGATACGGTGGAGTGGGATTATCCGGCGTTCCACCTTACGATGCACTGTTTTATGTGCAGCCTCAGGTCGGAGGCCCTTCACCTGAATGAGCACGAGGCGGCTCGGTGGATTTCAAAGGAGGAGGCGGGCTCCCTGGACTGGCTTCCGGCGGACCGTGATCTCCTCCCTGAGATATTGGCTGAATTAATCTAAATCAGCTGAGGCTTTCTTTTGGCTTTAAGGTGAGCACCAGGCTAAGTGCTATTGCAATTGCCGCTACGGGATAGGGCAGGAACTGTTTCCATTTGACAAGGAAATCCTTGATTCCGGCCAGGAAGGAACTGTCAAAGCCTTGGAACAGGGAAGGGTACAGGAATACAACAGCCATAGCCAGCATACCCAGCACAAGGCCTGCAACTAAAGTGACGATGAGTATGATGCGTGATTTCTTGTGCTGGCGGTCCACTTCCTTCTTGATGCCTTCCACCTGCTCCATACGGCGGCGGGTTTCCATCAGGAAGGTGGGGTCTTCCTTAACCACTGGCTTCGCTTGCCTCAAGATGTCTTCTATATTGCTGTCTTTCATATTGTTATGTATTCTCTAAGATGGTTCCTTCCCATTGAAAGATTATATTTCACAGTCCCGATGGGCATATCCAAAATAACGGCTATCTCCTTGATGCTCTTGTCCTCGAAATAGAACAGCACTATGGCAGCCTTTTCCTTTTCAGGTATCCGGTCCAGGGCCTGGTAGAGCTGCTGGTAGCGGAAGCGGCTGTCGGCGCTGTCGCCTGACGGCAGGTTCAGCGCCTCTCCGCCGGCCGCATCCAGCCTGGCCGGCGCTGCCTTCCTGCAATGGTCTATATAGCAATTGTATGCGATTCTGAACAACCAGGTCTTGAATTTGGAGCGGCCAAGGAAAGACCCGGAAGAGACATAGGCCCTGATAAGCGCTTCCTGGGCTATGTCATCCGCAAGGGGAGCGTCACCGCTGCACAAGGCTAGCAGGAACCTCCTCAGCGGCTCCTGCTCAGTCCTTACCAGGTCGATGAACTGCTCCGATGTCATTTACTCCTGGGTCTTCCCGTTCAACTCTTTCTCTTCTGCCTCTATCTCCTTGGCAAGCATCTTCCTGCCGCAGAAGTAAGAAATGAATAGAGCGATTCCAATTGCCAGCAGAATGGCTCCCGGAGCTGCAGATCCTATAAACATCCCGAAACCTTTGTCTGATGGAAGCAGCGACAGAGCCAGGAAGGCGATGCCCATGAAGGTGGTGACGCAAGCTCCGGTAAACCTTTCCATAAGGTCCTTCTTTATGCTCTTGGGCTTCTTGGGATTCTTAAGAAGATTCTCATCAATGGGAATACCGGCCTCAATTGCCTTGAGAAGAATCTCGGTCTTGCGGTCAACTTCGTGCTTGCGGGACCTGAGAACAAGCCATACAATCAGGACGGGGAGGACGACGCATACTCCTAAAGCGGTAAATAAATCAGTAATCTGCATAACATTATCAATTAAAATTCTCACCCTTTAGACGGAGCCCCGGAGCAAAAGGTTGGAAAATTTTTCACTTTTTGTAAAATACCGTATTGAAGAAGTCTTCCATCTGCCTGGCGTAAGGTGCGCCGTACTTGATAAAGGTTTCCTTTGTGGCTGTATCCGGTTTCCAGTCATAGTATGCGTGGGCAGCTCCGGGCACCTTTACATAATATGCTTCCTGGCCGGCTGCCTTGAGAGCGTCGTAGTACTCCTGGTTGCCCTCGTCGCTTACCACGTTGTCAGCGGTGCCGCGGTTGATCCACTGCGGGATCTTGCGCTTCTTGGCGGACGGGATGTTGTCGATGGGCGCTATTGCCTTCTGGCCTTCTTCAGGATAATCGCGGACGTACCTCTGCAGGGAACTGAGGGCGAAGATTCCGTAATTGGGAGCCACGGCCTTGATTGCCTTGAGGTTCTTGCGGGCCTTCTTTGCGCTCATTCCCTTTGGCATATAAGTGGGAAGATACTGGTAAACTCCAGGCTTTACGCCGAAGCCTCCGTCACCCACGAGCTCTATCATATTGGCTACCGCCGCACACAGGTGACCTCCGGCGCTGTCTCCCGTCACTGCCAGTTTCTTGGGATCGAGGCCGTACTCCGCGGCGTGCTCCTGGATATGCATTATTGCGCCGTAGCAATCTTCGATGAGGTCTGCCATCGTGTTGGGCTCGGCGTCACCGTCGGCATTGCCAATCCAGCGGTAGTCGATGCTGAACACCACGTACTTGCCGTCCTTGCAGAGTTCACGTGCCAGGCCTTTCATCACGTCTTCGCAGTTCATCCTCCAGCCACCGCCGTGGATGATCACCACGCCCGGGAGTTTCTTTGCCCCGTCGGGGATGAAGGCATCGTACTTGAGTGTCTTTACGCCGGGCTTTGCATAGACGATGTCTTGTATGCACTTGTAGCCCTGCAGGCGCTCCGGCTCCACGAATGACGCTCCAACAGAGCAGGTGGTGTTTACGGTAACCTCAAATTCCGGGGTGTAGTACTCGTCATAGAAGGCGAAACCGCCGTTCTGGGCCATATAGCCGCATTCAAAGGCGTAACCGGGGTCCGGATAGGCCTTGATCTTGAGGACCGTGCCTTTTGGAAGCTCGATGCCGTCTGCGGGAATGGCGGGCGTCACTTCTACGCGCCCGTGCGCGCACTCACCGATTGTAACCTTGAACGGACCGTCAGGGTTGCGGGCCGGCCTTCCGTTCTGGGCGGACAATGTCAGGCTTGTAAGCAGAAAAATACAAGCAGATGCAAATAAATGAACAGACTTCATATTAAAATAATTTGAATAAAGAATCATAATTCGTAACTTGGTCAAAGATATAATAACTTAATTAATAATTACTAAAAAAATGGATTATAACGAACTCGGCCTAACCGGAATGAAACTGTCCCGTCTGTCTTTTGGAGCGTCGTCGCTCGGTGGAGTATTCAGGACAATCAAGGAGGATGAAGCCATACAGTCCGTTTATACGGCAGTTGACAACGGAATCAATTTTATTGACGTATCTCCTTATTACGGGCACCTTAAAGCCGAAACCGTACTTGGAAAGGCTCTCAAGAACATCCCCAGGGACAAGTACTATCTGTCAACCAAAGTGGGCAGGTACGGAAAGGACGGGGTAAACACCTGGAACTATTCCGCCCCAAGGGCAAGGGCCAGCGTCTTTGAGAGCATGGAGCGTTTGAACATAGATTACATAGACCTTATCAATGTCCACGACATAGAGTTCGCAGACCTGAGCCAGGTTGCCTATGAGACAGTTCCCGCTCTGGTAGAACTCAAGAAAAAAGGCTATGTGGGACACGTTGGAATAACGGACCTGCAGCCTGAAAACCTCAAATGGGTGGTAGAGCATACAGAGCCGGGCGCAATAGAGTCCGTACTGTGCTTCTGCCACTATTCCCTCAACGACACCCTTATGCTGGAATACCAGGACTACTTCAAGGAGAAGGGGATTGGAATGATCAACGCCTCTCCTCTCTCTATGGGCCTGCTTTCATCAAGGGGAATCCCTGACTGGCATCCGGCACCCAAACCGCTGGTGGATGCCTGTGCAAAGGCTGCAAAATACTGCGAGGAGAAGGGTTATCCAATTGAGAAACTGGCAATCCAGTTCGCAATCAGCAACCCTGCCATCACCACCACGCTGTTCAGCTCCGCAAGCCCCGTGAACGTTCTCAACAACATCAAGAATGCGGAGGCTCCCATCGACTGGGAAATGGTCAAGGAAGTTCAAAAGATAATCGGAGACCAGATGGGTGTCCGCTGGAACAATTCATAGTCATATGGCAAAGCAAAAGAATAACAGCACGGCCCTCGCGCTGGGCCTTGTCTTCTCGCTCTTTTTCCTTTGGGCAATAAGCAGCAACCTTCTGCCTACAATGATCAGGCAGATGATGAAGACCTGCGAACTCAACACCTTCACGGCATCCTTCACGGAGAGCGCATACTGGCTGGCATACTTCATTTTCCCTATCCCCATTGCCATGTTCATGAAGCGCTACAGCTACAAGGCCGGTATAGTTTTCGGCCTTGCGCTTGCAGCGTTCGGATGCTTCCTCTTCCTTCCGGCGGCAGCCGTCAAGCAGTATCCGTTCTATCTGGCAATCTTCTTCATCATAGCAACGGGAATGTGCTTCCTGGAGACCGCGGCCAATCCGTACGTGACCTCCCTGGGCGATGAGAAAACCGCCCCCAGGCGTCTCAACCTTGCGCAGGCCTTCAACGGCCTTGGCGCATTTATCGCCGCAATGTTCCTGAGCAAGCTTGTCCTCAGCGGCCAGGAGTACACCCGCGAGACCATCCCCGCCAGCTATCCCGGTGGATGGGAAGGCTATATCCAGGCCGAGGCCAATGCAATGAAACCGCCGTACGTAATCCTTGGAGCCATCCTGCTTGTAGCGGCCATCCTGTTCATCATCGCCCGCCTGCCCAAGACCCCGGAGGAGCTCGCGCAGAAGAAGGACGAGAAACTCATAGATTTCTCAGTCCTCAAGCGCTCGCATCTCCGTAAGGGCGTGATCGCCCAGTTCTTCTATAACGGAGGCCAGACGGCCGTGAACAGCCTGTTCCTTGTTTACTGCTGCACCTACGCAGGAATCGACGAGGGCCGCGCCACAACATACTTCGGCCTCTATATGCTCTTCTTCCTGCTCGGAAGATGGATAGGAACCCTGCTTATGGGCCGTTTCAAGCCCCAGAACATGCTTACTGTATATGCCATAGCCAATGTGGTTCTGTGCCTTGTAGTGGCCTTGTTTGGCGGAAAAGTGGGCATTTATGCAATGATGGGCATATCGTTCTTTATGTCCATTATGTATCCCACCCAGTTCTCCCTCGCCATCGAGGACCTTGGAGAGAAGACCAAAAGCGGCTCCGCGTTCCTTGTTATGGCTATCGTGGGCAACGCCTGTCTGCCCCAGCTCACGGCTTTCGTTATGCACCTCAACGCCGCTGTTTACCACATCGCATACATCATCCCTCTGATATGCTTCATTGTCTGCGCATATTACGGATGGAAGGGATATATGATCAAAGACTAAAACCTGAATACAATGGATACCATAAACACGGGATATTCCCAAAAAGATTTCGGCCAGCCTGTAAAACGCTATTGCCAGACGCTGGACCTTGTTGACGATCCTGAAAAGATTGCCAAGTACAAAGCCCTCCATTCAAAGGAACTTCACTGGAAAGAGATCCGAGACGGAATAAAGGCGGTGGGCATTCTGGAGATGGAAATCTACATCCTTGAGAACCGCCTGTTCATGATAGTGGAGACCCCTCTGGACTTTGACTGGGATTCCGCGATGGCCAAACTGGCCACCCTGCCACGGCAGGACGAATGGGAAGACACTGTAGCGGTTTTCCAAGCCTGCAAACCCGGGTCCACGTCATCTGAGAAATGGACCCTGATGGAACGGATGTTCTATCTTTATTAATTGAAACGGCCTCTTGGGAACTTCGGTTACAGGAGGCCTTTCAAATCTTTGTCCGTCATAGCGCAGACGCAGGAATCAGACCAGACGTTCTCTGCGGTTTCCACCATATCCACTATGGTATAGATTGGAAGGATCATTCCCATCACTTCCACAGGCGCGCCTATGCCGGTCATAAGCGATACTGTAAGGAAGAAGCAGCCCATTGGCACTCCTGCGTTGCCCACTGCCGCAAACACGGAGATAAGCACCCATAGCAGCATTGCCGGAAGGCTGAGGTTCATCCCCCCGCATTGCATAACGAACAGCGATGTCACAAGGATGAACGCCGCGCATCCGTTCATATTGATAGTGGTGCAGATGGGGAGTACGAAGCGGGACACCTTGGGGTTGGCCCCAAGCCTGTTCTCCGCGGACGATAGCGTGACGGGAAGGGTGGCGGCGGAGCTTTTTGTGAAGAGCGCCATCATTACGGCGGGACTCATCGCCTTGAAAACCCTCAGAGGATTGATCTTCCTGGCAAGCAGGAAGAGAGGGAGGATGATAAAGAACTGTATGCAGTTTCCGGCAAGAATCACCGCAGTCCATTTTCCGAGGGATCCCAGGATTATGCCGCCGCTGAGCTGGGCGCTCAACTGCGCGGCAAAAGCCGCGATTCCCAGCGGAAGCGTCCATATAAGGGCCTTGATCATTATGAAGAACAGCTCCTGTATGCCCAGGACGCCTTTTACCAGAACGTCCTTGCTTTCAGATTCCTTCATAAATGCTATGCCCAGTCCCATTGCGATAGCAATGAGAAGTATAGAAAGGACGTTACCTGAAAGCAGGGGCTGGATTATGTTGTTTGGAATTACGGACACTATGTGGTCATAGAAAGTGGTTCCGCCCTCTATGCCGGCGGACTGTGTGGACAGCATCTTCTGGGGAATGCTCTCAGGAGATATGACCTTGTACATTACCAGACCCACCAGCGCGGCTACCAGCGTTGTAAGGAGGGTGTATGTGATTGTATGCAGGAATATGCTTCTGGTACTTTTCTGACGCCCGAATGAAATGAGGGTGGTCATTATGGCAAGGGCTACCGTAGGAACCGCAAGGAACTGGAAAAGCCTTGTATAAACCGTAGCCACAAAATTGCATACCGCATTGATGGCGTCGCTCTTGAGGAGGCCCAGCACGGCTCCCAGCACAAGCGCTCCCAGCCACCATATCAATTGCCTGTTAGATTTTTTCATATTCCCGTTTTTATATACCTACAAAGTTAGAAAAGATTTTAAAAGAGCGGGAAATGTATTAAATTCACCATTGATAATTCAGAGAATCCATATGAAAAAGCAAAGCAGAAGGGATTTCCTCAAGACCACCGCCGCCGTTGGTGCCGTAGCAGCGCTGGGCGCCGGCTCTCTGGGGGTTGTTTCCTGCGGCCCGGAGCGCAGGAAAGGCACCGGCGGCCGTATGAAACTCAGCTGGTTCCCGTACGAACTGGAACTCCAGCACACCTTTACCGTGGCGTCCTACAGCCGCAACAGCACGCCTGGCGTGCAGGTGCGCATAGACTACGACGGGCTTACCGGCTACGGCGAGGCTTCCATGCCCCCGTACCTGGGCCAGACCGTGCAGAGCGTCACGTCCTTCCTGGAAAAGGTCAACCTGTCCCAGTTCCCGGATCCGCTTATGATGGAAGAAATCCTCACCTACGTGGATTCCCTGTCGCCCGGGGATACCGCCGCCAAGGCTGCCGTGGATATCGCCCTTCACGACCTTGTAGGAAAGATAATAGGCCAGCCGTGGTTCAGGATATGGGGATACGATCCCGCAAAGGCTCCCTCCACCACATTTACAATTGGAATTGACACTCCGGACGTGGTGCGCGAGAAGACCCTCGAATGCGCAGGCAAATTCAACATCCTCAAAGTGAAAGTTGGCCTTGACAACGACGAAGAAATGATCCGCACCATCCGCGAGGTCACAGACCTGCCGTTGGCTGTAGATGCCAACCAGGGCTGGACTGACAGGAGCAAGGCCCTGGACGAGATCTTCTGGCTCCACGAGAACGGCGTGGTGATGGTGGAGCAGCCAATGTCCGTGGACAGCCTTGACGACATCGCCTGGATAACGGAACGCTCACCGGTGCCAATCTTTGCCGATGAGTCCGTGCAGAGGGTAGGGGACATCCCGCGCCTTGCAGGCGCCTTCAGCGGCATCAACATAAAACTGATGAAGTGCACCGGAATGCGCGAGGCCCACAAGATGGTGGACGTCACCCGCGCCCTGGGGCTCAGGGTCATGCTTGGCTGCATGACCGAGACCTCCTGCGCGGTCTCCGCCGCCGCACAGCTCTCCCCGGCCGTGGATTTCGCAGACCTCGACGGCAACCTCCTCATCTCCAACGACCTTTTCAAAGGGGTCCAGGTAGTGAACGGCCGCCTCACCCTCCCGGACCTTCCCGGAATAGGCATAGAACCCCTATAGGGCGAACAGACGGCGGATGTGCCTCTCGCAGAGGTTGTCCTCTATTTCCTTGCCTATGACGTCGGCGTACTTCTCGAGAGCCGGGTAGAACTCGTCGCCCAGTTCGGCGGCTATCTTGTAGCTGACGTGGATGAGCTGGCGGAACGACGGGTTGAACAGCGGGTCCGCAGGGTTGTGCCTCATGGTGCGGGCGAAGGTATCGGCATCCCACTTTTCAACTTCCAGCGCCGAAGGCAGCTGCGCGGTGTCAACGTCGATGACGGTGGCGTAGGGCACCGTGAGTTCCTCCATGCGGCCCAGGGCTCCGGCGTAGATCTTCTTTGCCAGGGCGAGGCCCTTCTCATCGGCCACTGCGAGGCCGATGATCTCCTCCAGCCAGGTGGTGCCGGCGGTCTTGATGTGGATGCCCGCATCGTATTTGCGAATGAGCCTTCCCATGATGGGGTAGATGCTGAACTTGTCCGATCCGGAGTGGATGGAGAGTTTCAGGTTGTCAGGAAGGCCGTATTCCTTGACGCATTCCGCGATTACCTGAAGGTCCTGTTCGAACTCTTTCTCGAACTGGGCAAGGTTTCCGCGGTAATCCACGCCCTTGTTGAAGCGTCCGGTGAACTTGGGGGCGATGGTCTGCAGGGGAACCTTCTCCGCGGCGAGTTCCTTGAGGATATAGCGGAGTTCCTCAGGGCTCTGGGCGTTGTCCACCTCGTCCATGGAGACTTCGGTGACAAAGTTGTCCGCGCCTTTCTTTGCGGCGATGTGGCGGTAGATCTTGCCTGCTTCCTTGATGGCGGGGAGGAACTTCTCCTCAGGGGTACCTTCCTTCCCAATGTAGTCTGCCACGTCAATTGTAAAGAAGTCCGAAGCGTCAATGAAGCGGTCCACGTTGCCAAGGTTGATGTGGTCTGCGTCAACGAAGTACTGTCCGTCATAGCCGAGGGCCTTTACTGCCGCGTCGGCCTCCTTGCGCACTTCACCGGGCTCAGTGCATACTATCACGTGCTCACGGTTGGATTTGTTCCATACGGGGATGAACTGTACGCCGAACTCTTCCTTTGCCTTGAGAAGGGCCTTGAGCTGGTTTACGCCTTCGTGGGAGAAGCGGTCTCCCACACCAAATGAGTATTTTCCTATTTTCATATCTGTTGTCTTTATTATGCGTTGTATGATCCTGAAATTGTGTCTCCTCCGTGGCCGGTCCAGTTGGTGTGGAAGAATTCTCCGCGCTCCCTGTCCGTGCGCTCGTAGGTGTGGGCTCCAAAGAAGTCCCTCTGGGCCTGGAGAAGGTTGGCGGGAAGGCGCTTGCAGCGGTAGCCGTCGTAGTATTCAAGGGCGGCGGACATACAAGGCGCCGGGATGCCGTTGAGGATTGCTGTGGAGAGGACACGGCGGTAGCCGTCCTGCGCCTCGGCCAGCTTCTGGGTGAAGTAAGGGTCCAGGAGGATGTTGGCAATGTCCGGGTTCTTGTCAAAGGCGTCCTTGATCTTGCCCAGGAAGACGCTGCGGATGATGCAGCCGCCGCGCCACATAAGGGCGATGCCGCCGTAGTTGAGGTCCCAGCCGTACTCCTTGGCCGCCGCCTTCATAAGGGCGTAGCCCTGGGCGTAAGAGATTACCTTGGCGGCGAAGAGGGCCTTGCGGAGGTCCTCCAGGAAGGCTTTGCGGTCGCCTTCGAACTTCTTGGGCGAAGGGCCCTGGAGGATGCCGGAAGCGGCAACCCTCTCTTCCTTGAGTGCCGAAAGGCTGCGGGCGAAGACGCTTTCCGCGATCAGAGTGAGCGGGACGCCGGCGTCGAGCGCGGCCTCGGCGGTCCACTTGCCGGTGCCTTTCTGGCCGGCGGTGTCCAGGATGTAGTCCAGTACATAGCGGCCGTCTTGGTCCTTCTTTGCAAGGATGTCCTTTGTGATGTCTATGAGGTAGCTGTCAAGGTCTCCTTTGTTCCATTCCGCAAAGGTCTCCTGCATCTCATCGTTGGACATTCCAAGGATGTCCTTCATAATGTGGTAGCACTCGCAGATGAGCTGGATGTCTCCGTACTCGATTCCGTTGTGCACCATCTTTACAAAGTGGCCGGCTCCGCCCTGGCCAACCCAGTCGCAGCAAGGTGTGCCGTCGGCAACCTTGGCTGCGATGGCCTGAAGGATGGGCTTCACCTCCGGCCACGCCTCCGGGCATCCGCCCGGCATAATGGAAGGCCCCTTGAGGGCGCCTTCCTCGCCGCCGGATACGCCCGTGCCAATGTACAGCAGCCCTTTGCTGCTTACATACTGCGTGCGGCGCGTAGTGTCCGGGAAATGGGTGTTTCCACCGTCAATTATAATGTCCCCCTTGTCCAGCAGGGGAATCAGTTTCTCAATATAGTCGTCCACGGCGGCTCCAGCCTTCACCATCAGGAAGACCTTGCGGGGGCTTTTGAGAGAACCAACCAGGTCCTCCAGGCTGTGTGCGCCGTAAATGTTCTTTCCGGCGCCGCGGCCCTGTATGAAGTTGTCCACTTTCTGTACCGTTCGGTTAAACACGCTTACGCGGAATCCCTTGCTCTCCATATTCAGGACAAGGTTTTCGCCCATAACTGCAAGGCCTATGAGGCCGATATCAGATTTCATTTCCATATAATTAGTCTTTGAACCGGTCCGGATGCGCCCATAGGCCCAGGGCCGGGTTTGATATATAATAAATCTCTTCTCCGTTTTCCAGGGTGTTCCATCCGTCCTGCAGGGTGTCCGGACGGTAATGTTCCATTGCCTCTTCCAGGCTGCCGTACTTGAACCCCACGCCTTCTATTTCCTGGCGGGAGACATCGGGCCCGGGGCAGTAGGTAATGGAGAACCTGCCTTCCGACGAGCCGTGTATGAGGTGCGCCGCGGCGCCAAGGTTGTCTTTGAGGTCCTGGTTGTCGCTCACCGCCTTGAGCGTCGCCGGCGTGCCGTGGTATCCGTATTTGCGGATGATAAGGTCGTTTGTGGGATCCTCCCCGAACTCCTTGAGGCCGGGGGCGAGCACAATGAGCTGTGCGCCGTCCGCCAGAGCCATCCTGGTGCGGTAGATGGCCTTGTTGCCCAGCCAGGTGCTCTTGAACTCCTCCGGGTCAAGGTAAACCAGGCATCTGTCTATGGGCTTGTCAACCATAATGAAATTGGTCTCCAGTGAAAGGGCGGCTGCCTTGCGGAAACATTCCGCATCGTCGCCTATGAACAGGCCCTTGAGTTCCAGGTTTCCGTCATTTCCCTTGGCGATGACAGTGAGGACATACAGGATTGGCAGGTCCTTGATGAAATGCTCCCTGGCATATTCCATAACTGCGCGGACGGGGGAGTCCGCCCTTCCCATTATCCTTTCCATCCCGTATGTGGCGCCTAGGTAGTGGCTCAGGTTTATGCCTGCGCTTCCGCCGGTGCCCACGAATATGTTCTTGGTGTAATTGGCCATTCCTATGACCTCGTGGGGGACAACCTGGCCAATTGACAGGATCAGGTCAAAGGACGGGTCCAGCAGCAGGCGGTTGACCTGCGCCGGCCACGGCTCCTCTATTTTCCCTTCCGATACCTGCTTCAGGAACGAAGCCGGGACTTCTCCTACGGTTACAACGTCGTTGCGCCAGTCGTGTACCCGGAACAGTTCCTGCGGAATTCCGCCGAACATTGTCTCTATCTGGGCGGCGCTCATAGGGGAGTGCGTGCCCAGTGCGGGCATCACGTCCGTGAGCGCCGCGCCGAAATACTCGTACGCGAACCGCGTGAGCGGGCCTGCGTACGAATTGAGGCGCGTTATGTCCGGAGGGATGGCCAGCACGCGGCCACGGGGGCCCAGCGCGTCAAAGACGCTGCAGAGGGCCTCCCTGGCCTCTGCTGGGCTTATGCATCCGTCCTTTGAACCGCGTGAGTAATACAGCATCGCCTATCGTTTTACGCGGGCGTTTCCTTTCCAGGCCGCCCATACCTGCTCTTCGTCCTCCACCTGTGCATAGTCCGTGAGATAGGTGGTTGCCAGCGCTCCCGTTGCCCATCCGAACTGCAGCCATTTCTCAGGCTCCCATCCGCGGAGTATTCCGTAAAGGAGGCCTCCCACAAAGGCGTCGCCTCCGCCAATACGGTCCAGGACCGTAATCTCGCGGGGCTCCGCCACGTGCCACTGGTCGCCCTCCAGCAGGATGGCTCCCCAGTTGTGGCTGTTGGTGTTGTTCACCTGCCGGAGCGTGGTGGCAAACACCTGCGCGTTGGGATACACCGCCTTCACGCGGTAGATCATCTCCTTGAATCCGTTGATCTTGGCGGCGACGTCGGACCCGCCGGCCTCCGGGCCTTCTATGCCCAGGCTCAGCTGGAAGTCCTCCTCATTTCCAATGAGGACGTCCGCCACGCTGCATATCTCGCTGAATATTGCGCGGAGTTCCATCTCCCTTCCTTCCCAGAACGATGCCCTGTAATTGATGTCAAAGCTGATCAGGGAGCCGCTGGCCTTTGCGGCGCGGGCTATTTCCAGGCAGAAGCGCCCGGTCTCCGGGCTGAGCGCCGCGATGAGGCCGGAAAGGTGCACCATCTGCACGCCTTCGACCCCAAAGATGCGGTCCAGGTCGAAGTCCTTCACGTCAAGGGTGCGTCCCACCTCGCCTGCGCGGTCGTTCCAGACGCGCGGGCCGCGGACTCCGCTGCCGCAGTCCGCTATGTTTATCTGGTGACGGTATCCCCAGGGGCCGCCCTGAGGCACTTCCGGACCTTCCACGTCCATCCCGCGGCCCCGCAGGTCAGACTTGATGAAGGCGGCCATTGGGCTGCCCTTCACGAACGTGGTGAGCACCTTTACATTGAGGCCCAGCAGGGAGGAGATGCTGGCGACGTTGGTTTCCGCGCTTGTTGCCTGAAGGCGGAAGACGTTGCTGCTCCATACCGGCTGTCCGTTGTCCGGGCATATTCTGAGTCCCATACTGGTAGGCACCAGGAGGGAGTATTTGCAATTCTTTTTAAGTTCCATATATCAGAATTTGAAATATTCGCGTGCGTTGTTGTATGAAATGTCGCCCACCATCTTAACCAGGAAGTCCATCTGGTCCGCAGGAAGCTTGCCGTTTTCCACGTCCGTGCCTATCACGTCGCACAGGATGCGGCGGAAGTACTCGTGCCTTGTATAGCTGATGAAACTGCGGGAGTCAGTGAGCATACCCACGAAACGGCTCAGGAGCCCGTGGCTGCTGAGGGCGTTGAGCTGCTTGCGCATACCGTCTTCTTGATCCAGGAACCACCAGGCGGCGCCAAACTGCATCTTGCCGGGGATGGACCCGTCGTTGAAATTGTACGCAATTGACAGCATTGTCTCGTTGTCCTTTGGATTGAGGCAGTAGAGGATGGTCTTGGCCAGCTTGCCTTCCTTGTCCAGGTTGTCAAAGAAGAGGTTCCCGGCGCGGGCGATGGGCAGGTCGCTCATAGAGTCGCATCCGGCATCGGGCCCAAAGGAATTGAAGAGCCTTGAACTGTTGTTGCGCAGCGGTCCCACGTGGAATTGCTGCGCCCAGCCGGACTCTGCGTCCATCACGGCCATATCGTGCATAAATGCGGAGCGGAACTTGTCCACCTCAATCTGGTCTGGAACCTTTCCGGCCAGCGTACGCTTGAATATGCGGTCTATCTCAGACTGGGTGTACGGCGCGGCGTAGAAGGTTTCCATTCCGTGATCCGACAGGCGGCAGCCGGCGTCTTCAAAGAAGTTGTGCCGCTTCTGCAGCGCCTCCAGCAGGGTGGAGTAGTCCGTGATGTCCATTCCGGCGGCTTCGGCCAGTTTGTTGATGTATGCCCAGTATGCGTCAGGGTTCTCTATGGCGAGGGCCTTGTCCGGCCTCCAGGTTGGGAGGACCTTTGTGCCGAAGGGCTTGCGTGCTATGGCCTGGTGCCATTCAAGGGAGTCTGCGGGATCGTCCGTGGTGCAGATGACTTCCACCCCGAACTTGCGTATGAGGCTCTGGCCGCGGAATTTCTCCTGCGCCAGCATAGCGTTGCATTCTTCAAAGATTTCACGCGCGGTGGCGGGGCTCAGGAGCTTGTCTATGCCAAAGACGCGGCTGAGCTCAAGATGCGTCCAATGGTATAAGGGATTGCGCATAAGGTAGGGGACGGTCTCGGCCCATTTGCTGAACTTCTCCCAGGAAGAGCACTTATTTCCGGTGACATATTCCTCTGGGATGCCGTTAGCCCTCATTGCGCGCCATTTGTAATGGTCCTCGGAAAGCCACAACTGCGTTATGTCCTTGAATTGGATGTTGTTAGCTATCTGTTCAGGGGATAGATGGCAATGGTAGTCTATGATGGGTTTTCCCTTGGCTCCCTTTTGGTAAAGCTCCCGTGCGGCATCGCAGGTGAGCATGAAATTCTCGTTTATGAAATGCATACCCAAAATTAGCCAAAACCTTATTCAAAACAAATAGCTATATTTGCAATAAATTGATAATTGATATGATTCCTACGATACTCCAGAATATAGTCACCGCAGAAGAAAC
>JAGCYZ010000088.1 GCA_017960545.1 Bacteroidales bacterium
ATACTTGGCCTGGGACCAGGTGTATCCCACCCAGCCGTTGAACTTATCCTTGTCATATTTGACCATAACCTCAGCGCCGTATGCGTATGAACGGCCGGAGCGGAGTTCCGCCTCCATATCCTCGTTCATTATCACGTTGGGATGGTCCTTGAAGTCTATGGTGTTCTTGTTGTTCTTGTAGAAGAGTTCCAGGCTGGTCTCCACGGCATCGTCCGCAAAATTCTTGAACACTCCCACGGAGAACTGGTCTGAGATCTGGGGCTTGATAGTTGGCGAGGCGGTGAACCAGATGTCCATCGGGGAGCCGGAGATGCTGAAAATGGCCTGCTGGATGTACTGGATATTCCTGCTGTAGGCCGCCTTGACGGACATTGAAGGGCTCAGGATGAAGGATGATGAGAAACGTGGCTCAATGCCGTACCAGTCCTTTATCAGTTCGCCTTTGTCAAAGATTTTGGTGTAGTCCAGGGTGTGTTCGGCGTTGTAATAGCGCTGCTGGCGCTTGCCCACGGTGGCGAAATATGACATCCTGAGGCCATAGCGCAGGGATATGGCATCGGTGAGTTTCTGCTCGTTCTGGATGTAGATTCCGGGCTCCACTGCATTGGTGGAGGGGTATTTGTACTCGCTGAAGATTCCTTCCGAACGCGGGGAAAGCTCTGCGGGGCTGATCACGTAATAGCTGCCCTGGAGGCCAAAGGATATGGTGTTGTTTGCGTTTGCAAACCAGGAGAAGTCCGCCTTGGCGCTCTGGCTTGTGAGGTGTGACATAAAGTCAATGTCGGCAGCGGAGTAGAAGAGCTTCATCCCGTAGTCGTACAGGGAATTGATGAGGGTGAAGTTGGAGAACAGCTTGGGGCTGAAGACGTGGTTCCAGCGCAGGGACTGGGTGTTGTTGGCAAAATCCACCTCCATATCTATGTCAGTGACGTCCCTGTTGTGCATTCCAAATATGTCGTGGCCGCTGAAGGCGCTCAGGTACAGGCGGTCGTTCTCGCCCACTATCCAGTTGGCCTTGGCGTTAAGGTCGTAAAAGAACAGCTTGTCTCCCTTAAGTCCTTTGAACAGGGGGAAGAACATATCCAGGTAGGTGCGCCTGGCCGCTATCATAAAACTGGCCTTCTCCTTGACTATGGGGCCTTCTATCATTGCCTTGGAGGAGATGAGGCCCACGCTCAGGGAGCCGCGGATCTGCTGCATATTGCCGTCCTTTGTGTGGACGTCCAGCAGGGAGGAAAGCCTTCCGCCGTATTTGGCGGCTATATCGCCCTTGAAAAGGTCTGCGGTCTTTACCGCGTCGTTGTTGAAGACGGAGAAGAAGCCCATAAAGTGCCCCACGTTATAAACGGGGGCTTCGTCCATAAGGATGAGGTTCTGGTCCACGGCGCCGCCGCGCACCACGAATCCGGTGGAGCCTTCGCTTGGGGACTGCACGCCGGGCATCATCTGTATGACTTTTATGATGTCCGTCTCTCCAAAGATCACGGGGATTTTCTTGGCAAGGTCTCCTGTCACGGCCGCGAGGCCCATTTCAGGCCGCTGAAGGCGGTCCTTCTTGGACACGGCCGTGACGCGCGCGCCTTCCAGCATCAGGCTCTCCTGAGGGAGGAGGAAGTCGTGGCGGAGGTTGGCGGTGATGTCCAGGCTGAGGGTATCGGAGGCGAACCCCAGGGATGAACAGGATATGGTATACGTGCCCCGGGGCACCTCCAGTGCGTAATAACCGTATGCGTTTGTGATTGCGCCCATTGTTGTGCCAACGGGGTTGACAACGGCGCCTATTATGACCTCTCCGGAGGCGGCGTCCTTGACATAACCGCTAAGGGTGCATTTCTGCGCCTGGCAGAATGCACCCGTCGGAATAAGTCCGGCCAAAAATAGCACTAGCAGTTTTTTTAGCATCGTTAGTTCTTACGGTGATCATAGCCGCAAATAATTTGCCAAAATTATTAGATTTGCGTTATGCTTAAGATAGGTGACAAAATGCCGGAGTTCCAGGTCATGGACCAGGACGGCAATATGGTAAGTACAAGTGACTTCATAGGAAACGGCCGCAAGACCATAGTTTACTTCTACCCAAAGGACAATACGTCAGGCTGCACTGCGGAGGCGTGTTCCTTCAGGGACAATTATGCCCAATTGACAGCCGCGGGATACAACGTGGTGGGAGTGAGCAAGGACAGTTCTAAGTCCCATTCCGGATTCAGGGCCAAGTATGAGCTGCCTTTCAGGCTGCTGGCGGACACTTCCCTGCAGATGCTCAAGGACTTTGGAGCCTGGGGAGAAAAGAGAATGTACGGCAAGGTTACTACCGGTACAATAAGGCGTACTTTCATCTTTGACCAGTACGGAATCCTGGAGCGCATCATAGAGAAGGTGGACACCAAGAACGCCGCTTCCCAGATCCTTCAGGGATAGGATGGTTATTGTCACAACTTGACAGAAACCTCTTGCCCGTCGTATTGGATTACGGCGTTGTAATCTTTGTCCGCGCCGTCAGGGGTTGTCAGGGTCACCCTGACCGTCCTTTCCTTGAACATACCCTCAAATGAGCCTTGGCGGGCGCCAAGGGTGAAGGTGCGTGAGGCGTCGTCCCAAGTCATTGGGACGGTTGCGTACGCACCTTTCTCGTACGCGTAGGTGAGGCCGTCGTCCTCGTAGAGGGAGAAACTGCCGTCCTTCCCGCCATAGATGTAGATGTCAAGGGATCCGTCCTGGTCCTGGGCGGTGTATTCTATCTCGGGGCCCATAGGGACTATGCTGCCGGCGCGCACGTAGACGGGGATATGGTCATAGGGCGCGGCCGCAGTGATGCGTTCGCCGCCTTGGATGTAGGCGCCGCTGCTGAAGTCGTACCATCCCCCTGCGGGGAGGTAGACTTCCCTGCTGCGCGCCTCATATTCATATACGGGGCATACCAGGAAGGCGTCTCCGAACATAAACTCATCGTCTGTATTACGTGCGACGGGATCGTCAGTGAAATCCATCACAAGGCCACGCATAATGGTGTAGTCGTCAAACCAGACGCGAGAGTCAAGGGTGTAGATGTATGGCATAAGGCGGTAGCGGAGGCGGTCCTGGGCAACTATGCTTTCGTAGGCGGGATGGCCCTCCGGGGCAATGTTCCAGGGCTCCCTGTATGGGAATTGGCCGTGCGAGCGGTACAGCGGGCAGAAGACGCCCCACTGGTGCCATCGGGCCTGGAGTTCCCTCCATTCGCGGAGGTCCTCGTTCTCCTCTCCGGTGCGGTCATAGATGCGCTGGGCGTTGGAGTATCGGTTCTCTACGCTGAAGCCGCCTATGTCCTGTCCCCAGAAGGGAATGCCGCTGAGCGAGTAGTTGAGTCCGGCGGTGATCTGGGTCTTCATATCTTCCCATCGGGTGCCTATGTCTCCGCTCCAGGAGGCGGTGGAATAGCGCTGGAGCCCTGCAAAGCCGTTTCGGGTTAGGAGGAAGACCCGGGTGTCCGGGTCAACGCCGCGCTGGCCCTCGTAGATGGCCTGGGCGTTCATCAGGGAATAGGCGTTGAAATACTGCGCGGAAGGGCCCAGCGCGGTGGGGCCGGACATTGCCTTGCGGTAGTCCATATCGGTACAGTCGTGTATGTTGGGCTCGCTGGCATCCATCCACCAGGCGTCCACGCCAATGGGATAGAGGTGGTCATACATCTGGTCCCAGAAAAGCTTGCGGGCGCCGGGGGCGTAGGCGTCGTAGAAAGATTGCGGGTGGCCCAGCCAGTCAATGACATTGTCCTTGACGGGAACCTGGTACATCCAGCCGTTCCGGTCGAACTCCTTGAAATGCTCAGTGTTGGTGTAGAACTTGGGCCATACGCTTATCATAAAGCGCCCGCCCATTGCGTGGACGGAGTCCACCATTGCGGCGGGCCGGGGATAGCGGTCCTTGTTGAACTCGTGGCTCCCCCACTGGTCATCGTCCCAGTACTGCCAGTCCTGGACTATGTTATCTACCGGAATGCCCCTGCGGCGGAATTCGCGCAGGGTGGACACCAGTTCAAACTGGTTGGTGTAGCGCTCACGGCTCTGCCAGTAGCCCATCGCCCATTTGGGCATGATCTGGGCCTTGCCCGTGAGGGTCCGGTAACCGCTGATCACCTGATCGATATTGTCTCCCTTGATGAAGTAGTAGTCAATCTGGTCCTGCATCTCGCCCCACCAGGACATAAGGCCCTGGACGCTGTCCTCCACGGGGCTCAGGACGCGGAGCCCGCAGTAGCTGGTTCCGCCGTCAGGAGCCCATTCCACGCGGACGGGCACGCGGCGTCCCTGTTCCAGGTCAACGGCAAACTTGTAACTGTTGGGGTTCCAGGCCGTACGCCAGATTTCCGGAACCACAAGCTGGCCGTCCACATAGACTTTCGTATAGCCTGCATAGTATAGGAGGAAGCGGAAAGTGCCGCTCTCGCGCGGCTCGATCTCGCCCTCGAAGACTACGTGCGAGCCGTTGAAATTGAAGTTTGGAGCGTTCCGGACCACCCGGCATTCCGGGGTGACCAGGTACTCCTGGTTGATGGCCTCCTCCCTGCGGACAAGGGGCTCCACGGGCTGCGGCTGCACGCCCGGGCGCCTCCTTGGAGCAGGTGTGTACGTGCCGGTCAGGGCACCTTCTACCCCGTCTTTGTCGTACAGGGTGAACACCTGGTTCAAGTGCTCATAATCCCTAGGATCTCCCCAGCGAAGGAAAGAATAACTGTCCCAGAGGATTCCGTAATTCTTGGAGGAAACCACAAACGGGACTGAAATCTTGGTGTTGTACTGGTACAGTTCCTCGTTCTTTCCCTTGTAGTTCCACTCCCCCGCCTGATGCTGGCCCAGGCCGTAGAACGCTTCGTCTTCCGGGGATGAGAATGTCTGGTGGACCGTCCACGCACTGACCCCATCCGTCTCAAAAGGGGTGAACTCCCTTTGAAGTTCGGAACTGACAAGGGTTCCGTCCGGTTCATAATAGGCCACGCGCCCGTCAGCCAGGGACACCGTCACCAAAAGTGACTGTGTACCTATCCGGGCGCAATCTTCCAGCTTTTCAAGGCTGAAGCGCGCCTTGCGCTTCTGAGGGACCACCATCAGGGACTGCTTGGAGGAGAACTTTG
>JAGCYZ010000089.1 GCA_017960545.1 Bacteroidales bacterium
ATGAATGAGATTAAAAACAGCTACGGTTTCGGCTTATAATTTGTAAATTTGTTTCAGGACGATAAACTGACACGATATGTTTAAAAGATTGATAACCATTTGCGCGCTGGCAGTGATGTTTGCCGGCTGCGGCGTTCTTGCAGAGAATATCACTCCAGAAGAGCAAGCCCTCATACAGCAGCGCCTTGACGCGCGCAGCTTCAGGATTGAAGCAGAGTTTATGCTTCCGCGCAGGGGCGGCCAGCAGGCTCTGAACTCCCCTTATGGAGTCACCGTGAACGATGGCATTATAATCTCCACCCTTCCATATGTAGGACAGGCCTGGGATCTCCCGTACGGGGGAGGGAAGGCCCTTAATTTCCAGGCTCCCATAGATACCTATATGGAAGAAAGGACAGCCTCCAAGCGCACCATCCTCATAGGCACTGACAACGAGGAAGACTATGTCACCTATCGCATAGAGATCTTCAATAACGGAAAGGTGGATATGTCCGTACGCTCACAGCACCGTGAGCAGATTAACTACCGCGGCCGTCTGGACCCGGACAAAGACCCAAGCAAGAAAGATAATTAGGAATAATGGGAAAGGCTAAATGGATTGCAGGCGTTCTGGGATGGGTGGCTTATGGCCCCATCGGCGCCTTGCTGGGTTATTTCTTCGGTTCGGTAATAGATAAGACAATGGACGCTGCCAGACAAATTGGCAGCGGATCCACCAACACCGGTTCAAGGACCACATATACGACGGGCACTGCGGGCTCATCGCAGGGCTCCCGCACAACCTACAGCACCACGGAGCAGCGCAACAGTTTCTTCGTGAGCCTTTTGGTGCTGTCAGCCGCCGTGATAAGGGCCGATGGCAAAACCCTCCAGTCAGAGATTGACGTAGTCAAGGACTTCATCAGGCGCAACTTTGGCGATTACGCCGTAAGCGAGGCGGAGCGCATATTGAACAATCTGAATTCCCAGCAGATAGACATCTATTCTGTGGGAACCCAGATTGCAAACAATATGAACTACTCCCAGAGGCTGCAGCTGTTCCACTACCTGACCCAGATTGCCATAGCCGACGGGGACTTCAGCAAATCTGAGAAAGACGTGCTGGAAGCCATTGGAGGAGCCATCCGGCTCAATTCTTCCGATATCTCCTCCATAATTGCAATGCACTACAAGGACAAGGAGTCCGCATACGCAGTGCTGGAGATTGCCAGGACCGCCACCAATGACGAAGTCAAGGCAGCCTACCGCCGTATGGCAATGAAATACCATCCGGACAAGGTTGCAACCCTTGGTCCGGAGGTTCAGAAAGCGGCCGAGGAAAAATTCCGGAAGATCCAGGAGGCCTACGAGACCATCAAGAAGGAGCGCGGAATTACTTGATGATGCGGTAATATCCTTCCTTGCGAGGCTTTGGTGCCAGTGGCGCCATATCAGGATAACCCAGGGCAAGCGCGCCCACGCCAATTACGTCCTCTTTTACGCCCAGCTCTTTGAGCAGGGCTTTTCCTTCTTCTGTCTCGAACATTTCCCTTTCCCTGTTGATCCAGCAGGAGCCCAGGCCTATGGCGTATGCGGCGTTCATCATATTGCCAAGCACGAGGCTTGCGTCAGGAACGCCGTTGGCCCATTTTTCCGGGCGGGAAGCGAATACCAGAACGTACGTGGGCGCTCCGTAGAAAGGATTCACGTCGCGGCCCCACACTTCGGCATTCAGTTTGGCAATCTTCTCCATCAGTTCAGGATTCTGCACGGCAACTATCCACGGGTCCTGGAATCCCATTGCGGTAGGTGCCCAGGTGCCGGCTTCGAGCACGGTCTTGAGCTCTTCGTCAGTAATCTGCTCTTTCTTGAATTTCCTGATGCTGCGCCTGTTCTTGAGCGCATCGATAACTGTATTGCACATATTTTTATAATTATAAGAGTTTCAGGGCAATGCGGGCGCAGGCCTCAGCGTCTGCAAGGGCGTGGTGGTGGTTAAGGAGGTCATATCCGCAGGCCGCCGCCACGGTCTGAAGCTGAAGGTTGGGAAGGCTGTTCCCAAAATGGCGCTTTGCCGCGCGTAGGGTGTCATAGAATTTATAGTCCGGATAATCCATCTGGTACACCTTGAACGCTTCTTTGAGGCACTCTTCGTCAAAGCGGCTGTTATGCGCCACAAGGGGCAGGCCTTCAATCATTGGGGCTATCTTCTCCCACACGTACGGAAACACGGGGGCGTCCTCTGTATCGTCCTCGCACAAGCCGTGGACCATCTTGCAGAACCACTGATAATACTCCGGTTCCGGATGGATCAGACTGTAGAAATAATCCACAATCTTTCCGTCGCGCACGATCACCACCCCAACGCTGCAAACGCTGGAACGATACTCGTTGGCCGTCTCAAAATCTATTGCCGCAAAATCCGTCATGGTACTGTCAGTCTTCGGATAGTTGTTTCTTGAACCTTTTACGGTCGTAAACCTTCTTGGATTTGTGAAGGGCCTTCCGGAAGGATACCGGCTTCCCGTGCTCCGCAATCTCCTCCATCCTTGCCGCCCTCCTCTGCGCCAGCATATAGTCCGCCTCCGTAATCCTCAGCTTCTTCAGCCCCTTTTTCCGTTTCATATCGTAAATATAGAATTTTTTTCCTAATCTTTCCTGGTTGTTCCAAGTTCCGGCGGCAGCTGTGGGTTGAAAGTGTCATAAAAACAGGCTCCGCCGAAAACACTTCCAACCCACAGCCACCACCAGGAACCACCGCTCACAACTATTATAAGAGATTCGTGCGGGGGCGTGGCAGGTAAGGTGTTGATTATCAATTAGAACAGTACTTAGATACCCCTCAATCTAGAGGGTATCAAAACTATGATTTACCTGATTGCCAACTATTTACGTGCCACCAATAATTACAACAGGAACGGTGATGGGGGTGCAGGGGGATTAACGGTAAGACTGACCGGAAAACAGGAAGACAATTGGAGGCCAGAGGCCGACTCAGGGGAGTTTGAGGGGGAACGCCCCCTCAATGAATACGTGCTTCACAAAAAATAGCAGGCTGAAGCCTGCTATTTTTTGTGGAGCATAGCGGAATCGAACCGCTGACCTTTTGAATGCCATTCAAACGCTCTACCAACTGAGCTAATACCCCTTGTGAGTTGCAAATATACAACTTTTTCCGCCAAATCAAAGAAGCGGAGCGATAATTCCTTCCAATTGTTCGTTTTCCAACAGGAATCCATCGTGCCCGAAGTCAGAAAACATACGGGCGAAATGGCAGTTGGGAATCATATCGGACATCTCCTTGACCTCCGAACACGGGAACAGGCAGTCTGTGTCTATACCCGCCGCGACGCAGTTGGCAGTTATCCTTGACAATGCTGCCTGGCAGCCGCCCCTGCCACGGCCAACATTGTGGCTGTCAAGGCTGTAGGACAGATACCAGTAACTGTAAGCGTCAAAGCGGTCAGACAGTTTCTTGCCCTGGTACCTCTCGTAGGTGCAGGCCTTGTTGGCGAACATTGTGTCAGGATCGGTCTCGCTTTGGGTGAGCTTGTACCCTTCATAGCTGCGGTAGGAGATAAGGGCTATGGCGCGCGCCGCGCGAAGTCCGGCTTCGCCTCCCTTGAGGCTGGCGGCCTCGCGGAAGGTGGGATCGGCCTCCATTGCCATCCTCTGGGCTTCCTCGTATGCCGTGAGGTATGGACTGGTCCGGTGGAGGGTTGCCATAAATATGGCGTTCTTGACGCGCTCAGGCTGCATTATGCTCATTTCCAATGCCTGGAAGCCGCCTATGGACGGTCCCATAAGTATATCTACGCGCTCTATTCCCAGGTAATCCATAACCGCAAAGTTGCATTTGCAGATATCCCTTACCGTGACGCGCGGGAAATCAAAGTAGAAAGGCTTTCCGGTGGCGGGGTTGATGCTGGCAGGGCTGCTGGTCCCGTACGGGGAGCCCAGCATATTTACGCAAACCACATAATACTTGTCCGGATCTATGAACTTGCCGGGACCTACCAGGCCGGGCCACCAGTCCTGCGGATCGGAATTGCCGGTAAGGGCGTGGCATATCCATACCACCTTGTCTCCTTTGGCGTATGCCCGGTCAGAGGTATGGTAAAGCACGTCCACCTTATCCAGGTGTCCGCCCGCTTCAAAATGGAAGTCCTTGACGCTTATCTTGTGGCTTTGCATATCTTTATTCCTTTGCTGCGGCCTTGAATGCCTGGTCGAAGTCTGCCAAGAGGTCTTCGGGATCCTCAAGACCGATGCTGAGACGCATAAGGTCAGGGTCAACGCCGGCTTCCAGCAGCTGCTGGTCAGTGAGCTGACGGTGAGTGTGCGCCGCCGGATGGAGGATGCAGGTATAGCAGTCCGCCACGTGGGTCTCAATGGTAACAAGCCTCAGGTGGTCCATGAAACGGTTGGTGAAGTCCCTGTCCGCATTGAGGGCGAAAGCCATCACTCCGCTGGTGCCATCGGGCAAGTATTTGAGCTGAAGGGCGTGGTCAGGGTCGCTTTCCAGTTCAGGGAAACGGACCCACTTTACGCAGGGGTGCTGCTCAAGATAGCGGGCCACCTTGAGCGCGCTGCTGTTCTGGCGCTTCACCCTCACCTCCAGGCTCTGGAGTCCCAGGTTGATGTAATATGCGTTCTGCGGGCTCTGGATGCATCCGAAGTCCCTCATAAGCTGGCTTGTGGCCTTTGTGATGTATGCCAGTTTGCCGAATTTCTTGGTATATGTGAGGCCGTGGTATGAAGGGTCTGGGGAGCAGAGTCCGGGGAACTTGTCGGCATATGTGTCCCAGGGGAAATTGCCGCTGTCCACAATTGCTCCGCCCACTGAAGATCCGTGGCCGTCAATGTACTTTGTGGTGGAATGGGTGACGATGTCAGCGCCGAACTCTATAGGACGGCAGAATACCGGGGTGGGGAAGGTGTTGTCCACGATCAGCGGAACTCCGTGCCTGTGCGCGATGGCTGCGAGCCTTTCAATGTCCAGCACCCTGACGCCGGGGTTGGTGAGGGTTTCTGCAAACAGGAGCTTTGTGTTGGGCTTGAAAGCCTTCTCAAACTCCTGGTCCGATGCGTTCTGGTCTATGAAGGTGACGTCAATACCCATCTTTGGGAATGTGGTTCCGAACAGGTTGTATGTTCCGCCATAGATGTTGGCGGTGGTTATCATATGCTGTCCGGCCTCGCAGATGTTGAAGCAGGCAAAGAAGTTTGCCGCCTGGCCGGAGGAGGTGAGCATACCGGCTACACCGCCTTCCATTGCCGCGAGCCTTGCTGCTACGTGGTCGTTCGTGGGGTTCTGCAGGCGGGTATAGAAGTAACCTGCTTCTTCCAGGTCGAACAGGCGGCCCATCTGGTCGCTGGTGGTGTATTTGAATGTTGTGCTCTGGATAATTGGGATCTGGCGGGGTCCGCCGTTCTCCGGCTCGTACCCTGCGTGGACACCCAGGGTTCCTATCTTGTCCTTGTTCATTTAACTAACCTTTAAAATCATACAAAGTTAATTTTTTTGAATGAAATTCAAGAATCAGATTATCAAATCTTATTTCGTATATTTGCAGGATACAGGATAACCGTTATGGGAATATTCGACAAAGGCGTACAAAAGACAAAACTGAACTTCTTCCAGAAGCTCCACAGGGCCATCGCAGCCCGCTCCACGGTGGATGACGACACCCTGGACGCCATTGAGGAAGCCCTGATAGCCTCCGATATGGGCGTGGATACCACCCTCAAGATAATTGACAACCTTGAGGAGCGGGTCCGCAAGGACAAGTATATGTCCTTTGAGGAGCTGGTTGACCTGCTCAGGGACGAGATCTCCCAGCTGATAAACGTTGGAGAGGGACCGCTCCGTGCCTTTGACTTTTCCAAGAAACCATACGTGATAATGGTAGTGGGCGTTAACGGAGTTGGCAAGACCACCACCATTGGAAAGCTCGCTTACAACCTCCGCGAGCAGGGCAAGAAGGTGATGATCGGCGCAGCCGACACCTTCCGCGCCGCAGCGGTGGAGCAGCTCCAGATCTGGGCGGACAGGGCTGGCGTTGACATTGTCAAGCAGAAGATGGGCTCCGATCCTGCCTCCGTGGCTTACGACACTGTCCGCTCCGCTGTGGCCAAGGAGGCCGATGTGGTCCTCATAGACACCGCCGGCCGCCTCCACAACCGCATAGACCTTATGAACGAGCTCACCAAGATACGCAACGTGATGCGCAAGGTGGTTCCCGACGCTCCGCACGAAGTGCTGCTGGTGCTTGACGCCTCCACCGGGCAGAACGCCTTCCAGCAGGCCAGGGAGTTCTCCCGCGCCACTGACGTCACGGCGCTTGCCGTCACAAAGCTGGACGGCACCGCCAAGGGCGGCGTTGTGATAGGCATAGCGGACCAGTTCAAGATCCCCATCAAGTTCCTTGGAATAGGAGAGGGGATTGACGATCTCAAGGAGTTCGACAAAGAGGAGTTCGTGGGGTCGCTGTTTTCAATTGAAGATTTAAAATTATAATTATATATGAAGCTTTCTTACAATTGGCTCAAAGATTATCTTGAGTCCGATCTTACCCCGGAGCAGGTCGCAGAATATATGACCGCCATAGGAATTGAGGTTGACGGCGTAGAGGAGGAGGAAGAAATCCCCGGCGGACTGCAGGGCGTAGTAGTGGCAAAGGTGCTGGAATGCGTCCCCCATCCGGATTCTGACCATCTGCACGTGACAAAGGTGGATGACGGCACAGGCGAACCGCTTACCGTGGTTTGCGGCGCCCCCAACGTGGCCGCAGGCCAGAAAGTGCTTTTCGCACGCATAGGCACCGTCCTCCCCGGAGATTTCAAGATAAAGAAGTCCAAGATCCGCGGAGTGGAATCAATGGGAATGATCTGCGCGGAAGACGAGCTGGGCATAGGCACCAGCCACGAGGGAATAATGGTCCTTCCGGACACCGCGGTCATAGGAACTCCTGCAAAGGACTACCTGGGACTCAAGACCGAAGCCGTAATAGAATATGAAATCACGGCCAACAGGGTTGACGCCGCCTCCCACATTGGCGTTGCGCGCGACCTGTACGCCTGCCTGCTTCACAACGGCATACCCTGCAAGTTCGCCTACCCTTCAGTGGAGGCCTTCAGCGAGGGCGCCGGCGCAGGCATCCCCATAGAGGTGGTAAACCCTGACGGCGCCCCCCGCTACAGCGGCCTCACAATCCGCGGCGTCAAGGTTGGCCCTTCCCCCGAGTGGCTCCAGAAGAAACTTATGTCCATAGGCCTCAAGCCCATCAACAATATCGTGGACGTGTCCAACTTCGTGCTCTTTGAGCTTGGCCAGCCACTGCACACCTTCGATGCCGACAAGATCCTTGGAGGCAAGGTTATTGTGCGCCGTGCGGCCGAAGGCGAGCCCATCGTCACCCTTGACGAAGTAGAGCGCAAGCTCCACGCAAACGATATGGTCATTGCCAACGCGCAGGGACCTATGTGCATCGCGGGAGTTTTCGGCGGATTCGATTCCGGCGTTACTGACGCCACCGTGAACGTTTTCCTTGAGAGCGCTTATTTCGATCCCGCTTCCATCCGCAAGACTTCCAAGTCCCATACGCTCCAGACCGACGCCTCCTTCCGCTACGAGCGCGGAGCGGATCCTTCCATCACCATCTACGCCCTCAAGCGCGCCGCCCTGCTCATTCAGGAGGTTGCCGGAGGCACAATCGAGGGAAAGATCCAGGAGTGCTGCGTTCCCGGCATCACGGACCGCAGGCAGATTGAACTGGACTACGACCGCATCGACGCCTTCGTGGGCAAGAAACTGGGTGCAGAAGTAATAGAGGGTATCCTCAAGGGCCTTAATTACAATTTTGTAAGCAAGACTCCGGGCGGAGCCGTAGTGGCTCCTCCAACCTATATGGTGGACGTTTACAGGGAGTGTGATGTAGTGGAGGAAGTGCTCCGCATCTACGGATACAACAACATAGACCTGCCTAAGCATATGAAGATGTCCGTGAACGCCACTCCCAAGCCGGAACCGGAGGCCATCCGCAATTCCGTATCCAACTTTCTGGCAGCCAACGGCTTCACTGAGACAATGAACAATTCCCTCACCAAGGGAGACTATTATAACGGGCTTACGACGTTCCCTGCGGAGAAGTGCGTCCACATTGTGAACCCCCTCTCCTCAGACCTGAACGTAATGCGCCAGACCCTCATCCTTAACGGACTGGAGGTAATCGCATATAACATCAACCGTCAGATCTCCTTCCTCAAGACCTTTGAATACGGCTCCGTATATCAGAGGCTTCCTGAGAAAGACGGCACCACCCTTGACGGATACAGCGAGCATCCCTGCTATGCGCTCTTCATCTCCGGAACCCCTGACAAATCCTGGAGGGCGGAGTCCCGAAAGGGCAGTTTCTTCCAGCTCAAGGGTTATGTGGAGCTGCTGCTCAAGCGCTACGGCGCGGACCTGAACCAGATGTGGTACGCTCCTGCTCCAGAGGATATCTTCTCGGAAGGAATGGTTTACAGCCTTCCCGGCAAGGGCCGCCAGCTGGTAATGATGGGAACCGTGAATCCCCAGCTCTGCCGCAAGTTTGGCGTAAAGCAGCCGGTATTCGCAGCAGAGATTGACTGGAACGCCCTTTTCGAGCTCGTAAAGCGCGACAAGGTTGCCTTCAAGGAAATGCCCAAGTTCCCCGAGGTGCGCCGCGACCTGGCCCTCCTTTTGGACGAAAGCGTACAGTATTCCGCCCTTCAGGCAGCCGCCTTCAAGGCCGGAAAGAAAATGCTCAAGCAGGTATCCCTCTTTGACGTCTATCGCGGAGAGAAGATCCTTGTGGGCAAGAAGCAGTACGCAATGAGTTTCGTCCTCCAGGATCTGGAGAAGACCCTGACAGACCAGGATGTGGAGAGGGTTATGGACAACATCCTTAACGCATTCCGTAAAGATTTCGGAGCAGAACTCAGGTAGTATATGAGAGTATCCGCCAAGATATTGATTGCAGTTGCAGCGGCCGCGCTTTGCGTGGCTGCCTGCTCCCGTGGCCCCAGGATAATACCGCGCTCCAAAATGGAGAAGATATATACCGATATGCTCCTGGCTGACCAGTGGCTGATGCACAATCAGGACGCGGGCTTCAAGGCGGACACCACCCTTTTTTACGAACCCATATTCCGCAAGTACGGTTTTACTACCGAAGACTTCTACGCCAGCAACGAGTACTATATGAGGGATCCCCTGAGGTATTCCAGGATGCTCAAGAAAGTTGCCTTGTCCCTGGACGCCAAAGCCAGGAAAATGCGAGCCGAACCCGCCGTTGCTCCCCAGGAGGAAGAGATGATTGAAACCACAGAAGAAGAACAACAATAACCAAACATAAACTGATATGAGCAATATTCTTGAAAAGTACGGTTATACCCCCGACCAGGAGGAGATAGGCAGGATCCTGGGACACATTGCCGGCAATGCTAATGCGCTGGCAAGCCCGGAAGTGCTTAAGAGATGCTTTTCCATGATGGATCTCACCACCCTGAAGTCCAACGACACGGTGGAGTCCGTCCAGGCGCTTGTGAAAAAGGTAAACCGCCTTGGCCGTGAATGGCCGGATTATCCGCTGCCGGCATCGGTGTGCGTCTATTCCAACTTTGCGCCGGTGGTAGCCCAGGCCCGTACTTCGCAGGATGTGCACGTAACGGTGGTTTCCGGATGTTTCCCTTCTTCCCAGAGTTTCCTTGAAGTAAAGGTGCGCGAATGCGAGATGGCAGTCGAGGCCGGAGCCGAAGAGATTGACATAGTACTTGCGCTCAATGCTTTCCTCGCTGGCGATTACGATACCGCCGCTGCGGAAATCAGGGCGATGCGCGCGGCTATCGACGCCGCCGCGCAGAAGCAGGGCAGGAAAGTGATCCTCAAGGTCATCCTTGAGACCGGCTTGCTCTATTCCCCTGAAAAGATTGCCTGTGCCTCATTCCTGGCAATGGAGAACGGCGCGGACTTCATAAAGACTTCTACCGGAAAGGTTGATGTGAACGCTACGCCAATGGCTGCGTATGTAATGTGCCAGTGCATTGCAAGGTTTTACCAGACAACCGGCGTCAAAGTGGGTTTCAAGGCCGCAGGAGGCATCTCAAACGCAGGCGACGCCCTGGTATATTACGCCATTGTCTCCGCCGTCCTGGGCGAGGAATGGCTCAATAAAGACTGCTTCCGCTTTGGCGTAAGCCGCCTTGGAAACAGCCTGATGTCCGCAATCGAGCAGAAAACGGTGTCATTTTTCTAA
>JAGCYZ010000090.1 GCA_017960545.1 Bacteroidales bacterium
GAGCCTTGCGGGGTCGCCGCGCAGGTCGCGGCCTTCCGCAAGGGCCTGTTTGTATTTCTCTTCGGAAACAAATACGCTGTTGTTGAAGAGATAGTCCAGGTACGGCTCTGTAAGGTCGATGGCAATCTCGTCTCCGGGCTTCACGTTCTTCTTGTAGAAGTCCACAAGCGCACTGGCCTCCTTGCGGTCCAGTTCCACATTGTAGTTCTTGAAGTCCGGGTTCTGGGAAACGGAATTTGTGACGGCCTCAATCCGGTATATGGATTCCGTGAGCAGGGTATAGGCCAGCTTGGCCTCCTGGGCGTTCAGGACGCACTGGTCGATGGTCTTGATGGCGTCTCCGTACTTCTTTACGCGGCTTCTCTTGGCGTTGACCCATTCCATAAAGTCAGCCTCTTTCTGGAGTTCGCGCTCAATGACACCAAGGTTGGCGAACGCCTCCCTCTCTCCCTGCCATTTCTTCCAGCCGTTGGAAGAGCTTGCGTACTTGCTTGCGTACTGGAGGTTGACCACGGGGTCCGCCATACGGGCTTCCCACATAACGTCCTGCCTTACAGTGCGGGCGTCTATGCGTACGTCATTGGTCTTGAGCATATCCTCCAGCTGGGTGGCGGTCATATACCTCTGGGTAGTTCCCGGATATCCCATAATCATTGCAAAGTCTCCGTCCTTGACTCCCTTGAGGGAAATCTTGAGCGATGCCTTGGGGGTAAGAGGCCTGTTTGCGGGAGAATACTCTGCAGGCTCGTTGTCAGGGCCTGCGTAAACCCTGAACATTGAGAAGTCGCAGGTATGCCTGGGCCACATCCAGTTGTCAGTGTCGCCGCCGAACTTTCCGGAAGATGCCGGAGGAGCACCTACAAAGCGTACGTCGCGGTAAGTCTTGTATATGATCAGGTAATAGACGTTGTCATCGTAAAAGCTGGAGATCACCGCGGTGCAGTTGGGATTGTCCGCCCTGGCCTGGTCCACCAGGGCCTTGATGCCGGCTTCCTGCTGCTCCGGCTTCTTCTTCTCCAGTTTCTGGATCTGGGCGGTGACGTCCGTCATACTCTGGAGGAAGCGCACGGTAAGGCCCGGGACAGGAAGTTCCTGATTGCGGTTCATTGCCCAGTAACCGTCCTCCAGATAGTTGTGCTCCGGGGAGGAGAGACCCTGGATGCTGGAGTAGCCGCAGTGGTGGTTGGTTACCAGGAGGCCTTCGTCAGAGATTATCTCAGCGGTACAACCTCCTCCAAACTGTACTATTGCGTCCTTTATGGAAGGGGCGTTCGTGCTGTATATCTGTTCCGGAGACAGCAGGCAGCCCAGGTCCTGGAGTGCCTGTGCGTTCATCTGCCTCAAGAGCGGAAGCATCCACATACCTTCGTCCGCGAAAGCGGAAGTGCAGAGCAGCAGCAACGCCGCTGCAAAAGCGGTAATTCTTTTCATATTAAAAAAGCGTTAATTCCAATTCCTTAGGATGGAAACTTTTCCGGTGGTGCTCAGTGTATCCGTACTCCTTCACGGCACGGATATGCTCCGCCGTAGGATATCCCATATTCCGGTCCCATCCGTACCGGGGATATTCCTGAGCGAGGTTTTTCATATAGTGGTCCCTGTAGGTCTTTGCCAGCACGGAGGCCGCCGCAATGCTTGCATAGGTGCCGTCTCCGTGCACTACCGTCTGGTACGGATAACCACCGAAAGGCTTGAAACGGTTGCCGTCAATGAGCAGGAATTCCGGCTTCACGGCAAGTTTGGCCACGGCCCTTTGCATACCCGCTATTGAAGCGTTGAGGATGTTTATGCTGTCAATCTCCTCCACGCTCACCATTTCAACCGCCCAGCTGACCGCCTCCTTCTGGATCACTTCCCTTAGCTCTTCCCTATGGGCCGGAGTCATTTTCTTGGAATCGTCCAGCAGGGGATGGAAGAAGTCCGGCGGCAGTATGACGGCCGCGGCAAAGACAGGCCCCGCGATGGGGCCCCTTCCGGCCTCGTCGCAGCCTGCCTCCAGGACACCCGGAGTCTTGCAGCTCAATAACTGTACTTTGCGCGGCATTGCTACGCAAAGTTAAGCAATTATTTTTGCAGTAACGCTATAATGGAATCCTTGGATTTCAGGGATTCCTGAAGAGAATCAACCAGCTTCTTCAAAAGGGCTATTGTGTCGTCTTTCTCCCTGATTCGGGCTTCGTAATCTTCTTGCAGGCGACGGTACTTCTCATCGAAATCCATCTTGGCTTCACCAAGCTTGTATTCTGCATTTTCGACAGGTTCGTACCCCAGGACAAGTTTTTCGATAGTCGTGTCGGTAAGTTCGGCAATTTTTTGAAGTTTTTCGTTGAAGATTCTCGTATCTCCGTTCTCGATGCCAATGTAGGCGTTTCGGGAAATGCCTATCTGGTCAGCGATTTCTTTCTGGGAAAGTTTGCTCTGCTTTCGGTAGGCCTTGATACGTTGTTTTACAGTTTTTTCATCCATAGCTAAAGTTTTGTCTAACAAATATACAATAAAATTGTAACGAAAAGGGGTGGTTTTAATACTAATCATTAAAAAAAAGATTAACTCAAGTATAGACCTCTTATTTTAGCACAGAATTACTTGGCAATTCAAAACAAATAGTTCAGATTTGCTAAAAAAGTTTAGGATATGATTACGCTGTTATCTTCCTATGCCGTCTTCTGGGAATTATTGGACAAGCTGGAAATCTATAAGGACGGCAATCTGGATTTCCAAACCGTATGCGATTATATGGGCGCGGACGCCTCCCGTCTTGACGCCTTGCTGCTGGAAGAAACCGGATTTTCCGGCCAGGAAATACTTTCAAGGTTCAGAACTCAATCTGGATTCTATTCCGAAGTGCAACGCTTTGAAGCGTGACAGTATAACTTTATTGTCATAAGTAAAGAAAGCGACAGAGGATGGGATATAAGCATTTGACTAAGGAGCAACGATATACGATAGAGATGTTGTTGCAGACACCGATGAACATGAGGGAGATAGGAGAAGTAATCGGGGTCAGTACAGGCACGGTGAGCCGTGAGATACACAGGAACTGCGACATGCGAGGCTACCACAGGCCC
>JAGCYZ010000091.1 GCA_017960545.1 Bacteroidales bacterium
CCCTTATTTAATGCTGATAGCTCCAAAGCGGCACTTCTCGTAGCAGGTACCGCACTTGATACACTTGTCCTGGTCGATGACGTGAGGGTTCTTGAGGGTACCGGTGATGGCGCCAACAGGGCACGCCCTTGCGCAGGCGGTGCATCCCTTACACTTCTCAGGATCGATGATGTATTTCTTGAGGGCCTTGCACTGGCCGGCGCGGCACTTCTTCTCAGTGACGTGCTCAACGTACTCGTCCCAGAAATTGTTGATGGTGGAGAGAACCGGGTTAGGTGAGGTCTGTCCAAGGCCGCAGAGGGCGGTGTCCTTGATGACGTTGGAGAGGTTCTTGAGCTCGTCAAGATCCTTCATTGTGCCCTTGCCGTCGGTTATCTTGGTGAGGATTTCAAGGAGCCTCTTGTTTCCTACGCGGCACGGGGTGCACTTACCGCAGGACTCGTCAACGGTGAATCCAAGGTAGAACTTGGCGATGGCAACCATACAGTCGTCCTCGTCCATAACGATCATACCTCCGGATCCCATCATTGAGCCGGCTGCTACAAGGCTGTCGTAGTCGATAGGGGTGTCAAGGTGCTTTTCAGTAAGGCATCCGCCGGAAGGACCTCCGGTCTGAACGGCCTTGAACTTCTTGCCTCCCTTGATTCCGCCGCCGATCTCGTAGATGATCTCACGCAGGGTGATTCCCATAGGAACCTCGATAAGGCCCACGTTGTTGATCTTTCCTGCGAGGGCGAATACCTTTGTACCCTTTGATTTCTCTGTTCCGATGCTTGAGAACCAGTCAGCGCCCTTGTTGATGATAACGGGGATGTTGGCGTAAGTCTCAACGTTGTTCACGTTGGTAGGCTTCTCAAGGTATCCGGACTGTGCAGGGAACGGTGGCTTGAAGGTAGGCTCGCCGCGCTTTCCTTCCATTGAATGGATGAGGGCGGTCTCCTCTCCGCAGACGAATGCGCCTGCACCGTAGCGGAGCTCGATGTCAAAGTCGAAGCCGGTTCCCAGGATATCCTGGCCCAGAAGCCCGTACTCCTTAGCCTGCTGAATGGCTATCTGGAGACGGTGGATGGCCAGAGGATACTCTGCACGGATGTAGATAAGTCCCTTGTTTGCTCCGATGCAATAACCGCAGATGGCCATTGCCTCAAGGATTGAGTGAGGGTCTCCCTCAAGGAGGGAACGGTCCATGAATGCACCCGGGTCACCCTCGTCGGCGTTGCAGACAACGTATTTCTGTTCGCCTACGCGGCTCTTGGATGCAATCTCCCACTTGAGTCCGGTAGGGAAGCCGGCGCCGCCGCGTCCGCGGAGGCCAGACTTCTTGATCTCTTCGATCACCTGGGCGGGAGTCATTTCGGTAAGGCACTTTCCAAGGGCTGCGTAACCGTCGCGTGCAATGGATTCCTCGATGTTCTCAGGATCTATGAAACCGCAGTTGCGGAGCGCGATGCGGAGCTGCTTCTTGTAGAACTCCATATGCTTGGAGTCAGATACGCTCTGGTTGGTGTCGGGGGCCACATAGAGGAGGCGCTGTACCTTGCGTCCCTTGATGATGTGCTCCTCGATGATTTCCTTGGCATCAGAGGGCTGAACCCTGGTATAGAAAGTATTGTCAGGAATGATCTTGACGATAGGACCTCTTTCGCAGAATCCGAAGCAGCCGGTAACGACTACCTTGGCAAAATCGGTCAGGTCGTGAGCCACAAGTTCCTTGTTGAGTTCGGCTACAACCTCGTGACTGTCGGATGCGGAGCAACCTGTACCACCGCAAACCAAAATATGCATTTTAACTGCCATGTTCGCTCTTTTGGGTGGTTAGATTGATCTGTAATTTGCCGGCAGGATTCCTTCGATCAGTTCACCGCCAATGATGTACTTCTCGATGATTTCCTTTGCACGTGGGATTTTGACGTCGCCGAAAACGACGGGGTCTTTGCCGGGGATGGTGACCTCTACCGTGGGCTCTGCATAGCTGTAGCCCATATCGCCTACCTGCATTACCAGAGCTTTGATCTGGCGCTTGTCAAGTTCGGTGATCAGATAGTTCATGGTCTCCTTAGCACCCGAGGCAATACCGCTGGTGGCCATTCCGACCTTGATCTGAATGATAGCTTCGGAGGAGTCGGCCTTTTCGCGCATCGACATCCTGCTCTGCATACCCTCTTTGACCTTGCGGAGTTCCGCGAGATTCTTAATTTTGTTCATGGGTTTCCTCCAATGTTTTGAGATAAAAATTATAAATATTGATTATTGTTGATTGCCTAAAATTGCGAGCTTTACAATAAGTCCCCAAAGATACAGAAATCCTTTTAAACGGCAAAGTAAAATAGCTATATATTATTATTTGTAATAATTGATTAATTTTACACCGGAAAAGGATATAACGTTATGAAAAAAGTAATTATCGCTATGCTTGCAGTTATGGCTCTCGTTTCCTGCGCGGGGAAGGGAGCGGCCTCCAAGGCTATTGTCATTTATTATTCTCAGCTCAACTCCACCAAGGCCGTTGCTGAGCAGATCGCTTCCAAGCTGGACATTCCAATAGTATCGATAGAGCCCGTCGTACCGTACGACGACGACTTCAACGCCACCATCCAGCGCGGCCAGAAGGAAATGGCCGGAGCCCTTCCGGAAATCAAGCCCCTGAACGTCAAGCTCGAAGACTACGATGTAATATTCCTGGGATATCCTATCTGGTTTGGCACTTATGCCACTCCAATGATGACATTCCTTAAGGAAGCCAACCTGGCGGGCAAGAAGATCGTGCCGTTCTGCTCCTTTGGAAGCGGCGGTCTCAATACCAGCGTGAACGACCTCAAGAAAGCGTTGCCGGACAGCGAGATCCTCCCCGGCTACGGCGTAAGGGCAGCACGTGTAGACGCTATTCCTGCCGAGATTGACTACTTCCTCAAATCCAACGGATATCTGGGAGGAGACTTCACTCCGCTTCCGGACTTCTCCGCACAGGCACCTGCCACCGAGGAGCAGAAAGCCCTCTTCCACGCCGCCGTTGACAGCTATGGAATGATCAGGGCCGAGGCCGAGTCTGTTGGCGTACGCGACATCCCCGGCGGAAAGGAGTACTTCTTTACCGCACGCGAGGCTATGGGTGGAACTATCCAGGTCTATGTGGTTGATCCGGATTCAGGAGACCCTGAGTTCACCCAGGTGTTAAGGTAGATTAATCTGCTGAATACTATTTGGTTGCAGCCAGGAGCTGCTCGCAAATACTTTTCATTCCGCTTATGGAAGGATGCCCGTTTTGCTTGTCAATATCGTGCAGCTCTATGAGCGGAATGTTGTAATGGCGGCAGACTTCGCGGCTGGATTCGTTGATCTCTTCGCGGAGCTCGGAGTTGAGGATTGAGTAGATCTGGGCGTTGGGATAGCGTTTCTTCAAAGAGTCCAGCAGGTTTGCGAGCGCGGGCCTGAAGTTCTTGCAGTCTTCCTTTGTCCAGTTGGAATACTTGTATTCTCCCACGGGAGAGTTTGCCCAGGCATCGTTGGTGCCGCCAAAGACAAAGATTATGTCAGGGTTGCCAAGCAGGTCCACGCGGCTGGTGAATGCGGTGGCTGAAGCATCCCTTCCAAAATAACCGGTACCGCAGATTGTGGTGCCGCCCCAGGAATCATTCTTCTCCAGCTGATATCCTTTTGCCTTGATGTAGAGGTCCCACCAGGTCTCCTCCACTTTCTTGACATCGTTGTTGTTGTCAGGATAGAAGGTGGCGTAGTTGTCCGGGATTATGCCTTTGAAGGTGGAATAGGAGTCTCCAAGAATGGAGACTTTCTTTGTGCCTGAAGGGGCGACGGCTGCCGTTGAGGCCGAGGATTTGGGGAATCCCGGGAACTTGTAGATGACGGTATGGGTATAGGTCTCGCCGGGGCGGAGTACGGCGGAGTTGCCGGGGAATGCGGGATGGTTGGGAGTGTCCGGATACAGCTGGGACTCCATTGCAAAGGCTACGCGGTTGCCGGTAAAGAACTGGAGACCGGGCTGGTCGCTGAAGACCTCCAGAAGTCTTCCGGAAGTGGGGGAGTAAACGTAAGCCACCTCGTCAAGCGCTCCCGCCTTGGTGTGGTTAAGGCAGAAGTTCTGGTCATAGCTGCGGACCATTCCCTCAGGAACTGCAGGAGCAGGAGTGCCGGGCGCAGGGCGTCCTGCAGGGGCTGCGAACTGCCTTTCGCTCAGGAGGACGGGTTTGCGGAAGTCAAAAGCGGTTCCGCCCACCGGAAGGATCTTGCCTGTGGGGATCAGGGAGTTGTCAACTTCAGTGACGCCGTCGGCGAAGATGCAGAATACGTGGTCCAGGACGTTCTCTGCAGGGAATCCGTTCAGATTGAAATATACGTGATGGGACAGGTTGCAGACGGTGGGCTTGTCAGTGGTGGCGGAGTATTCGATCTTTACGCCGTCGTCTTCCGTCACGGTAAAGGTGAGGAAAGTCTTGATGGTTCCGGGGAAACCGTCGGTTCCGTCCTCCAGGACACAGCTCATTACAACGGAATCGTCAGTGACCTTTTCAACATCCCATACGGTATGGTCAAATCCTTTGGTTCCTCCGTGAAGGGTGTGCTCTCCGTTGTTCTTGGTAAGCTCATATTTCTTGCCGTCAAGGGTGAACGATGCGTTTCCTATGCGGTTGGCATAACGGCCAAGGGCTGCTCCCACGGGGTTGCGGCTGAAGCCCTGATACTGCTGGATATTGTCGTTATGGCCCACTACGTTGGTGTAGTTGCCATTCTTGTCGGGGGTGTAGATTCCAACAATGTAACCTGCCAGATTGGTGACCTGGGCGGTAATCCTGCCGTTTGTGATGGTGTAGAGAGATACCTTTTTGCCGTCAATCTCCGTTTCAAAGTCGGATTTGTTCAGGAGATTGCCCGGAGCCTTTGTCTGGGCGTTTACGGAGAGGCTGCCCAGAAGTGCCAGGGCACAAATGGCAGCAAACTTGAAAAGACCTGTCTTTTTCATATCAGTATTTAGATTATTAGACAAATTTAACAAATTTTTTATTTGGCTACTGCGGGCAGTCCGGGATAACCGTCCTTAGAAACGGCCCGGATGGCAAAATAGTAGTTGTCCTTGCTCAAAGGGCAGTAGAATTCCGGCTTGTCAGACGCAGGAACAATGTCCGAAAGGCCCAGAGGCAGGGCGGGAAGCCACTCGGACTTGTCTGTCTCCCTGCAAACGACCTGGTAGGTCACAGAAGGATCCGGCCGGCCGTCGGGCCCAAGGACCGGGCTCCAGGTGAGCCTTGTGTTGTTATCCAGTTCCGTTGCATTGGCAATTACGGCGTTTGCCGGGCACGCAGGCGCGTTTGCAAGGTTCATTACCGCAGCGATGTTTACGCGGATGTTGCGGACCAGGTAATCGAAATCTACGTAGGAAGGCAGGTCGCCGTAATCTACGCCGCCCTCGGTACGGACGTCCTGATGGGTGCGTTCATAGTCTTCGCAGTATTCGCAGACGCGGACGGCGGTGAATCCTTCCCGCAGGAAGGAAGAGTGGTCGCCGCCGCGGCGGTAGCGGTCCGTCCTGTAGTTAAGGACAATTTCCTGCTCCGGAACATATATGGAGGCCATTTCCTTGATGTACCTGGCAAGCTGGCGGGAGTCCGTGTCCTCACCGCTGTTGCTTTCAGAGAACACACGCACTTTGTGGTCTTCCCTCAGTTCCGTGCCGCTGGCTCTGGTGTTGCCTATCATATCGTTGCTGAGCACGGCCTGGACGGGCCAGCCCTGGGAGCGGGCAAGGGCGGCAAAGTGGCGGGATCCGTCAAGGCCCTGCTCTTCGCCGGAGACGAACAGGCACTTCACCGTCTGCTCCAGGGGAATCCCTGAAAGGATGCGGACCGTTTCCAGCAGGCAGGCGACGCCGCTGCCGTCGTCATCGGCTCCCGGTGCAAAAGCTGTAGAGTCCATGACATCCACTACGCGTGTATCCACGTGCGCGACCAGCAGAATTTCCCGTTCCGCTTTGGTTCCAGGGAGGGTCACCATCAGTTCCGGGACATCTACTATACGGTCATATCTCCCGCCGTTTTCCCCAACGGTATAGTATATCTTCTCCACGATGGGACGGGGGCGGTCCGGGTTTGCGGCGCCGGCCCATCGCCGGCACCTGTCGGCCAGAAAATCTATGGCTGCACCCAGTCCCCTTGCAGGGTCTGTTTGCGTGCTGAGCGTGTGGCGGGTATGGAAAGAGACAAGTTCGTCAATATAAACTTTGACGCTGTCAACGCTGACTTCCGCCACTGCGGCGGCAACCTGGGGATTGCCCTGTACCGTTTGCCCGCTCCCGCAGGAAAGTGCAAGGAAAAGGGTGGCAACGGCAGGAAAGATTATAAAGGAACGTTTCATTCTATAATTATTCGTATTCATCTGCAAAATAATGAAAATAAAGAAATTATGCTTTTATCTTTGTAAAAAAAGAATAATCGATATGAAAAGGCTCTTGTTGTCTGCCCTGCTGCCTGTACTCCTTCTGGCTGCAGCCCCCGTTTCCCAAGGGCGCGAAGTGCGCTCCTTTAACGAATCCTGGACCTTCTCTCCCACCCGCCAGGTGCGCTCGGGCGGCTTCGGACGCGGCGGCGGTGCCGCCGGCCAGACGGTGAACCTTCCGCACACCTGGAATGCGGAAGACTTTATGAGCGACGGCGGCTACCGCCGCGGCTACGGCTCCTACTCCAAGCAGTGGGAGGCCCCGGCCGACCTCGCCGGCAAGCGAGTATTCCTCAAATTCGAGGGTGCCGGCTCTATGGCAACCGTCCTGGTAGGAGGCAAGATAGTGGGTGAGCATCGCGGCCCTTACAATACATTCGCCTTTGAGATTACAGACTATCTGCAGCCAGGAGCGGCAAATTCCATATCAGTAATCTGCAATAACGAGCAGACGTTTGACATCGCCCCGCAGGGGGGAGATTTCAATATATACGGAGGTCTCTACCGTGACGTTTGGATGATAATAACAGACGATGCCTGCATCTCTCCGCTGTACTTCGGTTCCAACGGCGTGCTTATCCACCAGAACTTGGTGAACGAGCAGCGCGCGGAGATCAATGCCGAGGTGCACCTCTCCTCCAAGGCTGGCCTGGACGGCTGCGAGGTGGAGCTCTGCCTCCAAGACGCCGCCGGCCGCGTTGTGGCCAGCCGCAGCACGGCAATCTTCAACGGTGACCTTGCCAGCATCCCTCTGAGCATTGACAAACCTCACCTCTGGAACGGCCGCGAGGATCCATACCTTTACAAAGCGGTGACCATCCTCCGCCGTGACGGCAAGGAAATTGACCGCGTGGAGGAGCCGATAGGCTTCCGCTATTACTGGGTTGACAAGGACAAGGGATTCTTCCTCAACGGCAAGCACCTCAAGCTGCGCGGCGTGTGCCGCCACCAGGACTGGGGCGATCTGGCAGTAGCCATAGGCACCGAGCAGCACCTGGCGGACTACGCTCTCTTTGACGAGATTGGTGCCAACGCCCTGCGCCTCGCACATTATCCCCAGGCCAAGTTCATGTTCCAGGAGGCTGACCGCCGCGGTTACGTGGTATGGGAGGAGATCCCCTTCGTGGGCAGTTACGTAGATGCCCCCGCGTTTGACGACAACCTCCGCCTGCAGCTGCAGGAGATGATAATCCAAAACTACAACCACCCTTCCATAATGTTCTGGGGCCTCTTCAATGAGATTCACGAGCCCATCGACGCCATAATCGCCGATCTCAACGACCTTTCGCACAAGCTGGACCCCGGCCGCCTCACCGTGGCCGCGACAGACCGCGACGCCAGCTTCGTGAGCATTCCCGACGCCATAGGCTGGAATAAATATTACGGCTGGTATTATGACACGGTGGGAGATTTCGGACCCTTCCTTGACGAATGGCACGCCACCTTCCCGCTGGCACGCATCGGCGTAAGCGAGTACGGCGGTGGCGGCAGCATCCAGATGCACGTATCAACATACGGCCCCCAAGACGAGAAGGACGTCCGCAGCACCTCACGCGCCCGTATGCACCCGGAAGAGAAACAGACCTATATACATATGGGAGACTGGAAGGCCATCGCAGAGCGCGACTTCGTATGGGGCTCCTTCGTGTGGAATATGTTCGATTTCGCTTCCTCTATGCGCCAGGAGGGCGACACCAACAACCAGAACGACAAAGGACTGGTTACCCGTGACCGCCAGCAGAAAAAGGACGCCTTCTATTTCTACCGGGCAAACTGGAACAAGGCTCTCTCTACCGTGCATCTCTGCTCCAAGCGCTATACCGAAAGGGAAGAGGATACCACGGACATTATAGTTTTCACCACCGCGCCTTCTGCCAAGCTGTATATTAACGGCCGGCTGGTGGGCAGCGCCCGCCCTGACGCGTACGCTACCGTACGCTGGAACGGCGTGCGCCTGGCCAAAGGCGAAAACCGCGTTGAGGTCCGCACCTCTCAAGGAAACGACTCCGCCGTCTGGTTTGTTAAATAGCCATATAATAATTCTTTTCTTCAATAAATTAAACCTTTTAAAAAGTGTGTTGTCTTATATATGTAATTTGACAATAATTAAACACGCATTATTATGAAGAAGAGTATTATTATTATCGCATTGGCGTTGGTTCCATTCCTGATGCACGCACAGATGCCAATGGGTATGCCCATGGGTATGCCAGGTATGGGTATGGGAATGGGCGCTCCTACAATGCAGGAACTGCCTGAGCAGACCATTTCAGACTACACTGATACTATGGTGACTGAATATAAACTCGATGAGAATCAGAAAGCACAGCTTCTTGACCTCAACAAGCAATATCTTGGCAAGATAACATATCCGGTTGTACTTGCTCCTGAGGTTGAGAAGGCTATGAATGAGGCAGCGAGTGAGGCAAGCAGAACCGATATGGCCGCTATGGCTGAGGCCTTCAACAATATGACCAGCGAAGACCGCGAAAAGATGATGTCTTCAATGCAGGATATGGAAACTATGATGGCTCAGATAGAAGATAATCAGGTCGCATATGAGGACGGTCTCAAGTCTATTCTCACCAAGAAGCAGATGAGGGCCTGGAAAAAGGCAAAGAGCCGTTATAATAATGAGCAGCGTCTCCGTATGGAGCAGCAGATGAACGACGCCTTCAGCAGGATGGGCGGTGGCGGCTTCGGAGGCGGCTTTGGAGGCGGCGGTTTCGGTGGCGGCTTCGGCGGTGGTTTCCCCGGCGGCTTCTGATAACAGTATCATTTGGACAGCACATATAGCACAATAAAAGACAGCTTTGAGGCTGTCTTTTTTGTCCCAATGGAGGGGACGCTAGTCTCAGTTCTTTTTGGTTGATTCTGGCAGAACATATAAATTTATACTGATAAATATGGATTTATCGGTGAGTTTCCATCACGATTTCCCAATAAATTATGACAATGGAACGAAACGAACGCTCAGTATTTGCTCTGATAGACAGGCATAGAATGCATGTCTATGAAACAGGCATCGAAAGCGATACAACGCTTGTATTCATGTCCGGCTCCGGTACCGTTTCTCCCGTGCATGATTTCAAAAACCTTTATGATAAACTTAGCGGCAGCTTCAGGATCGTTGTCATAGAGAAATTCGGATATGGGGAATCTGACTTGCATGAAGTTCCGTGTGGGATAGATGCTATGGTGTCCTACCAAAGGCAGGCGCTTTTGGATTCCGGCAGGAAGGGTCCATATATCCTGGTGCCGCATTCGATGTCAGGTCTGGAGGCTATCCGGTGGAAACAGCTTTATCCGGAAGAGGTTAAAGCCATCATAGGACTGGATATGGCGACTCCTCAAACCTACCAAGAATGGAGCCCTGATATGATTGCACGGCGCATCCGGTTTATGAAGAGGATGCGTAAGTGTCTTGATTACGGATTGTTGTTCTGGTTTCCGTTGAACACCCGTGGCCTAACAGAAGAAGAGAACCGCCGGCAGCGCCAACTTTGGAAAAGGAATGCATTTAACAAGTGTTTCATCAATGAGGCGGAAGCGGTGGTAGGGAATGCGGAAGTCGTCGAATCTGCCGGTGTCATAGACTGTCCGATCCTGATGTTTGTTTCCAACGGGAAAGAAGTCTCATCAAACTGGAGGTCCAATTGTCAAAAGTTTGCCCTGCAGATGCATGCCGAGACGGTTTATCTTAATTGTGGACATTATGTCCATCATTACGAAAGCGAATCCATCAGCCGGGAGATGGAAAGATTCATCACCAATATAGATTGTCACTGATTCTACCAGGTCTCACGCCTCATTATCTTGATAGGGTGTCCTCACTTCGATCCCCGGGTGCAGATTCCCTATGATTCGCACCCGGGGGCCCTTATAATTGCCCCTCTGGGTGCAAAAGGGGCCCTTTTTGCACCCGACATTTTTAGATGAGAATGGATTCAGCGCATCCCTCCGATTCACGAGAGGTTTGGTGTTACATCTTCGGCTTCCGTACAATACGGATGATCAGAGAAATGATGTAAACAACAAGGCCGTAGGCCGCTGGAATCAAAGCGGAAGGGACAGCGGCCCATACGATATACATATCCACGTCAGGTTCGCGCTCCACGATGGATTTTGCCATAGCCATAAACTCACATACGGTCCATAACCATCCGGTGGCCAGTGCTGCCAGGCCCGTTTCTTTCACCCAGGCCGGAGCCTTCCAGGCAACGAAGAACAGGGCAATGAGAAGAAGCGTTACTACTCCAATTCCGAAAGGATCGGAAGAGAAGATGAGATTGAATAGATTTGATGCGAGAACAAGGCTTTGGGCGGCATTCTATTTCTATGAATTCGGGGAAGAATGCTTATTTTAGTATCCGGAATGAAGAAAGGTTTCATCATAGTCGCTTACTGGCTGGCCGCGATGGCTCTCTCCTATTTCCTTCCCAAATTGGAGGATACAACGGATCGGAAAGAACGTGTCTTAGGTACCATTTTTATCATTCTGGGGGTAATGACCATGACCTTTTTCTTCATTTACCTGTTGCAGTTGCTTTTTGCCTTTGTCATAGACCGGGCCAGCAGCACCAGATGGGATATGCCTTCCGTGCTTTGGAATCCAGTTTTCGTAGCCGCCATTCTCGCCATTCTTTCGTATGGACATTATCAGTTGGTAAAGTGGCTGGACAAGAAATATCCTACGGATCGTCCAATTACCTTCTACTCTGCCTACAAGAAGATTTCCCTGAAGAAAGAAGATATTCTCTACATCGAATCCAGAGACTCCGAGGTCTGGATATATGCCCAAGACGGGCGGCAGTATCGCAACAGAACCGGAATCAGCCAATGGGAGGACGTGCTTGGATCCGGTTTTGTACGGATTCACAGATCCTATCTCGTCAACCGGACCTATGCCAGCGTCTCTTCTCCGGAATGCGTGTGCGTAGCCGGAAAAGAATTGCCCATTTCCAGGAAATACAAGGATGACGTGCAATACACATTCTTTAGAAACAAGACTTTGTAAGTAACGGAGAACCATTAACTTACAAAGTCTTTTCCGTGCCTCGGGCGGGAGCACTTTTGCTACTGATTATTAATTAGTTGGTATTTTTACAAGCTAATATACAAGCTTCATTAGAGTGTCACAATAGCCGGATGATTGCTCCGAATAAAGGGAGCAAAATAGATGGGAAGATAGGTGATGAACCTGTCTTTTTTTATGAGCCGTTCATTGGACAGGACGTAAGCGTCGTGGACGTGGTAGTCCGGATTCGCCAGGAAAGCATTAAGCGCCCGATGGGTCGTATAGTCTTTCCCTGATTTCACTTCCACCGGCAGGATGGCGGCATTGTCGTAGTCATCCAGAAGGAACTCCACCTCGCCATGGGCCTTGTTGTCGTAGTAGTAGAGCGGTCCAGAGCAGTGAGCCCTCAGCTCGGAGGCAACAACGCTTTCATAGACGCTTCCCAGATTCACACTGAGGCGGTCGTTCATGACTGCGTCGATGTTGTACTTATACAGCTCATTTGTAAGAAGTCCGACGTCGTTCATGTAAAACTTCAGCAGGTTCTTGCTCTCGGACTCCTTAAGCGGGAAGTCAGG
>JAGCYZ010000092.1 GCA_017960545.1 Bacteroidales bacterium
ATTCCGATGGGGTTCCCGAGTTTGCCAACCAGGTCATCCGTCTTCCGGAGGACTACGTCCGCGATGCGCGCCATTGTGGTAGGGGTAACGGTCTCCCTCCCATTCTGGAAGGGAGCGGCCATCTGGTCATAGTTCCAGCTTGTTCCCATATCCTGCCAGGGGGCGCGGAAAGACGGATTCAGTTTGACGTCCAGCAACTGGTTGTATGCGAACAGCATCACGTCGCGGCCTTTTGCTATTGCGGTGAGGAAGAGCTGCTCCGCATAGCGGTCCATGCTCATCGTTATTCCGCCGGAATCCACCCAGCCGCCACCGTTGCGTCCGCCGGAGATGTTCTCGAAATAACGCATTATGTTGTAGCTGAGGTAGTTCTGGAGGTGCTGGTTGCCGGCGGGATTGCGGGTTTCGGTACCCGTCCATACGCCGTCAAAGATCTGTGGCCCGTACTCCAGGTTGAATCCCAGGCCCTGGAAATGGTCATACCAGTTGGGATACTTGATAATGACCTTCACCTTTGGGTTTACTGCCTTTGCAGGACCCACCACAAGGTTCCGGCCTGCTTCGTTCATCAGTTCAAGCCTGTACTGGGTCCAGCTCCTGTCCCCTTTTGCCAGTATCTCCACATCCTTCTTGCTGCTGGTGAAGAAGAAGTCGTCCAGGAGGAATTCGTCAAAGTGACGGGCGGTGTGCTCCGCCACCTTCTGCACCCAGGCCCTGTCCTCAGGATTGGAGTAACTGAAGGTCTCAAAGTCGTTGGGCTCGCTTATGGTATAGGTGATGCCTCCTGCCACCTCAAGGCCCTGCTTCTCAAAGAAAGCCTTGGCCTTGTCAAGAGTGGCATCGTCCACAAGGCGCATATCCCTGTGGGTTTCCAGATAGATCTTGTCAACGTCCAGCTGGCTGGAGATGATCTTCCAAGTGGATTCCAGCCACTCGGTATCCTTCATCTTCTCCACCTCAAAGGCCCTGACATAGACAGACACCTTGAAATTCTTGTGTCTTGCAGAAGCGGTGAACATTGCGCACAATGCCAGGACGGCGCAAAGAAACAGCTTAAATCCCTTTTTCATAACAGATTGTCCATTTGATTTATCGTATATACGAATATAGCCAGAATCAGGCAATTATAAAAGCAAGCCGGGAAAAGAATCCCGGCTTGCAAGCAAAAACTATCTAGTACCGAAAATTACTCTTCGTCCCAGTTGGTTATGACTTCAACCTGTGAGAAGTCCTTTGACATCTTGAATACAGGAGAGAAGTTGTAGCGCTTTCCGGAGTTTACACCGCTTCCGGTGGCAACTGCGCCAATGCGGAGGAAGTGCTCCCTCTGGTAAACGAACTGCATTCCGCTTGCCTTGGTAGGATCAATTGAAAGCTCAATTACGGTCTGTCCGTCGGCATTGCTGATCTTCTTCTTCTTTCCGTCCGTCTGGACTTTGTCAAAGTCGAAGTTGTTGTTGCCGTCGCTTACCCATCTGTCTGTAAAGCCGAAGAGGGCCACATCCATACTATTGGTCTGGGAAGGATCGGCGTGTTCTACCTTGAACCTTGCAACTATCTTTCCGTTCTCATAGGTGATCTGAGGATCTATGATACGGGCATAAGGCGTTACGGTGAAATCAACCGTGTTGGCGCCTTTCTTGAGCTCGAAAGGAATTGCTACGGGATAGAAGTTGCGGTCTACGGTTTCCATCCTGTACTGGCCTGCCCATACGAGTTTGTTTACATATGTGCCGTTGCACTTTACGTACCAGTGCTCGGATGCCTCACCGTCCCAGCCAAGCTGGTAGATGTCAACCCTGGAGTTGTTCGGCCAGGCCATCTGTACGTTCTCGCCGGTCTTGCTGTCTATGATCCTTCCTTCTACCTGGGCATCCCACTGGGCCTGGTTGTCGTACAGGAACCATTCGCAAGAGGTTGCAACAATAAGCAATGAAAGTAATACTAATATCTTTTTCATAACGTAAAATCTTTAATTATTGCTGTGAAGGGTTAGGCGTCAGGTTGTTCTTAACGTAGTTGGAGATGCTTCCGTAGTAGTCTTCCAGGTTGGTGTTGAGACCGGTGCTGGAGAACTGTCTGTCACCGTGATAGATATTCACGCGAGGGAATATGTACTTGGGCTTGTCAACGCCGTCACGCAGGTCGAGAACCGGCAGCAGGGTGTGCTTCCTGTACTGGTTGTTGGACCTGTTGTTGAGGTACTCGCGGCGGCGGTGCAGAGTGTAGCTCTGGTCGCCTTCAAGTGCGAGCTCAACGGCGCGCTCGTGCAGTACGTTTTCCAGTGTAAGCTCTATGTCGTCCGTGAAAGCGGCCCTGTGACGGATGTCGTTGAGCAGCGTCTTGGCGGTGGCGGCATTGCCGTGTCCGCTCTCTACGCAAGCCTCGCAGTAGTTCAGGAGGATCTCGGCGTAGCGGATGTCGCACCAAGGGTTGGATGAATAGATGAGGGCCTTGTCGGGATCCAAGAACTTCCTGATTCCAAAGCAGGTGTTCCAGAAGTCAGCGTGGTCTGTAGAGGCGCTGGCGCTGATCCTGTGGAATGCAGATATGGACGGCTCATCTCCTCCAAGGTTCTGGAGGGTGACAGATGCCGGATTGCCTTCAGCGTCCGTATAGTCAAACTTGATGTCTTTGATCTCGTAGAAATCGTGCTTTCCATCAGGTGTCCATATTGCACCCTGAGCCATAATGGAGATGTTGCGGAACTCGGCACCCGGATAAAGGATCCAAGCCTGGAAACGGGCGTCTTTGTCCTTGAAAGGATCCGCCATGTTGTCGTACTTGATGAAGGGTGCGTTGTCGTCAAAGGTGGATGCCGGGAGAACGATCTGCTCAAAGAAGATATCCTCCTTGCCGTCAGCCCTTGTCTTGATAGTTCCGTCTGCCCTTCCGCCTGCTGCGTCATAATTGTCGTAGAGGTCTACAAGCTCGGATGTGATGGAGTAGTTACCCCAGCCGCGGTTTGTAGCCACTGCGTGAGCCTGGTTGGGAGAGTTGTAGATATCGAACGAGTGGTCTGCGGTAGAAAGACCGGTCTTGTAACTCTTTCCAAAGAGGAACTCGCAGTCCTGACGGTTGAGGAACAGGTTGGTGAGATTCTCCATTGCCTTTGCCTTGTCGGCAGTAGGACCTCCATAGAGGGAGAAGACTTTAGAATTGATTATCCTCTCGCTTGCCTCGATGCACTTTGCATAGTAAGCATCTGCGTAAGAAGCTTCCATATAGGTAAGTTTCTGCTGAACGGCAAGGTAACTGTTAGGAATGGCTTCCTTGTTCCAGTACTTGCTGACAGATGCGGCATAGAGGGCTACGCGGGACTGAAGTCCCAGAGCGGACCATTTTGTTGCGCGGTAGGCTCCGTCCTTCCTGCTTTCCGGAAGCAGTTCGATAGCCTTGTCAAGTTCGGAGATGACAAAGTCCCAGGTTTCCTTCTCGGTGGAACGAGGTACATAGAGGCCTTCATTCTTGTCTCCGTCATAGTACTGGTCAAGAGGCTCGGTAACGATAGGAACGCCGCCATAGCGCCTTACCGCAGCGAAGTAACAGTATGCGCGGGCGAAGAGGGCTTCGCCGAGCATTGCGTCGCGGGTGGCCTGGTTGATGGCTTTCTTCTCCAATGCCACGTCAACCTGCTGGATGAAGTAGTTGATGGAGCGCATCTTGGTGTAGTTCCAGAAGCCGGTCACATCTATCGAGTAATCTACAGCCTTGGAAGGTGTGGCGAAGGTTGTACTTCTGTCCTTCCTGTTGAAGGCGTCCATAGGGATGGTATTGTAAATGTCAGACAGAAGTCTTTCCATACCAGCCTGGCTCGATGTCATATCCTCCTCGGACATCTTTGTAAGGTCTCCCTCGAGGCTGTCGAACAGCTTGTCGCAGGAGCAAATGCTAAGACCGAGGACAATTGCGAATGTATATCTTAATATCTTTTTCA
>JAGCYZ010000093.1 GCA_017960545.1 Bacteroidales bacterium
AACCAAAATCCTGAATATATAGATGGGACTTATTGATATCAGGGGTGTCAGCAAGACGTTCGGGCCCAAGGTGGCGCTGGACAATGTCTCGCTTGAAATCCCGGAAGGAAAAATCTTTGGCTTGCTGGGCCCCAACGGAGCCGGCAAGACAACACTGATCAGAATCATTAACAGAATCACCATTCCAAGCAGCGGGGAGGTTTATTTCAAGGACCGTCCAATCACCCAGCAGGACGTCGAGAAGATTGGCTATATGCCGGAGGAACGCGGCCTTTACCGCAAGATGAAGGTAGGCGACCAGGCAATGTATCTGGCACGGCTCAAGGGAATGAGCGAATCTCAGGCAAAGGAAGCCCTCAAGGAGTGGTTCATCCGCTTTGGCATCCAGGACTGGTGGAACAAGAAGGTTGAGGAACTGTCCAAAGGTATGGCCCAGAAGCTCCAGTTCATCACCACCGTGGTGCACAAGCCTGCCCTCCTCATCCTGGACGAACCCTTCTCCGGCTTCGATCCGGTGAACGCGGACATAGTCCGCAAGGAGATTCTCCGCCTGAAGGACGAAGGAGCTACAATAATCCTTTCCACCCACAATATGGAATCTGTTGAGGAACTCTGCGACAGCATAGCCCTCATCAACAAAGCGCACCTTGTGATTACGGGAGAACTTGAAGAAATCCGCCGCAAGTACGGCAACAACAACGTGGAACTTGTCTATACCGATGAGGACGGCCGCCACACGGAGGTCCTGGAGGTTGAGAAAGACAACAACACCACGCTGCGCAAAATCCTGGACAGGGGAGTGACCGTGAACTCATATCACGAGCTTATGCCCCGTATGAACGACATCTTCATTAAGCTAGTAACGGAGCAGGAGGCCGAATAATCATGAATCTGAGCAAGATAGGAGTAGTAATCAAGCGCGAGTACCTGAACCGCGTAAAGAAAAAGAGCTTCCTGATAACCACTTTCGTGGTTCCAATCCTTATGGCCGCCCTTACAATAATACCCATCCTTGTATTGACGCATACCAAGGACAAGGTTAAAACCATTGCCGTAGTGGACCGTTCCGGAATAGCACTGCCATACCTGGAGGATACATCCACCCTCAATTTCGAAGACTTCAGCACTATGGAAGCGGAAGAAGTAAAGGGTATGATGGCTGACCTTGGGCTGGACGGAGTCCTGAGCATATCCGCCCTGGACACACTCCAGAAGTCTTTCTCTGCAGACCTGGCATCCCCAAAACCGTTTGGAATAGAGGTGCCGTCCACCATAAACTCCCTCCTGGACGATGCCTTGGAGGCCTATAGGATTGATTCCTACGGAATTGAAGGCCTTGCGGACATCCTCAAGGAAGTCAAGCCGGACGTGAAGCTTAATACATACACCATAAAGGAAGACGGCAAGGAAGAACTGTCAGAGGCAAAAGTCTTCTCTTTCCTCTCGATGGGACTTGGACTTATCATATTCCTGTTCATCACATTGTTTGGAGGAATGGTAATGTCCGCTGTCATTGAGGAAAAGGCCAGCAGGGTCGTGGAAGTGCTTGTAAGTTCCGTCAAAGCCACGGAACTGATGTTCGGAAAGATAATAGGAATCGCCCTGGTGGCATTCACCCAGTTTATCCTATGGATAGTTCTTACGATGGCCATCGTGGGAATAGCAGGCAAGTTCATTGGCCAGGATATGCTTTCCAGCCTTGGTGACAATCCTACCGAGATGGTCCAGGGAATGAATGTCGGAATCAATCCTGAGCAGATAGCAGACGCCGCTGGAGAAGGGGACCTGGCATTGATAGTCAGCACTCTCCGTAACCTTCCCTGGGGAAAGATCATCCTGGTATTCTTCCTGTTCTTCTTCTTTGGCTATATGCTCTATGCTTCGCTGTATGCGGCCATAGGCTCTTCCGTGGAAAACGAAGGGGATACGCAGCAGTTGCAGATACCGGTGACCATCCCTCTTATGCTGGCGTATTTCATAGCCATCTTCGCCTTCAACGCTCCGGAATCGCCGGTGGCCTTCTGGGGGTCCATGATCCCGTTCACTTCTCCTATCGTAATGCTTGCAAGGCTGCCTTTCGGAGTGGAGAACTGGGAGCTGATCCTCTCTTTGGGGCTGCTGATAATCACATTCGTGGCTTGCGCGTACATCTCGGCCAAGATTTACAAGGTGGGAATACTGATGTTCGGCAAGAAATCCACCTGGAAAGACCTCTGGAAATGGTTAAAACAGAAATAATATGAAGCGTATCGTCATTGTCCTCCTGTCGTTGATGTGCGCCCTCCCTATAGGCGCCCAGGAGTTCGGCATGAAGTGGCACCGCACCCATATGGACGGAAGCCGTACCGGGGTCACCGCCCCCGATGCCCAGAATGTCAGGGAAGCCCTTGGCGAAGTCCGTGACGGAGTCTATTATGCTCCCAACGGAAAAGTGTTCAAGGGCGGAAGCGTGGTGAAGGCCGCGCAGCTGCTCATTGACGCCCAGCCGCAGATGGCTGCTGTCAAGGAGGTCATCTGCTATTCTCCAAAAGAGATCCTTCGTTCCACACGGCCCCAGAACGAGCTCTCCAACCTCATAGTGGACAGGGTGATGATAAAGACCGCGGAGGTGACCGGAAAGAAGGTGGATGCGGGAATAGTCAATTTTGGAGGCATCAGGGTGGACCTGCCGCAGGGGAATGTCCTTTTGGACGATATCCTTTCAATGCTGCCCTTTGAGAACTACCTGTGCTATGTGCAGCTCAGGGGACGCGACCTCCGTGCCTTGTACAAACAGTTCGCCCAATCCGGGATGCAGGCTGTAGGAGGCGTGGAACTCACTATAAAGGACAAGGAACTTGTGGACGTCAAGGTGGGGGGCAAACCGTTGGATGACAACGCCCTGTACGGCCTTGCAACTATAGATTTCCTTCTTGACGGAGGCGACGACATCTTCTGCGCCCGCAATGCCGTTGACCTGGTAATGACAGAGACACTGGTAAGGGATGCCCTGCTGCCGTATCTGCGCGAGCTGGGCGCCCAGGGCAAGCCGGTAGAGTATCACGTTGACAACAGGATAGTAGAGCTATGAGAAAGACATTGATGCTGGCTCTCTGCGCATTGGCTTTATGCGCCTGCGGCCATAAACAGCTTACCATTCTGCACCTGAACGATACGCACAGCCATAACGACGCCCTTCGCAGCGGTGAGGCCGGCGTAATTGAGCGCGCAGCATACATTGACAGCGTCCGCAAGGCGGACGGAGCCAAGAATGTGCTGCTCCTGCACGCCGGCGACTACAGCCAGGGAACTTCTTATTTCAGCCTTATGAAGGGAGATCTGGAAACCGAACTCATCAACGCCCTGGGCTATGACTGCATAACGCTAGGCAACCACGAGTTCGACAACGGGCTGGAGGAACTTGGCCGCCGCCTGTCCAATACAAATTGCCCCGTGGTGGTTGCAAACTACGATTTCTCCCCGTTCGAGGCCGGGAAGTACATAACCCCCTACGCCATAGTGAACAAGGCCGGGATGAAGATTGGAATTGTGGGCATTCTGTGCGACCTTTCCAGCGTGGTATCAAGAGCCGTGTCCGACCGTATCCCCCGCCTGGGCAATGACATAGAGGTCCTTAACAAATGGGCGGCCTACCTCAAGGAAGACCAGAAATGCGATATGGTAATAGCCCTCACCCACGTGGGCTACAAGGGAGAGCCCGGCTTGAACGACGTGGACCTGGCAAAGGGCTCGCGTAACGTCGACCTTATAGTAGGAGGCCACTCCCACACCTTCCTGGAGCAGATGGAAGGGGAGTACAACGCCGACGGCAAATTCGTCCCCATTGTGCAGGACGGCTGCTGGGGTTATTACGTAGGAAACCTTAAGGTAAATAAGAAATAGACGGGCCTACAGGATATTCATAGACTGTTCGCGGATCTTTTCCAGTTCGTCTTTCATAAGCACCACGCATTTCTGCATAGATGCGTGGTTTGCTTTTGATCCGGTGGTGTTGATCTCGCGCCCCATTTCCTGGATTATGAATCCCAGTTTCTTTCCGGGGTATGGTTCGCCGTTAATGGTGTCCATAAAATACTTGCAGTGCTGGCGAAGGCGTACCCGCTCCTCGCTGATGTCAAGCTTCTCAAGATAGAAAATCAGATCCTGTTCAAACCGCTCCCTTTCAAGGGTGTTCTGGCCCAAGTCCTCGAAGCCTTTGAGAATCCTGGCCTTGACGGCTTCCGTCCTCTCGGACTCGTATTTTTCCACCTGGTGGGAGAGCTCGAGGATCTTGTCCACCCTGGAAATGACATCGTTATAAAGCACCAGTCCTTCCGTGTCACGATAGTTGTTGACCTCTTGGAGGCACTCGTCAAAGGCCCTGTCAATGACAGGCCAGTTTTCCTCAGTGATGACTTCGGACTTCTGGGCTTCTATCACGTCCGGCATCTTCATAAGGACTGTAAGCATTACGGATGCGCTCTCAGGGCTGAAGTGAAGCGTGTCAAAGCCCATTTCTTCCCTTGCGAAATCCTTAAGCTGGGCAAGGTACTGGTGGGCTATCTCCTTGTTGAACTGCTTTGCGCTGTCACAAGCCTTGGGCTCCCAGGTGAGGAATACGTCTATGGTCCCCCTCTTGAGGGATTCTGAGATCTTACGCCTTATCATAAGATCCTTGTCTTTTGGAAGCATAAAAGTCTTTATGCAGATGTCGCAGCTCTTGCTGTTCAGCGTACGGATTTCAATAGTGAGTTTCCCGTTTTCCAACTGGGCCTCGGACTTGCCGTAGCCGGTCATTGATTTTACCATCGTGTTTTATTTAACTATGCAAAAATAACAATAATCCGCACTAATTGCTATATTTGTCAGTTCGAAAAATAAGTACAAAATATGGAAGAGCAGAAAAAGCTTAATTTCCTTGAGGAAATAATCGAGGACGATCTCAAAACCGGAAAGGTAAGCGGCGTTATGACCCGTTTCCCTCCGGAGCCTAACGGTTATCTTCATCTGGGACACGCCAAAAGCCTTTGCATAAATTTTGGACTTGCCCAGAAGTATGATGGCAAGACCAATCTGCGTTATGACGACACCAACCCCACCAAGGAAGACACTGAATATGTGGACGCCATAAAGGAAGACATCCGCTGGATGGGTTTCCAGTGGGAAAACGAACTTTATGCATCGGACTATTTCGACCAGCTTTACGAGTGGGCCGAGCAGCTCATCCAGCGCGGCCTGGCTTATGTCGATGACGAGACCCAGGAGGAAATCTCCGCCCACCGCGGCACCGTGGAAACCCCGGGAACTGAAAGCCCTTACCGCAACCGCAGCGTGGAGGAAAACCTCAGGCTCTTCCGTGAAATGAAGGCCGGCAAATACGCCGACGGAGAGAAGGTGCTCCGCGCCAAGATTGACATGGCCCATCCAAATATGATGTTCCGCGACCCTCTCCTGTACCGTATCAAGCACGCCACCCATCACCGTACCGGGGACAAGTGGTGCATCTATCCAATGTACGACTACACCCACGGCCAGTGCGACTCCATAGAACACATCACCCACTCTATATGCACCCTGGAGTTTGACGTCCACCGTCCTCTCTACGACTGGTTCATCCAGACCCTGGGCATATTCCCCAGCCATCAGTACGAGTTTGCCCGCCTGAACCTGACCTATACCCTTATGAGCAAGCGCAAGCTTCTTGAACTGGTGCAGAAGGGACTGGTAGCCGGCTGGGACGATCCGCGTATGCCAACGCTTTGCGGCGTACGCCGCCGCGGCTACACTGCGGAATCCCTCAAGATGTTCTGCGAGAAGATTGGCGTGAGCAAGCGCGACCAGCTTATGGACATCCAGCTTCTGGAATGGTGTGTGCGCCAGGACCTGAACGCCAGGTCCAACCGCTATATGGTGGTTTCCGACGATCCCATTAAGATAACCCTCACCAACTGGCCGGAAGGACAGGTGGAGTGGTATGACTGCCCGCTCAATCCGGCTGAGCCGGAAGGCGCTACGCGCAAGGTTCCTTTCACCGGAGAGCTGCTCATTGACAGGGCTGACTTTATGGAGGATGCTCCAAAGAAGTTCTTCCGTCTAAAGCCGGACGGGGAAGTCCGCCTCAAATATACCTACATTGTCAAATGCAACGAGGTTGTCAAGGACGATGACGGCAAGGTGGTGGAACTCAAGTGCACATACGACCCTGCCACAAAGCCGGGAGGCGGCGAGTGGCGTTCCGTCAAGGGAACCATCCACTGGGTGAGCACGGCCTATATGAAAGAGATAGAGCTCCGCAACTATGACCGTCTCTTCACCCTGGCGGATATGAGCCAGGTGCCTGAGGACAAGGATTACAAGGACTTCCTGAATCCGGATTCCCTTGTGGTGGCAAAAGGATTCGCAGAGCCTGCCCTCCTTGAGGACCAGTCCGGTATTGCAGTCCAGTTTGAGCGCGTAGGATACTACATCAAGGACAAGGACAGTACACCGGAGAAGCCTGTCTTCAACAAGACCGTAGCCTTGAAAGATTCTTACAAGCCGGAATAAGTACCTAGAAATCAAATATTTGCATGCCGATTAAAAAATTTTTTAATCGGCATTGTTTTTTTATCAAATAATTTATAAATTTGGGCAATCAAACTAATTAATACACTTGAAGACTTTCACTTATGCCTAAATCTTTCCTAGACGAACCTGCAAGTAAATCTGCGTGGCTTAAAAGACAGATCCTCAGCCTTTACTTGCAAAACGACAGCTATTCAATAGCTGAGATTTCTAATGAGATTGGGACCTCAATCCCTACTTCCACTAAACTTGTGCAAGAACTCATCGCGGATGGATTCCTCCAGGACCTTGGCAAACAGGGTACATCTGGCGGAAGACGTCCCAGCATCTTCGGGCTCAATCCCAACGCCGGTTATTTTGTAGGCGTTGACGTGGCCCGCAGGCATTTCCACGTTGCCATCACTGATTTCAAGGGCAACCTTGAATGTTTTGT
>JAGCYZ010000094.1 GCA_017960545.1 Bacteroidales bacterium
ATTAATTATCAAACCAATGCCTGGATTAATTGGAAAGAAAATCGGAATGACTTCCGTTTTCGGTGCTGATGGAAAAAATATTCCATGCACCGTTGTCGAAGCTGGGCCGTGTGTTGTTACGCAGGTACGTACAGTAGAGAAAGATGGTTATGCCGCTGTACAGCTTGCCTATGACGAAACTACAGAAAAACACACCAGCGCGCCTCTTCAGGGGCATTTCAAAAAGGCAGGAACCACTCCTAAGCGCAAGCTTGCGGAATTCCCCGCAGACTTCGCCGGAGAGCTTAAATTAGGCGACACCCTCACCGTTGCCGACGTCTTCACAGAGGACGTGGCATTTGTGGATGTTGTCGGTACTTCTAAAGGTAAAGGATTCCAGGGCGTTGTTAAACGTCACGGTTTCGCCGGAGTAGGCGGTCAGACCCACGGTCAGCACAACCGTCTTCGTCACCCGGGTTCTATGGGCGCATCATCCTGGCCTTCAAGGGTATTCCCCGGTATGCGTATGGCAGGCCATATGGGAAACCAGAGGGTTAAGGTATTCAACCTGCAGGTTGTAAAGGTCATCCCTGAGAACAATCTTCTTGTAGTTAAAGGTTCTGTTCCCGGAGCCAAAGGTTCTTACGTATTATTGGAGGCTTAGTTATGCAGTTGTCAGTATACAAGATTGACGGATCAGATTCCGGAAAGAAGATCGAACTCGATGCCAACGTATTCGGTGTAACGCCGAACGACCACGCAATATATCTGGACGTTGTCCAGTATCTCGCTAACCAGCGCCAGGGTACCGCAAAGACCAAGGACCGCAGCGAGGTAGCCTACAGCACCAAGAAGCTCGGACGCCAGAAAGGCGGCGGCGGTGCGCGTCACGGCAGCCTCAAGGCCGGTATCTTCGTAGGCGGAGGCAATATCCACGGTCCCAAGCCGCGTATTTACAGAACCAAGTTGAACAAGAAGGTAAAGGCTCTTGCACGTTACTCAGCCCTTTCATACAAGGCGCAGGAGAACGCCATCACTTTTGTTGAGCCTTTCACCATGGAAGCTCCCAAGACAAAGGAATTCATGCAGATCCTCTCCAACATCAAGGCAGACGGTCGCAAGGTCCTTTTCGTGCTCCCTCAGAATTCAACCAATATTTTCCTTTCGTCTAGAAACCTGCCGGAGGTTAAGGTTATCACTGTTGACGAGATCAACACCTACGCTATAATGAACGCCAACTCACTGGTATTCGTTGACGGTGTACAGGATATCCTCTCCGAGAGAGTTAAGTAGGCCCCAAAAAAGAATAAGAAGATGGGAATTATAATTAAGCCAATCGTAACAGAAAAGTTGACGGATCAAGGCGAGAAGTTGAACCGTTATGGATTCATCGTGGACCGCAAGGCCAACAAGATTCAGATCAAGGCCGCTGTGGAGCAGATGTATAACGTGTCTGTTGCAGAAGTAAACACTGTTAACTATCACGGAAAGAAGAAATCCCGTTATACCAAAGCAGGTATTCTCAGGGGTCGTATGAATCATTTCAAGAAAGCTTACATTACCCTTTCAGGTGATGATAAGATTGATTTCTATAGCAACATTTAAGGAGGGATTCAACAATGGCAGTAAGAAAATTCAAACCGATTACTCCCGGTCAGAGAAACAAGGTGATCAGCACTTTTGAAGAGATCACTACGAACAAGCCTCACAAGGCATTGTTGGAGCCCCTTAAGAGAACTGGCGGTAGGAACAACACCGGTCAGATGACCGTCCGCTACATTGGCGGCGGCCACAAGAGGATGTACCGTATCATTGACTTCCTCCGCGACAAGGATGAGTGCAGCGCAAAGGTCCTCACCATTGAGTACGACCCTAACCGCAGCGCCCGTATCGCTCTCGTTGAATACCAGGACGGTGAGAAGAGATATATCATCGCTCCTAACGGACTTAAGGTGGGACAGGTTATCGCTTCAGGTAAAGGCGTAGCCCCTGAGGTTGGAAACGCCCTTCCTCTCAGCGAGATTCCTGTTGGTACACTCGTTCACAACATCGAGCTCCGTCCCGGACAGGGTGCCGCTATGGCACGTTCCGCCGGAACCTTCGCTCAGCTTGCAGCAAGGGAAGGCAACCACGCCGTTCTCCGCCTGCCTTCAGGCGAGACCCGCATGGTGCTCGTTTCCTGCCGCGCTACCGTTGGAACCGTATCCAACCCGGATCACAACCTGGAGTCTTACGGAAAGGCTGGCCGCAGCCGCTGGCTTGGCCGCCGTCCCCGCAACCGTGGTGTTGTAATGAACCCTCACGACCATCCTATGGGAGGAGGTGAAGGACGTGCTTCCGGAGGACACCCTCGTTCACGCAAGGGTTTGCCTGCCAAGGGATACAAGACACGTAATCCTAAGGCATCTTCCAACAAGTTCATCATTGAAAGGAGAAAGAAATAACAGGTATTAAACTTTAGAGATTATGAGTCGTTCATTAAGAAAAGGTCCATATATCCAGGAAGCCCTGGAGAAGAGAGTTCTTGCTATGAATGATGGTAGCAAGAAAAAAGAGGTGGTAAAGACCTGGTCACGCTCCAGTATGATATCACCTGACTTCATCGGCCATACAATCGCAGTTCATAACGGAAATAAGTTTATTCCTGTTTATGTAACCGAGCAGATGGTAGGTCACAAACTGGGAGAGTTCGCTCCTACACGTACATTCAGAGGACATTCAGGTAACAATAAGAAGTAATCACTATGGGAAAGCGTAAAAGACTTATGGCCGAGGGCCTCAAGGAGGCCAAGAAGGTTACAGCTATTGCTAAGCTGAATGACGTTCCTACCTCTCCCCGCAAAATGCGTCTGGTAGCAGACACTGTCAGGGGACAGGAAGTGAACCACGCACTTGATCTTCTGAAATTCTCTAAGAGAAACGCTTCAAAGGATCTTGAGAAAGTTCTTCGCAGTGCAATTGCAAACTGGGAAGCCAAGAATCCTGACAAGAACAAAGAACTCGATAACGGTAATGTAATAGTAAAGACCATCATGGTTGACGGTGGACGCACCCTCAAGAGAATCCGCCCCTGCCCTCAGGGCCGTGCCGGACGTATCCGCAAGCGTTCAAACCACATTACTGTAATCCTTGACGTTAAACCAGCAACAGCAGAGTAAATATGGGACAGAAAACTAATCCTATCAGCAACAGAATCGGTATCACCCGTGGTTGGGACTCTAACTGGTGTGGTGGTAACTACGCAGAGAAGATCGCAGAAGATTACGAAATCCGCAAGTATCTCTACAACCGTCTTGCAAAGGCCAGCCTTTCAAGGATCATCATTGAGAGAACCCTCAAGCTCATAACCGTGACCATTCACGCAGCCCGTCCGGGTGTCATCATCGGAAAGGGTGGAGCAGAGGTTGACAAACTCAAGGAAGAGCTCAAGAAGGTAACCAAGAAAGATGTTCAGATCAATATTTTCGAGATCAAGAGACCTGAGGTTGACGCTCACATCGTAGCAGACAACATCGCCCGTCAGATCGAAGGCCGCGTTTCTTACAGACGCGCCATCAAGATGGCTGTTGCCAACACTATGAGGGTAGGCGCAGAAGGTATCAAGGTTCAGATCAGCGGCCGCGTAGGCGGCGCCGAGATGGCCCGCAGCGAGATGTTCAAAGAGGGACGTACCCCTCTGCACACATTCCGCGCAGATATCGACTACGCACTTGCAGTGGCTCACACAAAGGTTGGATGTCTTGGAATCAAGGTGTGGATTTGCAACGGCGAGCGTTACGGCAAGCAGGATCTCACTCCTAACGCCGGAATGGCAGCCAGCGCACAGGGCCCCCAGGGTGGTGGCCGTTCACCTCGTTCAGACCGCGGCCCTCGCCGTGGCGGCAACCGTGGTCCGCGCCGCGAGAACAATTCTCAGAGGTAATTTTCCTGCTTGAAGGGAAATTCGTATATTTATGCCGGTTTCAGCGAAATCTGAAACCGGTTTTTTATTATGACGGTCAAGGAAAAGATAAAGTTGTTTCCTCATTCCCCCGGGGTGTACAGGTACTATGACGCCGCGGGGAACGTCATATACGTGGGCAAGGCCAAGGACCTTCACAAGAGGGTTGCGCAGTACTTTGTGCCGCCGGAGAGGCTCAACACCAAGACGCGCGTCCTGGTATCAAAGATAGCGGATGCGCAGTATTCGGTGGTTGACTCGGAGGCGGACGCCCTGCTGCTGGAGAACAACCTCATAAAGCAGTACAAGCCCAAGTACAACATCCTCCTTAAGGACTCCAAGACATATCCGTGGATATGCGTGTCGTCCGACACCTACCCGCGTGTTTACATCTCCCGAAGGGTGGAGAAGGGCGCGGGCAGGTACTTCGGGCCGTACAGTTCGGCGCTGGCGGCGCGCAACCTGGTGGACTTCTTCCACCAGGCATACCGCCTCCGCACCTGCAAGTACAAGATAGATTCCCAGAGCATACTTATGCGCAAGTACCGCCCGTGCCTGGATTACCAGATAGGGCGCTGCAGCGGCCCGTGCATAGGGGCCATTTCGCAGCAGGATTACCTGGCGGGCACGGAGGAGATAGTGGGCCTCCTGAAAGGAGGGGCCAACGACATCATCCAAAAGTACAGGCAGGAGATGGAGCGGGCCTCCGACGCCCTTGAGTTCGAGCGCGCCCAGCAGTGCAAACTGATGCTGGATGCCCTCCAGAACCACTATTCCAAGTCAATAGTAAGCGCTGCAAGGGATATGAACCTGGATGTCTTCTCCCTGGTGTTTGAGGGCTTCGAGGCTTTCGGAAACTTCTTCCGCGTACGCGGAGGGGCAATAATCCAGTCCCTGAACCTGGGCTTCAAGATGAACATAGAAGAGGACAGGGCATCCGTGCTCAGCGCATTCATAGCGGAGATAGAGGCCAAGTTCGGGGAGCTTTCGGCGGAAGTGATAGTGCCTTTCCTGCCCGATGTGCAAATTGAAGGAGTGAGTTTCAAGATCCCCGCTCGCGGGGACAAGCTTTCCCTGCTGGAACTGAGCTCCAAGAACGCCAAGGAATTCCAGTTCAACAGTATGAAGCAGCGGGAACGCACCAATCCGGACGAATTCCGCCAGACCGTGCTTGAAGAACTGCGCAAGGCCCTGGGAATGAAAGAGTTGCCTGTACATATGGAGTGCTTTGACAACTCCAATATCCAGGGAACCAACCCGGTTGCCTCCTGCGTGGTTTTCCGTGACGGGGAGCCTTCCAAGAAGGATTACCGCAAGTTCAAGATAAAGACCGTGGTGGGCGCCAACGACTATGCCTCAATGAAGGAAGTGGTGAACCGCCGCTACTCCCGTATGCTTGCGGAAAACCCGGAAGACCTCCCTCAGCTGGTGGTAATAGACGGAGGAAAGGGCCAGCTGGACTTCGCCTACCAGGCCCTGGCGGAGCTTGGCCTTACGGACAAGCTCACGGTGATTGGCCTGGCAAAGCGCTTGGAGGAGGTGATACGCGTAGGAGACCCCTACCCCTTGTTCATAGACCGCAACTCACAGGCCCTCAAGGTGCTGCAGCGCATCCGCGACGAAGCCCACCGCTTTGGTATCACCTTCCATCGCAGCCTGCGCAGCAAACAGCAGATCCATTCCGCGCTCACAGAGATCAAGGGCGTGGGAGAACAGACGGAAAAGCGCCTGCTGATGCATTTCGGGAGCGTGGCGCGCATAGCCGCGGCGGACGAGCAGGACATCGCTGCGCTCGTGGGTCCCGCCCTCGCGGCCAGGATAAAAGAAGTTTTAAGTCAGTAGAGATGGCATTTAACGAAGAAAAATTCAACAAATGGTTCAACGCCTTCATACTCATAGGTATGACGGTGGCGGTTGTCATCACAACCGCAATGAAACTTGGCGCTGCAGAAACCGGCAAGATGCTGCTCCTGGTGTCCGCCTTCGGCTCGCTTATGGGCATCCTGAGCACGGTATGCTCTGCAAACGGCATCATCCTGACATTCCTGTTCGGGCTCATAGACGTGGCCATTTATGCCGTTGTCTGCTTCATCAGCGGCAAGTACGGCAATGCGGCGCAGCACGCGCTGTACTTTGTGCCCATGCAGTTCATAGGATTCTGGCAATGGAGCGAGAGGGGGGCGCACTCATCGGACAAGAAAGTGAAGGCAAGGCGCCTGAACCCGCGCCAGTGGCTTATCACCGGCGCCGCATTTCTGGCGGTTTCCGTAGCATCGTACTTCATCCTTGCGTACTTTGACAAGGAAGCCGCGCAAGGGTTCATCAAGACTGCCGTGCTGATGGATGCGCTGGCAATGGTGTGCAACATTTTCGGGCAGTATCTTATGTCCACGGCCTATATGGAGCAGTGGTATTTCTGGATTGGCGTGAACATCTTTTCCGTGATAATGTGGGTGCAGACCCTCAAGGGGGCGTCGGATTCCTATGCCATCATATACATCATCAAGTATGCCTTCTATCTGGTAAACTCCCTGAACGGCCTCCGTATATGGCTAAAACTCAGTAAGAACAAGGAGTTGGAAAAGTGATTTTTATTTCTTTACTTTGTATCATACAAGCAGAATTGTGTATTAATAACTTAAATTATAATCATTATGGAGTACGAGGATATCGTAAAAAAAGTTAAAGCCATCATCGTTGACAAATTGGGCGTTGAAGAGTCTGAGGTAACAGAGTCCGCCAATTTCACAAACGACCTGGGTGCTGATTCTCTTGACACCGTAGAGCTTCTTATGGAGTTTGAGAAAGTATTCGGAATCAAGATCCCTGATGAGGAAACCAGCACAATTGCAACAGTAAAGGATGCAATAGACAAGGTTAAGGAAAAGCTTGACGCTTAATTCCTTTCCATAGAATGAATGAAAGCGGCGGGTCAATGGACCCGCCGCTCTTTTTTATTGTTCCGGAACTGAGAATACCAGTTTGAAGGTGGGGACGCGGCCCGTGGTGTTGGTTGGGCCAAGGAACTTGCCCTTGTAGTAGCGGTGCGTGTCGAGCATTATGGCGCTGGTGTATGATGTGCCGGTGTCCTGGTTGAGCATCTGGGACATCATATAGTAGTAATAATAGTTGTTGTAGCCGCCATAGCCATAGCCGCCGTATCCGCCGTAGCCTCCATATCCGTACCCGCCGTATCCGCCATAACCGCCGTAGCCGTATCCGTTGTACATATCGTTATAGTAGCTGGAGTACAGCATCTGGTTGTACAGGTCGCGGGTTTCGCTGTCCATTTTCTGTGTCTGGGCAACGATGGTCTCGTTGTACTGGATCAGGAACCAGAGGTCGTAGTTGGAAATCTTTTCCAGGTCCTTGAGCTTGAGCAGTGACTGCGCGTGGTATGTGAAATCAGGCGCGTACTGGAACAGGGACATATTTCGGTCTCCCTGGTCCTGGCTCTTGTCGCTGTAGTCCGTCAGGATGAAGAACTGCAGGGAATCCGCCGTGTAGCGTATTTTCACGCCCGGACTGAGGATGCTTGGATACTGGTCTATATGGGAATAGTCACCCGGATCCTCGAACGGAAGGACCACGGTGGCCTTGTTTATCACGGCCTCCTTGGGGTCTCCGTAAGGGGAGATGGCGTCTATCATCATCTGCCTGAGTTCCGCAGCGGGAATCATTGGCTTGAGTCCGCCGCCACCCTCGATTGTATAATAATCTCCCACTGCTCCCACTTTGCCCTGGCTGACTTCGGACTGGCCCGATACGTTCAGGCAGGTCTGCGGAAGGTATCCTACCGATGCGGTGGTGAGCAGGGAATCTATGTCAAAGAAATCAGCCGCTCCAAAATAGAAGAGGAAGGCCGTATCCTTTTCAACGCCCTTGTACTTGGCCTTGAAACTGAGTTCTGCAAAGCAGGAACTGAGGTAGTTGTCCTCGTAATCCAGCTGGAGGTCGTACATATTGATCCTTCCGCCGTTGCCCTCGGGGGCGTCGGTCTCCAGGTATATGCCGGGATATTTGGCCAGGTAGGTGTCCATATCCTTGAGGTCCTCCTGCTTGATGCCCATATACTTCTGGGCGTACTCCTGGCTGAATTCAAAGATCAGTTCTGAAACGCCGTTCAATACGGGGATGCCCTTGGTAAGCCTCTTGGACGAATCATATTCCACCTTGGAATTGATGTCCGCCTGCTTGTTCACGGGCTTGGTCAATTCATATACGTTGAGGTTCTGGAGGATGTACTCCTGGTTTGGCTCGCTTATGGACGTTGTGTCCAGCGCGGCCCTGAGGCGGAAACGCTTGAGGGTCTGGGTGCCGGGGTCTCCAAAGTCCAGCGTGTCATAGAAAGGAACCAGGGAGAAGGCCGAAGCCCTTGTGGACAGGCCGAACTCGTCATCGCGGACGGCGCCCACGGTGAACCTGGTGGATGACACGCCTGAAAGGCTGTCCGGCATAGCCATCCTGATGTCCGTGATGGGAACCTCTATTGCGTATGTCTTATAAAGCTGGTCCTTGGGGAGGAAGTTGGTGCCTATGGAATTGTCAATCTCAACGCAAGAATAAATGCAGAGCATAGCGGCTGCCAGCGTGGCAATCGGGCGTGCTTTGCGTATAAGATGAAGATTCATTAGTCTATAATTGATTATAAAAGTTGTTGTACCCGTCCACGTATGTTCCGTTTGCGAGGGCCTGGGGATCGAACTCCAGGGCAGGCAGGGAAAGTTCCTTGCAGTACTGCACCAGGGCGGGGTTTACGGCGTCGCTTCCATAGATTACGGCATCGGAGTACAAGGCAGCCAATTTTGCAAGATTGATGCCATTTGGCTGCTCCAGGATGGCCAGGTCCTCCTTCTTGACGCCGCCGTAGAGTATCTTGTCAGCAAAGCTGGCGCTGAAGTCTGCGGTGGGGGTGTCGTCGTACAGGGAGAGGACTATTTTACTGTTGGAGAATATGGGGTCGTCCCTGTAGGCCTTCTTGAGGTACAGGGGGACGAGATGTGAGATCCAGCCCTGGCAATGAACTATGTCCGGAGCCCAGCGGAGCTTCTTTACGGTCTCCAGGACGCCGCGCGCGAAGAATATGGCGCGCTCGTCATTGTCTTCGAAGAATTTGCCGTCGGGGTCGCAGTAGGTTTGCTTGCGCTTGAAGTAGTCGTCATTGTCAATGAAGTAAACCTGGATGCGGGCGGCGGAAATGGAAGCCACCTTGATAACCAGCGGCCTGTCAACGTCCCCGATGATGATGTTCATGCCGGAAAGGCGGATGACCTCGTGGAGCTGGTTCTTGCGCTCGTTGATGCATCCGTAACGCGGCATGAAGGAACGGATCTCCTTTTTCCGCTCCTGGATTCCCTGGGGAAGATAACGGCCTATCCTGGCTATATCCGTCTCAGGGAGATATGGAAATATCTCCGAATTGACGAACAGCACTTTTTTTGCGGTTTCTTCCATATTACGTTAATTAATGAACTGATTCGTACAAAGATAAGAAAAAATTCATAATTTTGCACATTATGACAGGAGGGGAGAACAAAATAATGCGCCGCAGGCTTGCCAATGCCTATCTTTCCGCGGTCATCAGTATCAGCCTGGTGCTTCTGTTGGTGGGCGTTGCCAGTATGTTGCTGGTCAATGCAAAAAGCGTCTCGGACTACTTCAAGGAACATATGCAGATTTCCGTCCTGCTCAAGCAGGAGGTGGAGGATGACGAGGCCCTCGCCTTCCAGGCGCAGCTTGACTCTTTGGAGTTCATCCACAGCACCCGCTTCGTCTCCCGAGAGGAAGGAACTGAAGAAATGAAAGAGATGCTGGGAGAGGACTTCCTGAGCGTGTTCGAGACCTCGCCGGTGCCTTCCTCGCTGGAACTGACCCTTGAGGCGCAGTATGTAGAGGCGGACAGCCTTGACGTGGTCAAGGCCCGGCTCCTTGAGTCGCCCCTGGTGGACGAGGTGGACTACCAGCAGTCCCTGGTGGAATCCCTCAACGAGAACATAGGCAAGATATCCCTGCTTCTGGGAGTGTTCATAGTCCTGCTGCTGTTCATCTCCTTCGTGCTCATAAACAACACGGTGCGCCTTAACGTATTCGCACGCCGTTTCACTATCCACACAATGAAGATGGTGGGAGCCACCCGCTCTTTCATCCGCTCGCCGTTTATGGTGCAGGCGGTGTTCCAGGGCCTGTTCGCAGCCTTCCTGGCCATACTTCTCCTGCTGCTGGCGCTGTTCTTCGTGCGCAGGAGCTTCGCGCAGCTGTTCAGCATCTTCCAGCTCAAGCTGTTGCTGCTGGTCATTGGAATTGTGATAGTTGCCGGCGTTGTGATATGCGTGGTGAGCACCTATTTTGTAGTGAACAAGCTTGTATCCCTCAAGAGGGGAGAACTTTATTATTAGAATTATGGCCGATAACGGAAAAATGGCTATGACCCCCAAGGGCCTCAAGCTTCTCATAGCCGGAGCCCTTGTGATAATTGCAGGCCTCATCCTCCTTTCAGGAGGCGGCAGCAAGGATCCCCAGGTATTCAACTATTCAATGTTCGACTTCCGCCGCCTTGTGGCGGCCCCTCTGGTAATCATTGCCGGAATTGTGTTGGAGGTGCTTGCAATAATGGGGCTTCCCCGCTTTAACAAGAAGAAATAATGAACTGGTGGCAGGCTTTGATTCTGGGCTTGGTGCAGGGACTCACCGAGTTTCTGCCGGTAAGCAGCAGCGGACATCTTGTAATATTCCGCGAACTCCTTGGAGCGGAGGCTCCAAGTGACCTTGCTTTTGAGATAACGGTGCACGTGGCTACGGCCCTGGCCACAATCGTGGTGTTCCGCAAGCAGATACTGGACCTTCTCCAGGGTCTGTTCAAGTTCAAATATAATGAGCAGACTGACTTCATAGCCAAGCTGGTGGTATCTATGATACCGGTGGCCATAGTGGGCTTCTTCTTCAAGGACAAGGTAGAGGAGCTCTTCAGCTCGCTGCTGGTAGTGGGCTGCGCCCTGATGGTGACGGCGTTGCTGCTGTTCCTGTCGGACAGGGCCAGACCCTTCGGCAAGCTCAGGGTGACAGAAGGCAAGTCTGGGGAGACAGAAGGCAAGTCTGGGGTGACAGAGGGGAAGGAAATCACCTTTGGGCAGGCGCTGGTGATGGGCCTTGGCCAGGCGGTGGCCGTAATTCCGGGACTCTCCCGCTCCGGCACCACCATATCGTCAGGACTCCTCAGCGGAGCGTCCCGCAACAAGGTTGCGGAATTCTCATTCCTGATGGTGCTGGTGCCCATACTGGGCGAAGCCTTCCTTGACATAGTTGGCGGAGACCTCGCAGCCTCCTCAGTTTCCATCGCGCCGCTCGTACTTGGCTTTGTGGCCGCGTTCATCAGCGGGCTGTTCGCCTGCAAGGCGATGATAGCCCTGGTGAAGAAGGCCGGCCTCAAGTGGTTCGCCCTCTACTGCGCAATAGTAGGACTTATCGTGATAATCTGCTCCCTGGTATAGGATGGAAGAAAGGAATCTGACATACTTTGTGGCGGACGTCCACCTGGGATCCAACCCGGCCACCGCGGCCGAGAAGGAGTCCCGCTTTGTCCGGTTCCTGCGCTCTATTCCTCCGCAGAGTACGGACGCCCTGTACCTGCTTGGGGATATCTGGGATTTCTGGTACGAATACAGGGACGTGGTGCCAAAAGGCTACGCCCGCGTCTTCGCAGCCCTTATGGACCTGGTTGACAATGGCGTCAAGGTCCGTTTCATCAGGGGCAACCACGATATATGGACCTACGGCTACTTCCAGAGCCTTGGCATCGAGGTTCTGGACCAGATACAGGAAGTACAGATAGGTGGTTCCACATTCTGCATAGGCCACGGCGACGGCCTCGGCCCCGGAATGGGCAAATACAACGCAATGCGCTCGCTCTTCTACAACCGCGTCGCGCAGCGTCTTTTCAGCACCCTCCATCCCTGGTTCGCATACCGTATAGGCCGCGGTTGGTCCAACCGCAGGCAGAAGAAGCACGTGACCCCGTATAAATGGAGCGGGGAGAAAGAAGCGCTGTACAAGTTTGCCGTGGAATATGAAAAGACCCACAAGGTGGATTACTTTGTGTTCGGCCATTATCACAGCGAAGTGGATATGAAAACACCGGGCGGAGCCCGGTTTGCAGTGCTGAAGGACTGGAAGGACGATTCCCCTTACCTGTATTTTGACGGCAGGTCCTTGTGCTCTGGCCACTCCAGGAATATGGAGTAGTACAGGTTGTCAAACTGGCCCTCTTCCCATATCAGCACCAGCTGCTCCGTATTCTTGTCTTCCCCGGAAGGGTCGTACCTGTTCTTGAGGTCCTGCTTGAAAAGCTTTGCAACCCCCTGCCAGAATCCCGCGGCTATGCCGCTGCGGTAGTCCTTGATGATTGAATAGGAGGTCTTTCCAATTTCCCTGTCAATGAGCCTGACCAGCAGCTGTCCCTGGGAGATGGACATTCCCCGGATGGATTTCTCAAAGTCCTTGAGAAGCTGCTTTTGCACGCCGGCAAGGTATTTCTCCTTCTGGATGCGGTTCATATTCTTGAATTCCAGTTCCGCATCGACGGTGGTGATCAGTTCGCTTCCCAGCTTGGCGTAAGGATACACTTTGTTGAAGTTGTAAACCAGCTTGTAGTACTTGCGCCACTCCTTTGTGGTCATATCCTGCCTGCGCGGCCACACGTGGGCCGCCGGCAGCTGGTCCACGAACAGGGTGTCCCCGTTTACTATCTGGTAACGGAGGAATTCGCCCTTGGGCTCCGGAACGTCATCGTGCTCCTGCGCCCTGAGCAGGCCGGCCGGAACAAGGACGGCCAGAAATACTATTAAGGCAAGCCTTTTCATACGCCGCAAATTTACGCAAAATTTTTGCCATACAAACAAGCCGTAATTCGCTTGTCGAAAATGCGCGGAAAAATTTTTCAACAAAATACGTAAGTGCTTGAAAAACTTGGGAGTTAACTATCAAGAACCCGTGTCCAAAATATGCGTTTTTTTTGCAAAAAAGATTTGCATTTCAATATTTTTTCCTATCTTTGCAGTCCAAAAAATGTGCCCTAAATAGCGTAAAACGCTGATTATCAGCACGTTGGAAAGAATTTATTATTTTTAATAGTTATAAACAATGTTACAGCCTAAAAAAACAAAGTTCAGAAGGGAACAGAAAGGACGTATGAAGGGCAATGCCCAGAGAGGCAACCAGCTCGCATTCGGATCCTTCGGACTCAAGACTCTTGAGAATTGCTGGCTCACCGCACAGCAGATTGAAGCTGCCCGTCAGGCTATCTCACGCCGTATGAACCGTGAGGGCCAGATCTGGATCAGAGTCTTCCCTGTAAAGCCTGTTACCAAGAAACCTCTTGATACCCGTATGGGAAAGGGTAAGGGCGATCCTTACGGATATGTAGCCCCTATTACCCCGGGTCGTATTCTTTTCGAGGCTGAGGGCGTGTCCCTCGAGACTGCAAAAGAGGCAATGCGCCTTGCAGCCAACAAGCTTCCTGTTGACACCAAGTTCGTGGTACGCAGGGATTATGTAGAATAATTTAATGGAGAAGTAAAATGAAAGTTTCAGAAGTACGCGAAATGTCGGTAGCCGATCTGCGCGACCGTATTGAGATTGAAAAGGCAAATCTCGATTCAATGAAGATCAATCACGCAATCTCTCCATTAGAGGATACGTCTAAGTTTAAGAAGACCAGACAGGATATCGCTCGTATGATCACTATCCTTGCTGAGAAAGAAAAACAGAACTAAATCAAGCAAATCCTATGGAAAGAAATCTTCGTAAGGAAAGAGTAGGAGTAGTGGTCAGCAGCAAGATGGACAAGACCATCGTTGTTGCCGTTGAGATTAAAGAGAAACATCCTTTGTACGGCAAGTTCGTCAAGAAGACCACAAAGTTCGTCGCACAGGACGAGAAGAACGAGTGCGGAGAAGGTGATACCGTCCGCATTATGGAAACCCGCCCCCTGAGCAAGACCAAGAACTGGAGATTAGTAGAAATCGTAGAAAAAGCTAAGTAGTATGATACAGCAGGAAACACGTTTACAGGTTGCCGACAACAGCGGTGCAAAGGAAGTCCTCTGCATCCGCGTACTTGGCGGTACACACCATCGTTACGCTACAGTAGGCGATAAGATCGTCGTATCCGTAAAGAGTGCCATCGCAGGCGGCGACGCCAAGAAGGGTACCGTATCAAAGGCTGTAGTGGTACGCACAAAGAAAGAGATCCGCAGGCCGGATGGCTCTTACATCCGCTTCGATGATAACGCCTGTGTTCTTCTGAACAACGCAGAGGAACTCAGGGGCACACGTATCTTTGGCCCGGTTGCCAGAGAGCTTCGTGAGAATTATATGAAAATCGTTTCACTGGCACCGGAGGTCCTTTAATATTTGAGAGTTATGAAGAAAATGCATATCAAAAAAGGCGACACCGTGTATGTAAATGCCGGTAACGACAAAGGAAAGACCGGAAAGGTCCTTTCAGTAAACCCTTCAAAAGATCGCGCTATCGTTGAGGGAATCAATATGGTTAGCAAGCACACCAAGCCCAACGCTGCAAACCCTCAGGGTGGAATCATCAAGCAGGAGGCAGGTATCCACGTTTCTAACCTTCAGCTCATTGACCCGCAGAGCGGCAAGCCCACAAGGGTAGGCCACAAAGTTGTGGACGGAAAGAAAATCCGCTATGCCAAGAAATCAGGAGAGGAGATCAAGTAATTATGAATAAGACAGCAACATATGTTCCTTCTCTTAAGAAGGTCTATAATGAGGAGATAGTAAAGTCCCTCATGGAGAAATTCTCTTATTCTTCCGTAATGGAAGTTCCAAGGCTCGTTAAGATTTCCATCAACGAGGGCGTAGGAGCAGGTACCCAGGACAAGAAGATCGCCGAGGAGGCAGCCGCAGAGCTTTCCCTCATCGCCGGACAGAAGGCTGTCCTCACCTCTTCCCGCAAGGATATTTCCAACTTCAAGCTCCGTAAGGGAATGCCTATCGGAACAAAGGTCACCCTTCGTGACGTCAAGATGTATGAGTTCCTCGAGAGGCTCATCAGGGTCACCCTTCCCCGTATCCGCGACTTCAACGGTATAGCCGAGAAGATGGACGGACAGGGCAACTACACCCTTGGTCTCAAGGAGCAGATCATCTTCCCTGAGATTGACATCGACAAGAACCCCCGTATCCACGGACTTGAGGTGACATTCGTAACTACGGCCAAAACCGACGAGGAAGCCCACGCGCTTCTTGCTGCATTCGGTCTGCCTTTCAAGAAACATAACAATAAGTAAGAGATATGGCTAAAGAATCAATGAAAGCACGCGAAGTAAAACGCGCGAAATTAGTTGCTAAGTATGCCGAGAAAAGAAAGGCGCTCAAAGAGGCTGGAGACTGGGCTGCTCTTGACAAGCTCCCTAAGAACTCTTCTCCGGTTCGCCTTCATAACCGTTGCTCCCTCACCGGACGTCCAAAGGGTTACATGCGCGCCTTCGGGCTCAGCCGTATCCAGTTCCGCGAGATGGCCAGCAATGGTCTCATCCCGGGCGTAAAAAAGGCAAGTTGGTAAAAAATTAAAAGTAATAATAATATGACTGATCCTATTGCAGACTATTTGACCAGGATTCGCAATGCTTACCTCGCAGGTAACAAGGTTGTGGAGATGCCTTCTTCCAAGATGAAAGAGTCTCTCACCAAGATCCTGTGCGAAAAGGGTTACATTCTCAGCTACAAGGTGGTTGAGGCTGTCCCTCAGAATTCCCTCAAAATCGCTCTGAAGTATCATCCACAGACCAAGATGCCTGCTATCAAGAAGATAGAGAGGGTATCCACCCCGGGTTTGAGGCAGTACACAGATGTCAAGGACATGCCCAGAGTTCTCAACGGACTTGGAATCGCCATCCTTTCTACATCAAAGGGCGTCATCACTGACAAGGAGGCAAAAGACCTCAACGTTGGCGGTGAAGTGATTTGCTATGTATATTAATATTTAAAAGTATTTATAATGTCAAGAATTGGTAAATTACCTGTAAACCTTCCGGCCGGCGTATCCGTAGAGATGCTCGACGGCAACGTTCTGAAGGTTAAAGGCCCGAAAGGCACCATGATGCAGAAGGTAGATCCGGACATCAAGGTGGATATTGAGGGAGGCGAGATAAAGTTCACCCGCCCTACCGACCTTCCGCGCCATCGCTCAATGCACGGTCTTTACCGCGCACTGGTTAACAATATGGTGACCGGAGTGTCTAACGGTTTCGAGATTACTCAGGAACTGGTGGGCGTTGGTTACCGCGTTGAGGCTCAGGGACAGCTCCTGACCTTCAACCTTGGATATTCACACACTATTCAGATGATGCTTCCTGCCGAGGTTACCGCTGAGGTTCCCCAGGTTAAGAAGGGAGAGGCTCCCAAGCTTATCCTCCGCAGCTGTGACAAGCAGCTCGTAGGGCAGATAGCAGCTAAGATTCGTTCGTTCCGCAAGCCTGAACCTTATAAGGGCAAGGGTATTAAATTCGCTGGTGAGCAGCTCAGGCGCAAGGCCGGTAAGACTGCAGCCGCTAAATAATAGGAGATTGAGTTATGGCATTGAGTAGAATTGAAAGAAGAAAAAGAATTCATTACCGTATACGCAAGCACGTTAGCGGAACAGCAGAAAGGCCTAGGATGGTAGTCTTCAGAAGCAACAAGCAGATCTACGTCCAGGTTATCGACGACCTGCAGGGCACAACCCTGGCATCGGCTTCGTCCATCGACAAGGGACTTGCAGCAGAGTGCAAGGGCAAGACCGGTATCGAGGCCTCCGCAATTGTCGGAAAGGCAATCGCAGAGCGCGCTCAGGCAAAGGGAATCAAGGCAGTCGCATTCGACCGCGGAGGATACCTTTTCCACGGCAGGGTTAAAAGTTTGGCAGATGCTGCCCGTGAAGGCGGCCTCGAATTCTAATAATAGAGACTATGGCAAATACAAATGTTAAAAGAGTAAAGACCTCTGATCTTGAATTGAAAGACAGACTGGTTGCCATCCAGAGAGTAACCAAGGTTACCAAAGGAGGCCGTCACTTCCGCTTCGCAGCTATCGTAGTGGTAGGAGACGAGAACGGCGTTGTAGGTTATGGTCTTGGTAAG
>JAGCYZ010000095.1 GCA_017960545.1 Bacteroidales bacterium
AACAGATACGGGACGGTGCAGGAGCAGGACAAGGTTTATAGGGAGACGCTGAATCATCTGTCATTGCAGTCCACCCTTTCGGAATACATCCTTTCTGCAGACTTGCGTCACTCTCTGGGCGCCCGCTTCGTTTTGAGCGAGGGCGCCAAGCTGCGCCTGGCGCAGTTCGAGCCGGGGCAGATCGGGGAGATAAAGAAGCGGACGGATGCCCGGCTTTCCACCTTCTGGCTGCAGCTGGAGTATTCCATTCCGGACATCCTTTCCCTGAAGGCCGTAGGACGCGGGAACGTATACCATAACCTGGAATACGACGGGGTGTCAAGCATTTCCGTAGAGCGTTCCGGAGCGGACAGGGTGGATCCTGAGGTGAGCCTGTGGGGCAAATGGGACATAACCCCGCACCTGTCCCTTGAGGCCACGTTTGACAGGACTAGGCAGTACTACCATACATTGGAAGGCCTCCCGGTGGGCTGGTCGCTGGATATGCTCCTGCCTTCAGGCGGGTTCATCCAGGGCGGCAAGACTGCCGCCCCTGAGACCGCCACGCAGGGCGGCGTTGGACTGTCCGGCCGGTTTGGGGACCACACGGCATCGGTGGGCGGGTTCTACAAGCAGATGTACAACCTGTTCTACAATAAGTACTCCCAGGCGCTTTTCAGCGGAGCGCTGGCATCGTGGGAGCAGCACACCATACTGGGCAATGGCACCTCATACGGAATGGAGTGCCTGTACGAGTACGCCCACGGGGACTGGTACGGACGCGTGGCGTACACCCTGTCCAAGACCACCAGGCACGGCTTCGAGGAGCTGAACGAGGGCAAAACGTTCCACGCGCGCTTCGACCGCCGCCACGTACTCAATGCCACGGCTCAGTGGAAGGGCCTTTCCGCAACGGTCACCCTGCAGAGCGGCCACTGGGAGAACGGCGCCGCGGAGACCTATCCTCTGCCTATGCTGGGCGAGCCGGACTGGCAGGCGAAGTACTACTCCGGATACAACAACTACCATATGCCAACGGTCTTCCGCCTGGACCTTGGCTGGCAGACCGGGTTCAAGACGGGAAAAGTACAGCACGTGGTGAATGTGGGGGTGTGCAACGTCACCAACCACTTCAATCCGTTTATGCTGTACTTTGACACCAGGACCGAGTCCTGGATGGAGATAGCTCTGCTGCCGATCCTGCCCAATTTCAGCTGGAGGGTTGAGTTTTAATCATATTTCAACAAAATAACTCATAATATCTCTCCTTTATATTCTCCTATACTGGAAGCCTCCTAGCTTTTGAATAGAGTTAAATAAGAGTTAAAAGACGCTAAAACTGCGACTAAACTGCGACGGATTGAATGAGAATAAGGGCGTCCGGAGGCGCGGCAGCGCCGACCGAAGGGGGACGGCGAAGCCGTGCGGGGGAATCCTTTCCCCCGTCCCTTGAGGGTGCAGGGTGATATAATCTCCAACAAAAATAGCCGCCAGCGAATGCTGACGGCTATTTTTGTGGAGATAAGGAGATTCGAACTCCTGACCCCCTGCTTGCAAAGCAGGTGCTCTACCAACTGAGCTAAGAGCCTATATAATAATGAAAGATAAGTACTTTTGAGAGTATCAAGTTAGAACTCCAAAAAGGAGGTGTTCCAGCCACAACAAGCATGAGTGCGGATAAAACGACTATTCTCTAACGCATCATATTAGGAAAGAATTAAATACACATCAACGTGAAATGACTGGCGGGGAGTCAGGTACCCAGTTGTAGCCCCGGCGGGCGGAAGGAGCGAGTGACGTTGTTGCTGCATTTCTATTAATGGCATCGTACTCCAGGAACTTCTCGAAGCTGTATTGTTCGCCGCTTCGTTTCATAATCTGCTTGTAGATTGCTAAACGTGAAGGAGCGTTGAAGCCTCCCATATTCATATTCATTACGCTGTTTGCAGAAGGACGCCAAGCGCCTTTCTCATAGAGGGCAGCACCTTCGAAGATGCCCACCTCTTTCTCATAACGACTATCGGACAGGAATGCACTCCAGTGGATTTTTGACGGGTCATTTGTGAAATCTACATTTGCGTACCATCCATACTGGTTATACATCAAATTGTACTCCTCTATTAATTCAGATGGGGCTTTCTCCTTATTCTGGTAATACTCATCAGCGAGGAAAGCAAAGCCGTGGCCACCTGCCTCGTGTTGTAGTACCGAACCAAAGTAGTAAGGGTCATTCCCGAAAGAAGGGATACGAGCAACACTCGACTGGTCAGTTGCATACAAAATAGCTGTTCCGAAGTTTCGGGTACTGTTAACGATGACACTGACTAACAGATTCTCTCTGCTTGTGATACCAGGAACCTTCAAGGCGTATTCAAAACACTTATCATTGTCTCCATTTACGTAAGTGCCTTCGCCTAGATAAGTGCCGAGTGCAGTGCTGTATCCCACACCTATCCTGCCATTCGCAGAAACGACCTTCACCGCATACACATTGAAGCGGTTGCGGAACGTCTTATATGGTTCGATATCGAAAAACTCCTCCATTGCCTGTCGCATAACGGTCTCATAGATGCCACCCGTAGCCATATCCTGGTCGGTATAAGCATCTCCCATAAACACAATGTCAATACCCTTTCCCACAGTTGCCTTTTGAAGTGTCATTACCTGACCGTCTTTCGAGTAGTCCGTAGAAGTATACGGGTCTTCTGGTTCAGTAACACCCATCAGAGTCTCCAGGAATGGTATCAGGTCAGCAGAAGCGCTTTTTTTGAATCGATTCCTTTCCGGATCATTGAAGTCGTGCACCGAACTGAAGATAACAAAACCATTTTGGTCATAAACCTCTACATTAGGAGTTGTTTGGAAATAACTAGAACCGTAATCGGGCCAATAGTAATTATACCAAATGTCATATCCTTTTTCAATTACCTCTCTCTTGTAGCCCTCATAATCAGCAAGTAAGTGTCCAACTCCATACTCATCTACTCCACCCACTTGCGAAGTGGCAATTATTTCAAGTCCATCTTTATGATATTGTTCATAGAAGCTTTTCAGCTGAGGCATCAAGGTCCTGGAGAATGGGCACCAGGAAGCCCAAATAAGATTGACTGTGTATTTGTTGTTCTTTATCACATCGTCAAACGTGAATGATTTGCCGCTGATGTCTTGAACCGTGCCTTTTATTACATGATCTCCATAGGCAGGAATATCCAGTCCGCCGATATCGAAACCTATTCCTTTCTGATTAATTAATTGGAATAGCCATTTTGAATCAGTTTCTGCGGCGTCAAGGAAATACTGAGGAATCGAACCGGAAAGATAATTGCTTTCAATATCGACTGATCTCATATTTAGAATCGAACCGTTACCGAGGTTTGCCCACGATGGAGGAATAGATCCCTCGAAACCGTTATCGACGATAGATATGTCAATCAATGAAGGTAGGTTCCCCAATGATGCAGGTAGAGGCCCTTTCATTTCCCTATTACTTAGAATTAAAAAGATCCCCAATGTCTTCATTTCAGAGAAACAATCACGCAGAGACGTCATTGAAGTGCGTCTGATTTCCAATCTTTGCAAATTCCTAAACTTGCTGAAAGATTCAGGAATCGTTCCAGTTATGCCAGGCTCATTTATGAATTCGAGATAACGAACCCAGTCTCCCAACTCTCCTAGGCTTTCTGGAATAACTCCTTTCAACCCAAAATTCTCGAATCTCAAGCATATACAATTAGTCATTGGATCGTACAGACTTATTCCATCCCAGCTATCCAAGGGCTGATCCGTTCCCCAGCCTTTATTATGCGCCCAATTAGGGCCATCCATTGCGTTATAGAACTCCATCAAGGCATTCTTGATGAGCGTCTCTTTGTCTGGAGTGACAGTGACCTCGCAAGTTGCAGACTTGTCACCGGCTGTGGCCGTAATGGTTACCGTACCTTCTGCAACGGCAGACACCGTACCATTATTCACGGTAGCAATAGTTTTGTCTGAACTAGACCAGGTGACCGCTGCGCCAGATGCTTCAGAAGGGGTGATAACCGGGGTAAGTTTGCCGGTTTCGCCCGCTGCTATGGATATTGTAGCCGGATCCAGTGATATTTCGGTAACTGGAATTACTTTGGTAGTGACAATAACCTCACAGGTTGCCGACTTGCCGCCGGCCTTGGCCGTAATGGTTGCCCTTCCCTCTTTTATGGCAGTTACCTTTCCGTTATCAACTGTGGCGACGGACTGGTCCGAACTTGACCACGTAACGGTCTTGTTGGAGGCGTTGGACGGACTGACCGTAGCGGTAAGATTGGCTGTGTCGCCAGCAACAAGGCTTAACGTGGTGGGGCTGACCGATACTTCGGAAACGTCCACGACAACGACTTCAGGTTCCTGGGGGCCGCAACTTGCGAAAACTCCCGCAATCATAGCCAACATCAAAGCTATTGATTTGATTCTCAGAGAGATGTGGGAAGCAAATATAGTTGACATAGTTAATGTATTGTTATCTATTATTCTATTATGCATCGTAAATATAACAAAAAAAACTATCCTTATTTCTTTTGTTCTGCCTGCTGAATGAAGAACAGGGATTTTTGGGCCTCTATTTCAGCACGTAGCTCTTCTTCGGTGGGGAGTTGGAGGGCCGAAGGCCCGACCGAATAATCTCCAACAAAAATAGCCGCCAGCGAATGCTGACGGCTATCTTTGTGGAGATAAGGAGATTCGAACTCCTGACCCCCTGCTTGCAAAGCAGGTGCTCTACCAACTGAGCTATACCCCCGTGGGTGGTAGGCCCTGGCAGAGTTGAACTGCCGACCTCTACATTATCAGTGTAGCGCTCTAACCAACTGAGCTAAGAGCCTATATAATAATGAAAGATAAGTACTTTTGAGAGTATCAAGTTAGAACTCCAAAAAGGAGGTGTTCCAGCCACAACAAGCA
>JAGCYZ010000096.1 GCA_017960545.1 Bacteroidales bacterium
CTCTGAGGAATCCGAGGGGTTTCATTTATTCAGTCTTGTTTTGCCGATAAAAATACATATTCTTTAGGAATTACAAAGAATAATATAGTTTGGTACATAAGAGAGTCTTCTGGTGTACGAAATAGTACGGAACGATGGTTTTATAGAGGTTCACCGTCAATTGTGGTAATGCGGAGGGTTGCTGACTCTTCGTCACGGCCCTGGTGTACCTGGACGTTGCGGTAGATATACCGTCCCAGGCGCTCTCCGGTGTCTCCGTTGATTATATCCCAAGTGATGCTGTAAGTACCTTCAGGGAGCGCTATCCTGGCCTCGTCGCCTTTGCCGAAAGAAGTGGTCAGCTGGGCTACCGGTTCGGCTTCCAGGTCTTCTCCCACATAGTAGGAAACGTGGGCCATTTCGTTGCTGGTAGCGTTGCGCAGGCGGACGAAGCCCCAAGGAGTACGGTCCGGCCTGTCCAGAGTCCAAGTAAGGAGAGGAACATCCTGGCCATAGTTGACAAGGTTGCTGTCATATTCTACGGAACCGCGCCAATGATACCAGGAGCTGTACTGCAGTTTTATTTTGGTAGAAAGCTGGAACTGGATGGTGCTGCCGTCCTTTACTACGCTGCCGGGGACATACCATACCCACATACTGTGGCTGGAGAACTCGGAACGTACCGGTGCGGGGTAGTCCTGGTTGATAAGGTTCCAGTCATCCCAGTCATCGGTGAGCTTGACGTTTTCAGTCCAGTAATGATACTTTGTACTTGGAGTGGAGGAGTCCAGCATATAATTGATGGTTTCCAAGGTATAATTGGTGGAACTGGTCCAAGTGCCTCCAAGGGAGACAGCACCGTTGATTCCCCAGCCAGGTACCTGGGTGTATCCTCCGCTGATAGTTCCGCTCAACGTTGTGCTCTTGCCTTTGCTGTAGCTCTTTGAACTGTTGGGGTTCTCCGGAATAGGCCTGTCAAAGAATTCCAGTCCCTGTATGGCAGATCCGTCAAGGTTTTTCAGGCTTGTCTCCACATCCATTCCTGAGAACCAATATCCGTATATGCGGTTGCGGCACCATCCGTGTGCGCCCACATAGGGCCCCCAGAGGCTTTGGTTATGAGGAGTTACAGTGTAAACCACGCCGTAATAATCTCCAGCCTTGTCTCCGTTTGAACTCTGCATATAAAGAGGGAAGATGCGGATGTCTACAGATACAGAACCGCTCTTGGTAAGCCAGTCAGGGTCACTGAAAGTAGCCTGGTCAATTATGTTGGACAAAGTGAAGGGGAAGTTATAGGTTACTCGCTGGCCCATCTGCTCTATGTCAGCCTTCATATTGTCATAGTCAATTGCACCCAGAGTCAGATTGAAGTCCCTTTCCATATAGCTGCGGTCAAGCCAGGCCACGAAAGGATCCATTCGCGTCTGGTAATAATTCTTGTTGTGGTCCGCGTCGTTGTCGTAGTCGGTGAGGGCTATTCCTCCATCGTCTTCTTTTCCTTTGTTCAAGTTGACCAGTTCGTTCCACTCTGCAGAGGTCATTCTTACGGAGCCGGCACTGGGTTGCAGAACCTCAGCCTCGTCATACATCACGTAAGACTGGCCTGATCCCCAGTTACTGCGGCAGTAAAGAAGCACTGGCAGTTCTCCTGAAGCATCGCCGGGATAAACCACAAAAGCGCCCTTGTTGGCGGCGGCAACAGTGGCGGCATCGTTGCTCTGGGCTTCTTCCTTGCTAAGGATGAGAACCCGTGCTGCTTCTTTGCTAACTTGATTGGGGAAACGCTCTCGGATGACCTCCTGCAAATCTGCCGGCAGGGATGAGATGTTGCCTATATAGGCCGGTAACTTGCTGGTAGTCCACTGCTTGTAAGGATTGACCAGAATTGTGTTACCCTCCCTGTATGCATTGACAGGGGGTTCCGGCTCCTGAGGATTACAAGCCGCAATGAAAAGAGAGAAAGCGGTAATGAGGAATAACTTAAGAGTTTTCATTTGGATATGGTTATTTTATTGAGTTCTTGTATTTACGGGAAACAGGCAGTTCCGTGCCTGCTATTGTGACGGTATCAGGGGAAGTGGGCATAGCATCCTGGCCGTTTACAAGGAAGGCCCTGTGGATCCTTATGAAATCCGGACCCAGGAGGTTTTCCCACTGGCTGATTCCGGTCTTGTTCCGGTAGGATTTGCCATCGCGGGTATGGATCCACGCCTCAGAGTCACGGGATTCAATGTATAGGATGTCTTCTGCATTAAGGGATACTTTCTTGTAGTCGGAGGTAAAGGAGACAGGGTGGTTTTTCTTGGTTTTGCCAAGCCATTTCTCCAGCCGGAACTCGCCGTAGGCGAGAATGGTGAGGATTATGGCCAGGAAGATAGGATTGGCCAGGATGGGAGCGATATCCTGAGGGAAAGAGTAGGCGGGTTCGTTCTTGATATAAGAGAACAGCATATGCGTCACAATCAACAGGAAAAGCGCAAGGGCCATAACCCCAAGAATAATAAATAAGCTGTGCTTGATTCTGTCTTTTGGCTGTTCCTTTGCCACTTTTGGAAGGAAGAAGGAAAGCGCCATAGCGCACGGAAGGAACATCAGGCCTATCATAAGTCCCTGCCAGAACTGATAGTCCAGGCTGACCACAAGGAATGCCGTCAGCAGGATAGCTGCAATCCAGTATAGAACTATGATAAATATCCGTTTCATTTCTAGTGCAATAATAAGTATTCTTTAGCAAAAATGAAGTCCCAGCCTTGGTCAAATGGAAGGTCAAGGGGATTTGACATAAGGTGAAAAGGATTCGACTTTGCATATGTCAATCATTGCTCAGTACCTTTGCATTAAGGAATTCCTAACCGATTGTATAACTTTTAAACCTTAGTATTATGAGTATCTTAGGAACTAACATTTTTCAACTTTTTGTTTCTGGCGGCCCCTTTGGTATGGCTGTCATAACCTTGTTGTTGATTGGTCTTTTCTTCGCTGCCTGGAAAGCCCCGGCTTGGGTTAAGGAGATAGGGCTGGCTGCATTGGCTTTTGGCGCCTTGTGGACCTTGGTAGGCTTTATCCAGATGGCAGATTTCATGCAGGGAGTACCCGATGAGGTATCGCCCAATGTTATATGGGGAGGGGTCAAAGTAGGTCTCATCCCTATCGTTTACGGCATCATTGTCTATTTCATTTCACTGATCCTCCGCATAATCCACAAGCCGCGCGCTTAAACACGGAAGCACCTCGTGGAGCGTAACATATTGATAATCAGCGAAAAGACCCTTTCAATGGTATCCAAAACCACCACCATTGAAATATTTAAAGTGTTGATTCATAGATAGTTATGCTCCACGGCCATAATCCCGGTATGAAGGCGCCTGCAGGCGCCGGCCGGGAAAGGAATATTAGGGATTAGCCGCAGCGAAGCTGCGCCTCTTCCCTCGCTAATTCGGAGCAAAGCGACTGACGGCGGCTTCTGCCGCCGAGCCCCTCTCCCGAGGAGAGGGGTTTGGGGTGAGGGTAACGTATAGGGGGGATTTATCCCTCACGAGCCGCGAAAAGCCAGCGGATGCTGGCTTTGATGCGGTGAGTGAGGGATTCGAACCCCCGGTACGTTGCCGTACACCTGTTTTCGAGGCAGGCTCCTTCAACCACTCGGACAACTCACCTTGGGGTGGCAAAGATACAAATATTTTTTATCTTTGTTTTTCAGACAAATACAGTTAGTAGGATATGACAAGAATCAAGATGACCACCCCTCTGGTGGAGATGGACGGAGACGAAATGACCAGGATTCTCTGGAAGATGATTAAGGATCAGCTCATCCTCCCGTTTGTGGATCTCAAGGTGGAGTACTATGACCTGGGCCTTGTCAAAAGGGACGAAACCGGGGACAAGATTACCATAGAGGCCGCCGAGGCCTGCAAGAAATACGGTGTTGGCGTCAAGTGCGCCACAATTACTCCAAACGCCCAGCGTATGACGGAGTACAACCTGCACCAGATGTGGAAGAGCCCCAACGGCACAATCCGCTCGATTATGGACGGAACCGTATTCCGCGCCCCCATCACCATCCCTACCATACATCCGGTGGTCAAGAACTGGGAAAAGCCCATTACCATTGCCCGTCACGCATACGGAGACGTCTATAAGAACTCGGAGCTCAAGGTGGACGGTCCGGGCGTGGCAAAACTGGTCTTTGACGGAGAGGACGGCAGCCACCAGGAAGCCGTGATCCAGGAGTTCAAGGGTCCGGGCGTGGTTCAGGGAATGCACAATACGGACAAATCCATCACCTCTTTCGCGCACTCCTGCTTCAAGTACGCCATAGACACCAGGCAGGACCTCTGGTTCTCCACAAAGGATACTATTTCCAAGACATATGACGCCCGTTTCAGGGAAATCTTCGACCAGGTTTTCCAGGAGTACAAGGCGAAGTTCGATGAACTTGGAATCACATACTTCTATACGCTCATAGACGATGCCGTAGCGCGCGTCATCCGCAGCCGCGGAGGCTTCATCTGGGCCTGCAAGAACTACGACGGCGACGTTATGAGCGATATGGTTTCCACCGCTTTCGGCTCTCTGGCAATGATGACCAGCGTGCTGGTAAGTCCCGACGGCAACTACGAGTACGAGGCCGCGCACGGAACCGTGACGCGCCACTACTACAAGTACCTGCAGGGCGAGGAGACCTCCACCAACCCTATGGCAACCATCTTCGCGTGGAGCGGCGCCCTGCGCCAGAGAGGCCTCAAGGACGGCCTGGAGGCGCTCGTAGGCTTTGCCGACGCGCTTGAGGCCGCCTGCTTCGACACCCTGGGCGAGGGCATCGTCACAAAAGACCTCGTCAACCTTATGGAGGGTGTCACCCCCAAGGCTGTCAATTCAGAGCAGTTCATCTCTGCCATCCGCGAACGTCTGGAAAGGAGGCTGGGATGAAAATGGTGTTCCTAGATGCGGGTACGATGGGTCCGGTTTCGCTGGACCCCATCGCTGCATTGGGGGAGCTCGTGCTCTACCATACCTCCACGCATCAGGAAGCCTGCGAGAGGGTGGCTGACGCCGATGTAATCCTCACAAACAAAGCTCCGGTGGACGATGCCATAATGGCTGCGGCGCCTGCGCTCAGGCTTATCTGCGTTTCGGCCACGGGCCTCAATCACATCGACCTTGAAGCAGCGCGCAGGCGCGGGATAGCCGTCCGCAACGTGGCGGGCTATTCCACGGAATCCGTGTTGCAGATCACATTTATGCACATCCTTTCCCTCCTTTGCCGCCCTGCGTTCTACGATGCGGAGGTAAAGGACTTTACCTATTCCCGAAGCGGAGTGGCAAACGACGTGCGTGAGCCTTTCAGCGAGCTGTATGGCAAGACCATCGGCATAGTGGGAATGGGGAACATAGGGCAGAGGGTGGCGCAGGTGGCATCGGCCTTTGGTATGAAGCCTGTGTATTACTCCACTTCCGGGACTTCCCATTGCACGGACTGGCCTTCGCTGCCACTGGATGAATTGATGAAGGTGGCCGATATAGTCAGCATCCATTGCCCCCTGAACGAGCGCACCCGCGCTTTGATTGGCGCTCGCGAACTCGCGCTTATGAAGCCCGGCGCGTACCTTGTCAACCTTGGCAGGGGAGCGGTGGTAGATGAAATTGCCCTTGCGGATGCCATAGACAAAGGCCGCATAGCGGGTGCGGCGCTGGACGTCTTCTCTACGGAACCGCTGCCGGAGGACCATCCGCTTCTCCATACTTCGCATCCGGAGCGCCTCCGCTTCACTCCCCACATTGCCTGGGCCAGCCACGAATCCCTGGACCGCCTTGTGCAGAAGATGGTGGAGAATATAAAAGAAGTAACAGAATAATCTGACATTCTTCAATAATATGAGATCCTCAATCATCAGGCTCTTTGCCGTTACTGCATTCGCTTTCGCCTTGTTGTCCTGTGGCGCCAACCGTCCCATCCAGGGAATAATAATCACGGGACAGAACAACCATAACTGGCCGGTAAGCCACCAGGCCTTGAAGATGACGCTGGAGAATTCCGGCCTTTTCAGCCTTGAAGTAGCGGTCTCTCCCGCCGCAGGAGAAGATATGACTGCCTTCAATGTGGATTTCTCAAAGTATAAGTTAGTTGTACTGGACTATAACGGAGACAGCTGGCCCAAGGCAATGAACGACGCCTTCCTGGATTTTGTCCGTGGAGGAGGCGGAGTTGTGGTATATCACGCCGCGGACAACTCTTTCCCCAACTGGAAGGAGTATAACGATATCATCGCCCTGGGCGGATGGGAAGGAAGGACTGAGAAGTCCGGCCCCTATCTGTATTGGAAAGACGGCGGCCTGGTAAGTGATGCAAGCGCTGGAGTCAGCGGATCCCACGGATTCAGGCACGAGTTTGTGCTTGATGCCAGAAACACCACCCATCCTATTACCAAAGGTCTTCCGGAGCATTGGAAACACGGGACGGACGAACTGTATGACAGGATGAGGGGCCCGGGGAACGTCAAGGACCTGCTTTATACGGCGTATTCTTCGCCTGAAAAGAGAGGATCCGGAAGGGAAGAGCCCCTGATCTTTACCGTAGAGTATGGCAAAGGCAGGATATTCCACATAATGCTTGGTCACTGCGGGGATACACTTGAGGATAATCCTGCTATGCAGTGTGCCGGTTTCCAGACGCTCCTGCTCCGCGGAGCGGAATGGTGCGCCACCGGTAAGGTAACGCAGAAGGTGCCGGCTGATTTCCCTACTGAGGAGGAAGCCTCCTTTAGGAAGGATTACAGGGAATAAGAACTGTCAGGGAAGCCTTTCCGCAATTGAGAATGAGACAGATGCAGTGTGGCCGTCACCGTCCACAATGGTTACGGTATGGCTTCCGGGTTCCGGATTCAGGCGCATCTGATGTATGAAGCGGGTTTCTCCCAGATAATCCTGGTCCAGGTGCCAGTACAGAGTGGCGTTGGGGTTGCGGTGGACAGCCTGGAACACGGCGCCGGGAGTGGAGCCGTCCAGTTGGCGCGGCAGGGTGAGCGTGCTGCCAGGCTCCGGGTACAGGAATTCCAATTGGGTCTCATCTGCCGCCGGGCGGACCTGGTATTCAGGATGCCACGTCTTATAATACCACTCCATTGCCGGCGGAAGACGGAAGACGCCGTCTTTGTGATAAGCGCAAACATCGCTCTCTGCAGCCTTCTCCGGAAGCAGGACAGTCTCATATTCAGTGCAGTCCTGGCTCCTGAGCATACCTGATGCAGAGCAGACATCCAGGAATATGCCACCCTCCAGAGGTTCCTGGAACCAGTCCGCAGAGGGAGGAAGCAGGTTCAGGAGGTCGAACAGCACGGGGCCGGCGGTCTTGGCGCCGGTCATTCCGGCCACTCCGTGGCCGTCTGCATTTCCGCACCACACACCCACGGCATAGTCCGGAGTGACACCCACTGCCCAGGCGTCCCTGTATCCATAGCTGGTGCCGGTCTTCCAGGCTACCTTACGGACGGACTGAATGAGTTTCCAGTCAATCTCATCAGGCCTGTTCACCTCCTTGAGGGCTTCAAATGTGTACCAGATGGCAATGTTGTCCTTGAAAGGGGAGTCTGTTGGCAGCCCCTGGTACTGCCGGACCATATTTGCATAAGCCTGAGTTATATCCATCAGGGTCCCCTCACAGCCTCCCAGGATCAGAGACAGTCCATAGTCCGATGCGCTTCTGGTCAGTGTAGACAGTCCGGCCTGCCTGAGCAATTCCAGGAAACGGGGCGCTCCGAAAGCCCGGAGGAGATGGACGGCGGGAACGTTAAGTGACCGCGCCAGCGCCTCCGCGGCGGGGACCGCACCGTGGAACTGCAGGTCGAAGTTCTGAGGCGTGAAGCCGTTCAGATTGACAGGAGTGTCCTTGAGCAACGTCCGGGGAAGGATTACCCCTTCCTGGAGGGCGGCGCAGTACAGGAAGGGTTTGAGGATGCTGCCCGTGCTGCGTGGAGCCACGGCAATGTCCACCTCCGATCCTGTGCGCTTCCGGAGGGGAGATGCATTGCCTACATAGGCGATTACTTCTCCGCTCCGGATGTCAAGGATGACTGCGGCCAGGTCCGCCGCCCCGCCAAGGGTCAGTTCGTCTGACCAGCGGGTGGTGGCGGCTTCCACCTGGCGCTGCAGGTGGATGTCTATGCTGCTCTGGCTCCTTTCCCCGTGAGGCTGCCTTTCTACATAATGCCTTGCCAGGTTGGGTAATGGATAAGGTGCGTCCGGGAGGGGTTCGGCCAGGGCTCCTTCCAGGGTAGATGCATCAAAGAAACCACGCTTGTGAAGGCGTTCCAGAAGGCGGTTCCTTTTCTCCAGGAGCTGGTCCCGCCCCTTGCCGGGATGAATGGTGGAGGGGGCGTTGGGAAGGACGGCCAGCGTGGCGGATTCAGCCCAGGACAGTTCAGAGGCCGGCCTGCCAAAGTAACGCCAGGCAGCGGCCTCAAGTCCCACCACATTTCCGCCGAAAGGGGCGTAGGACGCATACAGGGCCAGTATTTTCCGCTTGGAACAGCGAAGTTCCAACCTGGTGGCAAGAACGGCTTCTATTAGTTTCTGCCACAACGTACGTTCCTTCCCACGGGACAGGCGTATGACCTGCATTGTAATGGTGCTTCCGCCGCTCACTACGTGTCCGGCCTTCAGGTTGCTCCATACCGCCCTGGCCAGAGAGGCAGGGTTCACACCGGGGTGCCACCTGAAAAACCTGTCTTCGAACTGGACCAGCGCCGCTGCATAGCGGGAAGGGACCGTGTCGCAGGGAGGGAACCGCCACTGCCCGTCATCTGCGATACGGGCGCCAAGCAGTTCCCCGCTCCTGTCAGTCACTACGGTGGCGTAGGGCGTGCCTTTGAAAAGATCCTTGGGCAGGCAGAAAAGCCAGCCTGCCAGAAGGATCCCCAGAATAATCAGAACAATTGTCCGCCGGCGGTTCATCGGGTTACGACCGTCTTGGCAGACGCCGTATTGGCCGCAACGTGCGGATTGTACATTGCGGAGCAAGTGACGGATGGCAGCGTATAGGAGCCCTCATAGGCGGCGCGAACCTTCATTGTAAAGGTCCTGGACTTTCCTTGCTGGAGGTCGAAGAACCAGTCGCAGCGGTTGTCGCGTATGTCGCGGTATGAGGCATTGTCCTCACCTGCGCCGCCGCGCATCCTGTCATTGAGAATCTCCCATCCTGACGGGATGCCTGCACTCAGGGCAAGGGAGCGCAGGTCAGAAGGAGAGGTATTGGTTACCTGGATCTGTACGGTAAACTCTGTACCCTGTGGTACGGAATCCACTTTCACGACATTGCCGGAGGCATCCAGATAGGAAACCACAAGCTTAAGGCCGTTGGAAGCGGCAGGGACCAGAGTCCCTGCAGGGGCCTTGGAAACTTTCATCAGGGTAGCGTACAGTACCTGGTCCGATGTATTCTTAACCTCTACATTTCCGGTTACAGGCTGTGCATATATGGATTTGGCCGAAGTGACCGCCTGACCTCCCACAGTGGCTCTCACGCTCTGGCTGCCGGTCTTTGCAAACAGCCTGTCCATTGCCAGGGCGGCGAATGCTGCCTCCTGAGTGGAGTATCGGTCATTGTTGATGGCGTCTGCAACCTCCTGGGCTATAGGCAGGGCTCCTTCGACGTTATCTATGAGAGCCAGGACTTGCAGCACCACCGCTTTGTCGCGAAGGGTTGATCCGTAGGTGAAGTCAGTGGTGTTGTATTCCCCATATCCTTCCCTGGTTGTGAGTTCCTTTGCCTGCTGCACCTTTCCGGCGACGGCGTATGCTGCAGCCAGCATCCATTCCGCCCGGCTGTCAAGCGATCCGGATTCCTTGAGCCTGTTCATTGCGGCGTTTGAAGGCGAGCCGGCAACGGCCAGGGAGTAGAGCCGGTAGCACTCGTCAATCTGGGAGAAAGCGGCATTGCCTGCCAGGCGGTAGGCCTGGCTCAGGTTGTTCTGGAACCGTTTCCAGTTGGTCATTACATCCGGCTGGACCTCGAATCCGGCGGCTGCGGCTTCGGCCAGGAACTGCCCGGCCATTGAACTTGCCCAGGAATCGGAACTGTTGTTGCCGTTCCAGTAGGCGAAGCCGCCATCGCTGCGCTGGCGCGCGTAGATCTGGTGGATGATGCCCGGAATGAGCGAGCGCGCCTCCTGGGCGTCTGCCTCGGACAACTGCGGCAGCAGGTGGAGGAGCGTCAGTCCCTTGGAGGAGAGCTGCTCCGTGCAGTTGTACGGGTAATTCTTCATAGTCCTGTACAGACCGGAGGCATCTACAGCGGGGAATCCTGCCAGCTCAAGGGTGGAGCCTGCGCCTGCGTCAAACGTCGCAGACGCGCCGGCGGCAAGCCTTTGCTGCAAAATGGTCACAGTCTCGGGATTTGGATTGACAATCTGGATGTCCACGCTCTCTGAAGCGTTGCGGGAAGCCCCGCTGGCCGTGACTGTAATCTTGGCCGGGCCTTCGCCTGTGGCCTTCAGGGCGAACCTTACCACGGTGTCTCCAGTACCCTGGAACTGGGCTGTAGTGGAATCGGAGCCATCTATCTGGAGAGGTCCCTCCACCTTAACGCTGACCTTGGCGTTCTTTATCTGGTCGTCAAGGGCGAATACGTTTACAGGAAGTACTATATCTTCACCGGCGCATACCTGCCTTGGCAGGCTCATCAGTACCATCAAAGGAGATTTGACGGCTACGGTCCTTGAAGCGCTGCCATAAGCGCCGTCGTGCCCGGCCACTACCATCACGCGCAGGCTGCCCACATACATAGGCAGCTGGATTTCGTGGGAACCGGTGCCCTTTGCCAGGGTAAAAGGCCCAAGGAACTGAACCACAGGGTTGAACCTGTTGTCCTTGCGAGCGGCTATTATGTTTTCCTGGTCTCCTCCTATGGACAGCATAGGGCTGAAACGGCCCGCATAAGCACCCACAACCTGGTCATAAAGATCCCAGGTCCTTACATTCAGCGCCTCCGTGCTGTAAATTGCTTCCCAAGGTGACGGCGTCTTGAAATTGGTGAGGTCAAGCAGTCCTTCATCCACAACTGCCAGCGTGTAGGTCATTGGCTTGCCGGATTTCTCGGAAACTGAGATTGTGAATTTTTCTTCCGGGGCCACGGTATCGGCTACCTTGATTACCGGCTGCAGGTGTGAATCCGGATTCTCAACCATTAGACGCTTGACTCCGTAAAGCCTCAATGGCAGGTCATTGCCATTATTGTTGTATGGCTGTATCAGGGTTACCTGGACATAGAAGTTGGGAGCCATTTCCGGTGTCACGGTGAAGGTGTAAGGCGTGTCCTGGCCGGATTTGGCTGAAACCCACTCCCTGCTTATCACGCCGGAGCTGTTTTCTACGCAGATAAGGGCCTGTCCGCTGATGGCGGCAGGGATATAGATTGTGGCCTTTTCTCCGGCACGATAGGTTTCCTTGTCAGAGGAGAAGGTAAGCATCGAGAGAGCATTCGGATCCATCCGTCCCGAACGGCCGCGGTAGGACGGCCAGTCTATCACCACGGTTTGTCCGGAGATATGTCCGCCCTGGACATCCCTGACCAGGACAAGGTAACGTCCCCAGTCTTCCTCGGCTGCCCTTATGGTGAATGTGGCATCCTGCGATCCCGATGTAAGGGTTCCTGATAACACGGGCTTGGCACCCCTTCCGCTCACATAACTCTGAAGCCTGCTTGGATCGTTCTCCCACCACCAGCTCCAGTCCAGTTTGAATACGGAGTACTCTACCTGCCTTCCGGACAGCCTTCTGCCCGATGCGTCCACTACGGCTACGCGTACCGTATGGTCCTTGTCAGTCTCCAGATCACCGTCTGAAGGGAGTTTCAACCCCACATAAGCCGGGAACGGGGAATACGGCATAGTCTGCGTCGTAAAGCTTTCGTCTCCGCCGCTTTCCAATACGGAAGTGACGATGAAAGCCTGAAGAAGACCTGGCGCATCCTGTGCCGGCGGCAGCGTGAAGGCGGCATCCGCCGTTCCGTCGCCAGAGAGGACGGTCTGGAAGAGAGGATGCTCGCTGGCCTCGAAAGTCGATGCCGGGTTGCGGAAAACATACCCGTCAAAGCCGGGGAAGGAGACGGGGCCTTTGGAGAGTGTCATAGTGGCGCTGGCGCGGAGGCCTGAGGCCGGAACGCCGGTAAGCCAGGAAGATGACACGTGGGCTGAGGTGCGGGCTCCGCCCTGAAGGGCGTCGCCAGGCAGGTCCAGCGCCACTTTCAAGCGATTTGGCTTGATTGTCTCAATGTGCAGGCTCTTGTGGAAGGCGGATCCTCCCACCTTGATATAGGCGTTCCACCAGCCAGTGGGATCCTCTGCGGAAGTAGCGATGGGGAACGTATAGAATCCGTCCGTACCGGTGGAGAGCATCCTGGTATAGAACTGCCCTTCCGGGGTATAGAGTTCCAGCGAAGCCGGGTGGCCTTCAGGGATGCGCTGCATCTTGTCGGCCAGGATCATACTGACGTGCAGGGTGTCGCCAGGGCGCCAGACGCCGCGTTCGCCATAGACGAAGCCTTTGAGCCCCTTCTGGACTGCCTGTCCTCCCACGTCAAAGCGGCTGAATGATTTCTCGTAGCCGTCGGCCAGGCGCAGATAGCCTATGGTCTTGCCCTTTCGGGCGAGAAGGACGAAAGGTTTGTGGGAAACACTGATCTCTGCCAGGCCCTTGCCGTTGGTCTTTCCAGTTGCGATGCGCTGGAGCTGGAAATCATAGACCTCCAGGTCCACTCCGGAAGAGGGCGTTCCGTCTCCCAGGTTGGTGACGGTGGCCCAGAGGGTGTTGCCGTCTGAATACTGGGCCAGCATACCGAAGTTTGAAGAAAGGAGGTTCACGGCCTTGAACCTGTCGGAATCCATATAGTAGGATGGAGTCTCGGGGTCGTTCACGTCATCCCAGTCATACAGGCTCCAGTCTATTGGATTGTCCCACCAGTAAGTGTTTTGGATATCCCAAGTCTCCTCTTCCTCTTCTGAAGGAGCCCCGTTGTCAACTGGGAGCATCTGCGGGGCAGGCTTGCCGCCGTAGAGGGAGTATTCCTTGCGGAAAGAAAGGAGGACGCGGTATATGGCTCCCGGTTCTTTCTGGAACAGGCCGGACAGGTCCACGCTGAAATCGTTCCAGGTGTGAAGGTCCAGGGATGCGTCTTTTGTCAGAGGAATCTGGCGGCTGTAAACAAGGCGTCCGGCACGTCTGAGGGCAGAGTTGCCGTTCAGCCCGTTCTCCTGGAGGAACAGCAGGACGTTGTTCTCGTAGATCTTTATTATCCTGATGTCCACGGCGCTGAGGTTGACAGCTCGGAAGGGGAGTATCAGGTTGCTTTCGTCCGGAAGAATGTTACCCTCCAGAGGAATTTCCACGGCAGGGAAAGGGTCGGCGGACGGGAAATTCGTGTGGAATTCATCGGCAAGGGAAAGGCCGTTCTCGCTCTTGACGCCGCGGTGGACGGTAAGGGAGATGTCCTTTTTGGGTTCGGCCTCGAAATAAATCCTGGCGCAGTTGTCATTTATGTCAATGGTCTGTCTGATTACTCCTGACAGTTCAATGAGGCCTTCACGCGCGGCTGATGCGGCCAGAGGCTCGCTGAAACGCACGTCTGCGTGAGGATTTCCGTCACGCACTATGCGTGCGTCAATGACCTTGAAAGACCCGGCGGCCGGGATGAACGTTCTGATGGGTTTGGCATCACGGAATCCGTCTATCTCAAGACTGACCGTTACCGGAGTGTCCTCGTTGGAACGGGTGATACCTCCCGTCTGGAAAGTGAAGAGAGTGCCTTCACCGGTGATGGTGACCGGGGTCTCGGGTCTCACCGTAAGGACAATGTCTTCCTTAGATGCGGGAACGCTCAGCTTTATGCTTCCCTGAAGCGAGGCGTCGTCCTGTATGGAGATGCCGTCGAGAGTCAGGGTTGCAGTCTTGGGGGCCGCTTGGATCTGGAATGGGAACGCCTGGCATTGGTTTTCCTTGACATCC
>JAGCYZ010000097.1 GCA_017960545.1 Bacteroidales bacterium
CCGGTTTAGGCTCTTCCCCGTTCGATCGCCACTACTAAGGGAATCGATGTTTCTTTCTCTTCCTGCAGGTACTAAGATGTTTCAGTTCCCTGCGTTTGCCCCAGCAAATGCTGGTCCATGGTCTTCAACCATGGGGGTTCCCCCATTCGGACATCTCCGGATCAATTCCTGTTTGCAGATCCCCGGAGCTTTTCGCAGCTTACCACGTCCTTCCTCGCCTTCAGAAGCCTAGGCATCCTCCGTTCGCTCTTATTCTCTTTCTCGTATTTTTCTAAGTGAACCATTTGCGACTTTTTGTCTCAAATAATTTCTCTTTGCCTTGAAATTGTAGTCCCTAAAACGAAAAATTTTTCCATTTTTTGACTAATCAATTTTTCTTCTTTACCTCGTTTTCTCTCTCAATATTTTCAAAGAACTGTAGCCCCTTTTTCCAAAGGGGATGCAAAGATACATACTTTTTCTTTCTACGCAAATTTTTTCTTAAAATTTTTAATTTTTTTCTATTTTTGTTAGATAGAAAGGTCTGAAATCAATTTATAATAGATATGGCAAACAATCCCAAACGCCCTGAGTCGATGGAGAGAATCACCACTCAGGCCCTTGCAGAAAAATTCATTGAAGAACAGATTGCAGAACTCAGAGCCCAGATAGGCGACGGAAAGGTACTCCTGGCACTGTCCGGAGGAGTTGACTCGTCGGTTGTGGCGGCACTGCTGATAAAGGCCGTAGGCCAGCAGCTGGTGTCCGTCCACGTAAACCACGGCCTGCTCCGCAAAGGAGAGGCAGAGCAGGTGGTGCGCGTATTCCGCGACGAACTCAAGTCCAACCTTATATATGTAGATGCGCAGGACCGCTTCCTGGACAAACTGGCCGGCGTGGCCGATCCTGAGACAAAGCGCAAGATCATAGGAGGAGAATTCATAAGGGTGTTCGAGGAAGAGGCCCGCAAGCTGGAAGGAATCAAATTCCTTGCGCAGGGCACAATTTACCCTGACATCCTGGAATCCGGCCCGGTAAAGGCCCACCACAACGTAGGCGGTCTTCCGGACGACTTTGACTTTGAACTGGTAGAACCTATAAAGTTCCTCTTCAAGGACGAAGTGAGGGTTGTGGGCAAGGCCCTGGGCCTGCCTGACGGAATGGTATTCCGGCAGCCGTTCCCGGGTCCCGGCCTGGGCGTGAGGTGCGTGGGCGCCATCACACGCGAAAGGCTTGCAGCCGTACGCGAGTCTGACGCCATCCTCCGCGAGGAGTTCGCAAAGAACGGCCTGGAGGGCAAGGTTTGGCAGTACTTCACAATTGTGCCGGACTTCAAGTCCACGGGAGTGAAAGACGGCAAGCGCTCATTCGACTGGCCTGTGGTAATCCGTGCCGTGAACACCCGTGACGCAATGACGGCCACCGTGGAGGACATCCCGTTCGACCTGCTGCAACACATCACAAAACGAATCACTTCCGAGGTTCCCGGTGTCAACAGGGTGCTTTACGACCTCACCCCGAAGCCAACCGGAACCATAGAGTGGGAATAAACCTTTGACGATATGGAAGACAAGAAAAACCTGAGCCTGCCGGAAAACGCCCACAGGCCATTGGAAAAAGGAGAAAAATACAAACCCATACTGCCCGCGGACAAGAAGTTCCCGGAAGTAACGGCATACTCCGTCCTTATGGGTCTCCTTATGGTAATCATCTTCTCCGCCGCCGCGGCATACCTGGGACTCAAAGTGGGACAGGTATTCGAAGCCGCGATACCTATCGCCATCCTGGCGGTGGGAATCACCGGAGCCCTGGGCAAGAAGGACGGACTGGGACAGAACGTAATCATCCAGTCCATAGGAGCCTGCTCCGGCGTAATCGTGGCGGGAGCCATCTTCACCCTGCCGGCCATCTACATCCTGGGCCTTGACGTAAACTTCGGGCAGATGTTCATGTCCTCCCTGCTGGGAGGTATCCTTGGAATACTGTTCCTGATCCCTTTCAGGAAGTATTTCGTAAAGGAAATGCACGGACAATATCCTTTCCCTGAGGCCACGGCCACCACGCAGGTGCTGGTAAGCGGAGAGAGCGGAGGCAAAAGTGCAAAGACGCTGCTGGTTGCAGGACTCATCGGAGGACTGTACGATTTCATAGTGGCAACCTTCGGAGCCTGGAGCGAGACCGTGACCACCACGGTGATGCACTGGGGAAAGGTTGTATCTGACAAGGCAAAGGTTGTCCTCAAGCTGAACACCGGCGCCGCCGTACTTGGCCTCGGATATATCGTGGGCCTCAAATACGCCTTTGTAATATGCTGCGGAAGTTTCCTTGTATGGCTGGTCATCATCCCCCTGATGAATCTCATCTGGGGCGGCCAGGTCATTGACCTTATGGGCACCGGCATTGCCCAGACCATCTCACAGATGTCTCCGGACCAGATATTCAAGGAGTATGCGCGCCATATTGGAATCGGAGGCATCGCCACGGCGGGAATCATTGGAATTATCAAGTCCGCAGGCGTGATCAAGTCCGCCGTAGGCCTTGCCGCGGGCGAGTTCAAGAAGCGCCCGGGCGCAAAGGCCGAGGCCGCCGAGCGCACTGACAAGGACCTTTCAATGAAGGTTATCGTGTTCGGAATCGCCATCACCCTGCTTGCAGTGTTCGCATTCTTTGGCCTTGGCGGTGTGGTCAACAACATCTGGCAGGCCCTGATAGGCCTCCTGATAGTTGCCGTCATCTCCTTCCTGTTCACTACGGTGGCAGCCAACGCAATTGCCATCGTGGGTACCAACCCTGTGAGCGGAATGACCATAATGACCCTCATAATCACAGCCCTGGTGCTTGTTGCCGTGGGCCTCAAAGGCAATGCCGGAATGGTTGCGGCAATGCTCATCGGAGGCGTCGTGTGCACAGCCCTTTCAATGGCCGGAGGCTTCATCACGGACCTCAAGATAGGATACTGGATTGGAACCACCCCTGCCAAGCAGGAAGCCTGGAAGTTCCTGGGCACCGTGGTTGCCGCCGCAACTGTGGGAGGCGTGATGATAATCCTGAACAAAACCTACGGCTTTGTGGGCGACAACGCCCTGGTGGCCCCTCAGGCCAACGCGATGGCCGCCGTGATCCAGCCTATGATGAACGGCGGAAGCGCTCCCTGGCTGCTCTACGGAATTGGCGCGGCAATAGCCATCATCCTGAACTTCTGCAAAGTTCCGGCCCTGGCTTTCTGCCTTGGAATGTTCATCCCTATCGACCTCAACCTGCCATTGCTGCTTGGCGGAGCCATCTCCTGGTACGTGAGCACCCGCTCACAGGACAAGGAGCTTAACGCCGCCCGCCAGGAGAAGGGCACCCTCATTGCCAGCGGATTCATCGCGGGCGGCGCCCTTATGGGCGTTGTGAGCGCCATCCTCAAGTTCGCCAAGGTGGACTGGTTCATGTACAACTGGAACGCCGCCTACGGCGAGGCAATTGCCATAATTCCGCTTATCGGAATTGTCCTTTATATGCTGTTCTCTTCACTTAAAGCTCAAAAATAATGGAAAACATTCTGGACAGATTCTTAAGATACGTGGCCGTTGACACACAGTCCGACGAGAACTCAACCAGCCAGCCAAGCACCAACAAGCAGTTCGTGCTCCTGGAAATGCTCCGCAAGGAGCTGCTGGAAATGGGCATCCAGGCCACGCTTGACCAATACGGATACGTAATGGCAAAAATCCCTTCAAACTGCGGACACGACGTCCCCAAGATTGGATTCATTGCCCACGTGGATACTTCTCCCGATGCCTCCGGCAACAACGTCAAGCCACAGATCATAAGCGGCTATGACGGCGGCGAAATACCACTGAAGGGCGTCGAGGGCCTTGCGCTGAAGCCTTCGGAGTTCCCCGAACTGCTCAGCCACATTGGCCAGACAATAATCACCACGGACGGCACCACCCTCCTGGGAGCCGACGACAAGGCCGGAGTCGCGGAGATAATGGACGCCGCACAGTACATTGCCGAACACCCTGAATTCAAGCACGGTGAAATAAGGATAGCCTTCACCCCTGACGAGGAGATAGGCCGTGGAGTGGCCAAGTTCGATGTGGAGAAATTCGATGCGGACTACGGCTACACGATGGACGGAGGCGAACTTGGCGAACTGGAGTTCGAGAACTTCAACGCAGCGGCCGCAACCATCAAGATCCAGGGACGCAACGTACACCCCGGCTACGCAAAGGGCAAGATGCTCAATGCCATCCGCATTGCAATGGAGTTCAACGACATGCTCCCTGCGGACCAGAAACCGGAATACACTGAGGGATATGAGGGATTCTTCCACATCATAGGCTTTGAAGGCACCGTAGAGGAAGCTACATTCTCATACATCATCCGCGACCACGACATTGACAAATACGAACAGAAGAAACAGTTTATCCTGGACTGCGGAGAGAAGATCAACCAGAAATACGGCCCCGGCACCGCTACGGTGAACGTAAGGCACCAGTATTACAATATGCGCAAGCAGGTTGAGCCGCATTACCACGTAGTGGAGAAAGCTGTCAAGGCTATGGAAATGGAAGGTATTGAACCCAGGATCCAGCCCATCAGGGGCGGCACTGACGGTGCAAACCTCTCATTTATGGGACTGCCCTGCCCCAACATATTCGCCGGAGGGCTCAATTTTCACGGAAAGATGGAATTCCTGCCGCTTGAGAATATGGAGAAAGCGGCAAAGGTGGTGCTGAACATCATCAGTCTTTACGCTGCCGCCTAGCTTTCTGCTTTTCGTAGCGCCTTATGTAGCGGTCAAGGATCCTCTGTTCCTTGGCCGCTCTCTTTTCCTGGGCGCGGATCATCTTGAGCTTGCGGGAGCGTTCCTTGGCCGCGGCCTTCTCCGCCTTGCGTTGGGCCTTGGCCGCATCGCGGGCGTCCAGCTCGGCCCAGCGGGCCTCGCGGGCGGCCTCCCGCTCCGCCCTCTGCTGCTCCTGCTCAAGCCGCTTGGTTTCCCGTTCCAGGTCCCTCAGTGACTTGATATCCAGTTCTATGACCTCCTTGCCGTCATCCGCGGCAATTCCTTCGCCTTCCCCGGCATCGACCTCTGCTTCCACGGCCCCGGCATTGTCATCCTGGACTTCAGCATTGTCATCCCCGGCCTGACCGGGAATCCCTCCCTGCCCTGAAATCTCCGCCTTGAGGCTGTCCAGCGGCATTGCGGCAAGGCTGTCCAGCCTAGCCATCTCTTCCGCTTCCCCAAGTTCCTCAACCTCTATGGAACGGGCCATTTCCAGCGAATCCGCCTGGAACTGCCTGTACGCTTCGGCCGCGGCCTCGAGGGAATCCCTCCTGGCAATTTCCTGATATACGCCGTTCATATAGCCCGGGAAATACCTGGAGGTATGGCTGAAACGCGGCCGGGACACAGATTTATAACGGCTTCTCTCAGAACTCTTGAAGTCAATGGTGCTTATGTCATATCGGCTGGCAGGACGTTCGCTCTCGCGCCAGTCAAAACCTTTCAGTTCCCGCTCCTCCTTGGGGAGTTTCACAACCGGATATGCATTGTTCTTTGGATTGTCAAAATAATAGACCCTGTCCAGCTGGCCATCGGTCAGATATGCGGACATCATTGTGCATTCCACCTTGTTCACCGTGGCAAACTCCCCGTTCTCCTCCAGATAGAACAGCGCCGAAGCGCCTCCCAGGGCGTCGTACCGTTTCAGGGTGGCGGAAGTGTCAAAATACGCCATCATCTCGGTTGCCTTTATCTGGTCATAGCTTACGGGATTCTCCTGTATTATCACAAAGGCGTCACTCATCAGGTCCGCCTGCTGCAGCCGCTCGTCCGCAATGAGCAGCGCTATGCTGTCAGCTACGTACTGGTGCTTGCCTTCCTCGTTCCAGACTATGGGCCGGTTATACATACGCGCTATTGAATCCAGCTGGAAGAATACCATTGAATCCGTCTTTGCCTGGACGTCTTTCCTGTACACCTTCACATTGCCGGATGCGGTGATAAGACCCACTATGGTGCTGTCCTTGGGTGGCAGTTCCACTGCAGCAGAGTCAAGCCCTACGGCAAGGGAGTCAACCCCCACGGACAGGGAGTCTAGTCCCGCTGCAAGTGAATCCAGCCCTGCCGCCAGCGTATCTGCGGCAACTGCCAGCGAATCGGCCAGCGGCGGGGCCGCATCGGCCGGTTCGGAATCCGGTTCGGAATCCGGTTCGGGGGCAGATGAAGCGGCAGGCGAAGGCGATGGCGATGGCGCAGAGTCAGATCCGGAATCTCCGGACTCCTGCGCAGGGGCGTTTATCTTCCTGTATTCCGCTACCGGATCCACCTTCATATTCTCCAGCCGTTTGTTGGACTCCTGGATTTCTTCCGGGGTCAGGTCGCCTTTCTGGATGCCGTCGTAAACTATAAGGTCTGCGCCCATATAAAGGGTGTCCCTCTGGTTATCCTGCTCCGTAACCGCCGCTATTGCGGCCCTGTCCCGCATTGTCATACGGTTCAGGCTGTCCACATAAAGCATATAATCCGCAACGGCTGTCACATTGCGCGTCGTGTCCATAACCTGGGCGTTATGGCGCAATTCCACATTGTTCAAAACCCGATAGAAATACAGGGAATCCGCCCACATCTCCTGCTTCTCCGAGTACGCGTGCACGTTGCCGTGGAAGAAGAATTCCTCTTTGGCCCTTTCGTACACTCCAAAGTCGGCGGACAGCATCTTGTCGTCCTGCCAGGCATATATGGGGGCTTCGAAATTGGCGCGCTGCAGGTCAGTGTTATATGTCAGGTACTCTGTCTTCACAAAGACGGAGTCCACAAACATATTCACGTCCCGGACGAATTCAAAAGTCTTTATCTTGGAATCGTAGGTGCCGTCTATGCTCTCTATCACCTGGCCGTCCTTGTCTCGCATCGAAGCTCCGCCTTTGAACACGGCAACGGAGTCCTTGGTGTTATAGTCCAGGAAACGGGTACGCAGGGTGTTGTTCTGCTTGTCCTGCAGTTGCACCAGCGTTCCGCGGAACTCCGCCCTGTCCTCGTCAACGTAATAATCCAGCTGGTCGCTGCTCAGGACAGTCTCGTCCTGGAGTATCTGTACATTGCCGAAGGCATTGATGATGGCGGTTTCAACGTGCCATATTGCGGTGTCGCATACAAGGTAAGTGTCATTGTGCAGGAAACGGGCGGGGCCGAAGACTTCGCGGACCTTTTCGCCCTCCCTTTCCACAATGTGAACTGACTGGGCGCTCATAAGGCGTACAAGGCTGTCCGTATCCGCCTGCTCCTGGGCGAATGCCGGAAGCAACGCCCAGAAGAATGACAGGAGGAGAGTCAGACGCCTTGCGAAGGTCATTCTTCAGAGAAATTGAGAGCCCACCCCGGGCGTTCAAAGACGCAGTCCTTGAACATAGGGTCAATTACAACGTGAGAGTTACGTATCTTGTCGTCCACGAATGAATCAAGCGCCTCGGCCTGCTTGTACATCCTCACTTCTTCCGCAAGCTGGTTGAAGTCGTTCTCGTACGTGGCAGTGTGGGCGGGAAGGATCTTGTCCACCCTGATTATCTTGTAAACAAGGTTTCCGTCACGGCCCTCGTTGTCAAGGGAAACGATGGGCTGGGATATCTCGCCTTCCTTCAGGTCCTGTATGGCAACATAGTCCTGGGGCTTGAGCTGGTCTATCTCAAAATAGGACGATCCGGTATTGGGATCCGCCATCTGGCCGCCGTTGGTGCGTGTAGGCGCGTCTTCAGAATAGAAGCGGGCTGCAAGGGCGAAGGTGATGGCATCGTTGATGACCTCCGTGCGGATGCTGTCAAGGGTGGCGAACGCCTTGGTCTGGTCCTCCTCCGTGTACTGGGGTTTCATAAGGATGTGGCGGGCGTTGAACATATCGCCGTTCTTGTCCAGGACCTCTATGAGGTGGAATCCGTCCGGAGTCTCCACTATCTGCGAGATGAGGCCCGGCTTAAGGGACATTGCGGCATCGGAGAATGCCGGCCAGAAAATGGACTTGGAGGCCATTCCAAGCTCTCCTCCGCGGCGTGCGGAACCCGGATCCTCGGAATAGAGCCTTGCCAGGGTGGCAAAGTTCTCACCGTTGATGATACGCTCGCGCAGGGAAAGGAGCCTTTCCTTGACCGCGGCGTTGGCTGCCTCGCGGTCAGGGTAGATGCATATCTGGCTGAGCTGATATTTTACAGGGACGATGGGAAGGTCCTCGTGGTCAACGGTATCAATGTAGGTCCTTACGTCAAGGGGAGTCATCTCAGGCACCTTGCCCGCGATCTCCGCCTGCTCCTGCTGGATGAGGGTCTGGTCCTGGAACTGCTGGAACCATTCCTGGCGGAGCTTGTACAGGGGCTTCCCGAAGTATTTCTCCACCTCCTCGTCCCCTCCCAGGGAGGTACGGATCTGGTCTATGCGGTTGGAGAGGTTCATCTCCACGTTGGTGGCATTGACCTCCAGGGAGTCTATCCTGGCCTGGCTCAGGAACAGGTAGTTGGTCATCAGGCTTTCAAGGATGGTGCAGCGGAGCGTCCTGTCCGATGCCATTCCCTGCGCGCCGGCAACCCTGACCTCGTTCTCGATGTCAGCAATGGTAACCACCTCGTTGCCCACCAGGGCCACAGTCTTGTTCACTATCCCGTCGTACCTTTGCGCGGAGGCCGAAAGGCCCAATGCCATAAGGGCGGCCACCGCCGCAGCTTTGAATGTATGGATCATACTTCTAATAAATTATCAACGTCTCTTTGTCAAGCGCGTCGGAGAGCAGTTCTTTTTCCAGATTGTTCAGCAAAGCCTGCTTCCTGGTGCTTATTATAATATCTTTAATCCTGTTTCTGCAATAGTCTATGTCCGCAAGTTCCCCTACCCTCTGAATCTCGCATATATAGGCAATCTTCACGTCTCCAAGTTCGTCCGGGAACTCTATGAAGCCGTTCTTGTCCAGTTTGGAGAGCAGCGTGCCGTAGTCAGTCCCAAAGTTGCGGGCAAAGGAAACCATATCCACCCACCTGTCCGAACTGTCCTCGTAGCGCAGGGCCGACGAGTACGCCAGGCTGTCCGCCGTCTCCACGTCCTCAACCTTGTCAGAGGACATCTTGTCCTTGATCATCTCAAGGTTTGGGGAGTCCTGCATTATGTCCAGGAAACGGGCCTTGACAATGGGCACGTCCAGCAGGAACAGGTCCTGGTGGTTGTGGTAGTAATCGTCAATCTCCGTGTTCTGGACCAACGTGTCCAGCCTTTCGTTCACATAGCGCTGCTCGTAGCGGAATTTCAGGAGCGAGCGGCGGTAATCTTCCAGCTCTTCGCTCACGTCCTGCTCTTCCTTGGAGAGCTGCTCCTGTGCTATGTCGGAAAAAAGCTGCTCCGTAGCCCAGGTGTTTATGTACTGCAGGGCCAGCTTTGAACTGTCCTCCGCAGACACCCCTTTGGGAATGAACGCCTCCAGCTCAGTCCTGTACAACTTTCTGCCGCCAAGTTTGGCAACGACTTCATCGTCGTGGATGAGGCCTGAGACAAACTCGCAGGAAGTAGTCATAGCCAAAGCCAAAAGAAGCATCAATATTCCCGCTTTCCTGGTCATAAGAATACAAATATACACATTTTTATTTAAACAGGCGGCCCTGGCGGGTGTCGCGGTCCTCCAACCTGGCATCCAGCATCTTAAGGATCTGGAAGTTGCGGACCAGTCCCCACGGGGTCTCCCGTACAAAACGCGGCGGAACTTCGCCGGCTATCCTATCTATGCAAAGGTCCGGCCTAAGTCGCTCCAAAATGTCAACAATCAGCTCAAGATATTCATCCAGGCCGGGGCGCCAGAAGTCTTCCGGGCATTCTGCGTATTCTTTTTCCATCGCAGTTCCCTTTATTATCTGCAGCTGGTGGAATTTGACCGATGTCAATGGCAGGGAGTTTATGGCCGCACACTGCTCCAGGAGCATCTGCGGGGTTTCGCCGGGAAGGCCCAGGATGAAGTGCGCGCAGGTCTCCAGACCGCGCGCGGCAGTCATCTCCACGGCCTTGCGCGCGCAGGCGAAGTCGTGCCCGCGGTTGATCCTGAGCAGGGTCTTGTCATAGCAGGACTCTATGCCGTACTCCACCGCCACCACCTTGCCTTGGTCCTGCAGCCAGGCCAGGTAATCCAGCTTGGCGGCGTCCACGCAGTCCGGACGCGTGCCAACCACTATGCCCTCTACCGCTGGATGCGCCAAGGCCTGGGAATACAGTTCCTTCAGCCTGTCAAGGGAAGCGTAAGTATTGGAAAAAGCCTGGAAATAAGCCAGGTAACGGCTTGTCCGGGGATAACGCACCCGGTGGAACTCTATACCCTCCTCTATCTGCCTGAAAAGTGGCTTGTCCGGCGTGCTGTATCCCGGATGGAAGGCGGCGTTGTCACAATACGTGCAGCCGCCGGTCCCCACGGTCCCGTCCCGGTTGGGACAGGTGAACCCGGCGTCCAGGACCAGTTTCTGGAGGCGGTCGCCATACTTGGACCTGAAATGGTCAACGTAAGAATTATAGCGCTTTTCCACGTGCCAAAGTTAGTATTTGTTTTACTATATTTGTAAAGAGTATGAGACGATTCTTTCCGCTTGTGCTGTGCCTGCTGGCAATTTCCTTAGGCGCCGCCGCCCAGACCAGGGCCGTGGTGGAGTTCTCAGTGGCCACGCTTCACCGCAATGCGGACTATGAATCACCGGTGGAAAGCCAGTGCCTTATGGGGTCATCCCTTATTGTTTCGGACAAGGACAGCTACTGGCGGAAGGTCTCCGCAATGGAGCCGCCGTACCAGGGCTGGACGGAAGAACTGAGCTTTGTGGAAATGTCCCAGGAACAGTATGAGGCCTATCTGGCCGCGCCAAAGTACGTCTGCACCGCGGTAATCACCCATATCTTCGCGGACCCTTCGGCTGAAAGCCGATATGTCAGCGACATCACCCTGGGCGGAGTGGTGCGCAAGGCGCTGGACTCCAGGGGCAGAGCCGTCCGCAAAGGCCGCTGGCTGCAGGTGCTGCTGCCTTCCGGCCGCAGCGGCTGGATGCTCCGCACTGAGTTGCAGGACCACGCCCAGTGGCTTGCAGGCAGGGCTGCCACAGCGGCAAACGTCATCGCCACGGCAAGCCGCTTCCTTGGATCGCCGTATATGTGGGGCGGCAACTCCACCAAGGGCGTGGACTGCAGCGGCCTCACTTGGATGGCTTTCCATATGAACGGGACGGACCTGCCGCGAGACACCTCCCAGCAGGTGAAAGAAGGCCGCGAGGTGAGCCTTGAGCAGATGGTGCCCGGAGACCTCATTTTCTTTGGCACCCCTGCGTCCGGGGACTCCCGCGAGAGGGTATCCCACGTTGCCATCTACCTTGGAGACGGGATGATACTGCATTCCTCGCAGGTGGTACGCATCAGTTCGCTGGACCCGGACAGCCCGGACTACTACCAGCACCGCCCCATCCTTCACGTAAGGCGAATACTGGACTGAAAAAGATATTTACTTAAACCTTTCTGATATGAAAAAGATATTCCTTTTACTGGCCGGCAGCCTGTTCTGCGCAGCAGCATTTGCGCA
>JAGCYZ010000010.1 GCA_017960545.1 Bacteroidales bacterium
ACCGGCAATGCTGTGAGGGATTCCTACGGGCCGGAGAACGCGTGACCTTGATTGATGAGAGCTTTGAAAAGGAAATGGAAACTCTACTGGACGTGTAAATTCAAATTTATCGGTCTCACGCCGCATCATCTTGATAGAGAACAGAATGCCCCATACCATCGGTAATGTTGCGGTTATTATAGGATTTCTGTTATAATCCCAAGTTCCAATGCCTCTTCGGCAGTAATAATCCAGTCCTGCTTTTGCTGAATGACTTGATTGAGGCGTTCCTCCGTAATCTTGGTTTTAGATTTTATAACCTTAAAAAGCATATCGTTAATTCTGCTCACTTCGGCCACGGTTTCTTCCATATCACGGAGTTTCCCTAAAGAAATGCCGGATACCTGGTGAATCATAAAGGTGGTATTGGGGTAGCACTTACGGTTTTTTGCCCCAAGGGCAACTATGATGCCCATAGACATAATTTTCCCTGTGCATACAACCTCAATGGGAGTCTGAGAGGCTTCGATGACATCATATAGGGCCAGCCCATCATAGCAGCCTCCGCCATGTGTTGATAGGTATAGTTTTATCGGAGTCAGTGTCACAGCCATTGGCGATAAATTATTGTCTATGGCCCATTGCGTACATTCTTGAGCGTATTCTTGATCTGAGAGATTGATTCTCACAATCTCCTTAATGGTCGATTCCACACTGGCGCTTTTAATTTCTCCGAAGAAAGTAATGACTTTCTCTTTCGGTTCTAATTGCTTGATTTCCATATTTAAAACAGTTTTTCTGTTGCAAATGAAAATGGATAATCAGCAAGATTGTAGCAGAAGCAGAAACTATTTTCACTATGCCACATTTTTGCCGAAGATGATACTCTCCAGCAAGCCCTATGTGGCTGACGGCAATGAGACTTTACTAAATCTCTTGATGGGGCTGGGGACATTGTAAATGCAGATAAAAAAGGATAGGGTATCTGGCGCCAATAATAGCATCGCAGGTAGAGAGGTTAGGAGGATGCTCCTTATTCGCTAGCAGGTAAAAGACTAATCATAGTCCCGTGGAGTGTAAAGTGTTGATTGTCAGCAAAAAGGCAATTTCAACGGTACCCAAAACCGCTACCGTTGAAACCCTCTTTTCGTTCATTATCAAATAGTTACGCTCCACGGCCTAGTGTGATGTCGGAGGCGCGAAGAGCCGACTCAGGGAGTTTGAGGGGTACGCCCCTCAATGGATAATAGCGGCCCCGGGATGACTTGGACAAGATATGGGAGTTGAGGTTCCTCATCCCTGACCCGATAGAACAGTCCAAGTGTATCAGAGGATGAACTATCGTTTCCTTAAGTCTCCAATTCCTTTTTTCGCTTCCTTAAGATACTTTTCTAATGGTTTCCGCAAAAGCAATCTTTCTGCTTCTTCAGGACTTGTTGAGTAGGCTTTCGTATCTTCAAGCATTTCGTCCAACAATTCTCTGTATTTCACAAACATTTCTTTGTCGCGCGGTAAAACAACTTCTTTTAAGAAACCGAGTAAAATTTGATGATAGTAATCTATTCCCTCTTGTGAAGCCGTTTCATAAAAAATAGATACGACCCCGTTTGTCGGAACTTCATTGATTCTATTGGCTTGATTCTGCAGTGAATCAAGAATAATTCTACTTCTTCTTGTTCCTAGTTCAACAATGTCCCATTGAGCTTGAGCAACGTCTAAGTCGAAAGTGTCTTTTACTGCGATGTATGATTGATACTTGCTGAACATTGGGCAGAAATATGCTTTCTCGAAATGCTCCTTCCATCCTGATTTCGTTTTCGGTTCATCCAAGACTCGGTTAAAACCTAAATACGGTGTAGCATTCCGATTATCTTCCTGCATGACCTGTAAATCTCTCTCAGTCGGCGCACTTTTCTGAAACATATCGAACGTGAGTTTAACATTCGGTTGCCAAGCTATATAATCCTCCGTTTCAGTTACATATAAATGTGGCTCTTGAGCGACAGCACAAAGCGAGATGAGAGCAAGTAAAACAATAATTAATCGTTTCATATTAATTATGCAATTTGAACAAAGATACTACTTTTTATGGCAATTATCGAACCAAGTCCTACAATAAGATGCTTGACATCATCTATCAGGAAACCAAGCAGTTACAAGGGTACAAAAAGAAGAAGTCTCCCAAAAAATCGGGGGACTTCGGTCGGGTGCCCGGGGCCGGGCTCGAACCGGCACGTCTTTAAGGGACAATGGATTTTGAGTCCATCGCGTCTACCAATTCCGCCACTCGGGCTTGCGGATGTGTTCGCGTTGGGAGGTCAAAGGTATTGAAAAATCTGTAATTATCAAATTCAGATGGACGGAGTTTCCTGATTTAAGTGTAAATTTGTATTTCAAGAGAGATCCTTCACTTTGTTCAGGATGACAGACAATGAAATCATAAAGGGGATATCCCAGCAGGAATACAAGGAGGGATTCGTTACGGACGTGGAGCAGGAGTATGTTCCCAAAGGCCTTAACGAAGACATTATCCGTATGATTTCCAGCAAGAAGGAAGAGCCGCAGTGGCTGCTGGACTTCCGCCTGGATGCGTTCCGCAAATGGCAGAAGATGAAGCAGCCGTCTTGGGGGCATCTGACGCTGCCGCCAATCGACTATCAGGATATTATCTATTATGCGGCTCCAAAAAAAGATTCCGAAAGGCCAAAGGAGATAGACCCGGCGCTGGCCGAGACTTTCGAGAAGCTGGGAATCCCGCTTCACGAAAGGGAGGCCCTTGCGGGCGTGGTGGCAGTAGATGCGGTGTTCGACTCGGTATCGGTAAAGACCACATTCCGCAAGACGCTGGAGGAGAAAGGCATCATTTTCTGCAGTTTCTCGGAGGCCGTAAAGGAGCACGGAGACCTGGTGCGCAAGTACCTGGCCAGCGTGGTGCCGGTATCGGACAACTTCTTTGCGGCGCTTAATTCCGCAGTGTTCAGCGACGGTTCGTTCTGCTACATCCCCAAGGGGGTTCATTGCCCTATGGATCTGTCCAGCTACTTCCGCATTAACGCCAGCGGCACGGGGCAGTTCGAGCGCACGCTCATAGTGGCGGAAGAAGGCTCCACGCTCAGCTATATGGAAGGCTGCACCGCCCCTATGAGGGACGAGCATCAGCTCCACGCCGCGGTGGTTGAAATTGTGGTGGAGAAAGATGCCGATGTAAAGTACTCCACCGTGCAGAACTGGTACCCCGGCGATGCGCAGGGCCGTGGAGGAATCCTCAACCTGGTTACCAAGAGGGGAATTTGCAAGGGCAGCGGCAGCCATCTGAGCTGGACGCAGGTGGAAACGGGATCGGCCGTTACCTGGAAGTACCCCAGCACCATCCTTATGGGAGACAACTCCACGTCGGAGTTCTACTCGGTGGCACTCACCAACAATTTCCAGCAGGCCGATACGGGAACCAAGATGATACACATTGGCCGCAATACTCGCAGCCGCATCGTGTCAAAGGGTATCTCCGCGGGCCACTCGCAGAACAGCTACCGCGGCCTTGTGCGGATGAACCCAGGCGCGCAGAACGCTCGCAACTATTCGCAGTGCGACAGCCTGCTCATAGGCTCGCTCTGCGGCGCCCACACCTTCCCGGTGATAGACAACCAGAACCCCACCGCCACGGTAGAGCACGAGGCCACCACTTCCAAGATCAGCGAAGACCAGCTCTTCTACTGCAACCAGCGCGGCATAGCGGCGGAAGACGCCGTGGGACTTATAGTTAACGGCTACGCCAAGGAAGTGCTCTCCAGGCTGCCGATGGAATTTGCCGTAGAGGCGCAGAAACTTTTACAGGTGTCCCTGGAGGGGGCCGTTGGATAGGCTATGGACTGGATCAACTACACGCTTTTCACCCTGGGGAACGATTACCCCGTACTGCTGATAGACCTCATTGCGTCTGTCCTGGGACTCACGTGCGTGTTCCTTGCAGGCCGAAACTCCAAGTACAACTTCTGGGTGGGATACCTTTACACCACCGCCCTGTTCCTGATGTTCTGGAACAAGAACCTGTACGCCAGCCTGCTGCTGCAGCCGGTGTCCCTGGCCATCAATGTCCTTGGACATTGGCGCTGGACACACCCGCGCAGCGGGGAGGAGAGCGCGCGCGACAGCAAAGCGCTCAAGGTGAGCAAGCTCACCTGGCCGGAAAGGGGCCTTGCGGTGCTGGCGGTGTTCGTGGTGGCCGGTCTCTGGGGATGGATTCTCAACAGGCTTTTCCCGGCCGATCCGCATCCTTATCTGGATTCTTGCGTAACGGTGCTCATCCTTATGGCGCAGCTGCTGTCTTCGCTCAAGAAGTGGGACTGCTGGGTTGCCTGGATGCTGGTAAACGTTACCCAGATTGCCCTGCACCTGTCAGTAGGCCACGTATTTATGCCAATAGTATGCGCCCTGTACCTTGTTAACGGAATTTGGTCAATGATTAGCTGGAATAAACTTTACAAGAAAGATGAGTAGGAGAGTTCTCATAATGGTACTGCTCCTGGCATTGCCGCTGTTTGCGGCCCGCGCCCAGGAGTTCGATCCGGAGCACCGCTACGGCCTGGAGGCCTGGGTGGGGCTTTCCCCTTTGCAGACCCTAATGGAAAAGTACAAGGAAGAACTGCCGGAAGGGTCCGAGTACCATAACAGGATTGCCCCTGCGGCCACGGTGTCGTTCATCTTCGATCTGAACGACAGGTGGACGCTTCAGGGCGGCCTGAACCTTTCAAGGGCAAAATATGACATAATAAAGCCCGGGGAACCGGGCCCTTCCCAGGGCTTAGCGTCCCCCACGCTCACCTTCCTGTTCAACACCAGGTACAACTGGCTGAGCAAGTCGCACGTGAGGATGTACTCCGGGGTTGGCTTTGGAATGACCAACAAAGTTATGCTGGCGGTGTTCTTCCCGTCGCCAATACCAATAATAACCCCTATTGGCATTAATGTGGGGACAAACCGCATATACCTTTCTGCCGAAGCAACTGCCGGCGCCGGTTCCACCGGTGCGGTTGCAGGCCTTGGCATCAGATTCTAGAATATGGAAAAAGTACTGTTGAAAATAGAGAACCTGCACGCGGGAATCGCCGGCAAGGAGATACTCAAAGGCATTGACCTGACCATTAACGAGGGCGAAGTCCACGCCCTGATGGGCCCCAACGGCGCCGGAAAGAGCACGCTTTCAGCCGTGCTTACCGGGCGCCCGGACTTTGTGGTCACGGAGGGCAGCGTTACCTTCCGCGGCCGGGACCTGCTGGCAATGGCTCCGGAGGAGCGTGCCTGGGCAGGTCTGTTCCTTTCCTTCCAGTATCCGGTGGAGATTCCCGGCGTGAGCATCTCCAACTTTATGAAGTCCGCCATCAACGCCAAGCGCAAGGCCCAGGGGCTCAAGGATATCGCCCCGGGGGACTACCTGCGCCTGCTCAAGGAGAAGATGGCAATGGTCAAGATGAAAGGCGAGTTTGCCAAGAGGGAAGTGAACGTGGGGTTCTCCGGCGGAGAGAAAAAGCGCAACGAGATATTCCAGATGGCTATGCTGAAACCGGTCCTGTCCATCCTGGACGAGACGGACAGCGGCCTGGACGTGGATGCCCTCAAGATTGTATCCGACGGCGTGAACGCCCTGCGTTCGCCGCAGACAGGATTCATAGTCATAACCCACTATCCGTCGCTCCTGGAGAGTATGAATCCGGATGCGGTGCACGTCCTCAAGAACGGACGGATTGCCTGCACCGGCGGTATGGAAGTGGCGCAGAAAGTACAGACAGACGGATTTGAAAGCTTCTGATGGCCGCAAAAGTTTACATAGCCGGCAGGGATGAAATCCCGCGTAAGGTCTCCCTGGGCGCCGGGGAGGAGCTGGACATCCTGTTCGTGGTGTTCCCGGGCGCGGATTGCAGCATTGAGATGGACGTGGACCTCCGCGGCCCCGGCGCCGATGCGCAAATCCGCGGGCTATACCTGGCCGCCGGAAACCAGAAGGTGGACATCGCCCTGGATGTGCGCCACAGCGCAGGCGGCTGCCACAGCCGCCAGCTTGTGAAGGGCATAGCATCGGGCTCCGCCAGGGCCAGTTTCTATGGCCGCATCTACGTGGCCCAGGATGCCCAGAAGACAAAGGCGTACCAGGAGAACCACAACATACTGGCAAGCGACAAAGCCAGGATTGACACCAAGCCCCAGCTTGAAATCTACGCCGATGACGTGGAATGCTCCCACGGAGCCACCATCGGCCGCCTTAACGAGGACGAACAGTTCTATATGCGTTCCAGGGGCATCCCCGAGGCCGAGGCCCGGGTGCTCCAGATGATATCGTTCCTGGCTCCCGTAGCGGGGCTCCTCCCGGAAGAACTGGCCAACCAAGTATATGAAAGCCTGTCCCAATGTCAAGATTAACGTGGGGCTCCACGTCCTTCGCAAGCGTCCCGACGGCTATCACGACCTGGAGACGCTTTTCCTGCCAATTTTCGATATCCACGATGAGCTGGAGATAGAGGAGGCGGGGGAGTTCTCCTTTGACGGCGAAGGCGTCACCTGGGAGAACGACCTCACGGTGCAGGCGTACCGTCTGCTGAAGGCAGACTTTGACCTGCCGCCGGTGGCCATCCGCCTGGCAAAGCGCGCCCCTGTGGGCGCGGGCCTTGGCGGAGGCTCCTCTGACGCGGCCTTCGCCCTGATGATGCTGGACAGCATCTTCGGGCTGGGCCTGGGCCAGGAGCGCCTGGCCGCGTACGCGGCGCGCCTTGGCAGCGACTGCGCCTTCTTCATCTACAACCGCCCTATGGTGGGGCGCGGCCGAGGGGAAATCCTGTCGGAGTTCCCGCTGGACCTTTCGCCCTACCGCATAGAGGTTGAAGTGCCTCAGGGCGTCAGCGTGAGCACGCGCGAGGCCTACGGCGGGATCGTACCTCTCGAAAGGCTTACGCCTATCGAGGACATACTCTCCCTGCCGTTGCCCCAGTGGCGCGGACTC
>JAGCYZ010000098.1 GCA_017960545.1 Bacteroidales bacterium
CTTGCAGCATCGCAGATGCTGTTTGGCAATTCCACCTCCGAGGCCCTCCGCGCCCTTGACGAGAAGACCTTCCTTTCCGTTTTCGCCGGCGTTCCCACCTTTGACATCGCCCGCGCAGACCTTCCGCTCCAGCTCCTGGATATGCTTGCAGTCCAGACATCCATTTTCCCGTCAAAGGGAGAGGCCCGCAAGATGGTCCAGGGCGGCGGCGTAAGCATCAACAAGGACAAGGTTACCGACCTTGACCGCAAGGTCACCCAAGAGGACATCCTTGACGGCAAGTACATCCTGGTCCAGAAAGGCAAGAAGAACTATTATATCATAAACGTTAAGTAATGGATAAAGCCCCGTCCACAAGACAGCTTAAAGTAGCCCGCGAGATACAGAAGGATATGGCCGAGATCCTGCGCAGCAAGGGAATGGCAGCCTTCCAGGGAGCCATGGTTACGGTCAGCGAGGTAAGGGTGAGCCCTGACCTGGCCGTTGCAAAGGTGTACGTAAGCATATTCCCTTCGGACAAGGGCGAGGCGGTGATGGACATCCTGCAGGAAAACGTCAGGACCTACCGCGGCGAGCTTGGCCACAGGGTTGGCAGGCAGCTGAGGATCGTTCCCGAACTGACCTTCTATCTTGACTCCACCCTTGACTACGCAGAGCATATTGACCAGCTCCTAAAGATGTAATACCGTGAGGCTGTCGCAGTTCATAGCACGCAGATACCTGTTCGCCAAGAAATCGCACAATGTGATCAACATTATTTCGGCGATCAGCGCCATTGGCATGGCCATAGGGACTGCGGCCCTCATAATAATCCTGTCCGTTTACAACGGTTTCAACAACCTGATCACGGAGTCCCTGGATATGCAGGACCCGGACCTGCTGATTGTACCGTCAAGCGGCAAGGTGTTCGTGCCTTCGGCACAGGGTTTCGCCTGGATGCAGGAGAATCCCATAGTCACCGGTTCAGGATGCATCCTGGAGGACAACGTATTCCTCAGTTATGACTCCCGCCAGGGGCTGGCCGTGGCAAAGGGCGTGGAAGACGCATCGCTGTACAAGGACAGCCTGGCGGTATGCGCCGTAGGCGCCGAACTTGCCTACAAGATGGGAATAAACGTCAATTTCCTGTCAAAGCTCCAGATATACTATCCTGACAGGGAGCGCAATATTTCAATGACAAACCCGATGGCTTCCCTGCACAGCCTCAAACTGAGCCCGGACCGCATCGTGAGCGTGAATTCCGGGGAAGCCAACAATATGGTCTTCCTGCCTCTGGAAGAGTTCCGCAGCCTGCTGGGATACAAGGACGAAGTGTCCGGAGTGGAACTCTGGCTTGACACGGGCGCCACAAAGGCGCAGGTGCGCAAGTTCACCAAGGAACTGGGGGAAAGGCTGGGTGAAGACTTCATCATCCAGGACAGGTACCAGCAGAACAGCACCCTGTTCAAGATGATGCGCTACGAGAAAGCGTCCATCTTCCTGATCCTCATCTTTGTGATCATAATCATTGCGTTCAACATATTCGGCAGCCTGTCAATGCTTATAATTGAGAAGAAAGGCGATATTGGAACACTGTACAGCCTTGGAATGCCGGAGAAGAAGATCCGCCGCATCTTCATACAGGAAGGTTGGTACATATCCCTTCTGGGCCTTGTCGCCGGCCTTGCCATAGGCCTCCTGTTCGCTTTCATACAGCAGCAGACCGGCCTTATAAAAATGCCGGGCAATTACGTTGTGGACGCATACCCGGTAATAATAAAAGGAAGCGATATCGCTATCACTTCCATCTGCGTAGCCGTAATTGGCTATCTCATCGCTATCCTCCCCGCCAGGACTACAGACCCGCGCTGGGAAGAGTAGGCTGACTAGTATCTGTCTTCTGAAGAAACAGTCAATTTCTTGCGGCCGTGACGACGACGTGCGGCAAGAACCCTGCGGCCGTTGGCCGTTGACATGCGCTCACGGAAACCGTGCTTGTTGATGCGCTTGCGGCGTGATGGTTGGAATGTTCTTTTCATTATATTATTTTTTTAATTATTCGGATTTGGGAGGGCAAAGGTAATTCTTTTCAATTTGAATTACAAATTTTTCCGCGAAATATTCGTCATCCAAAACCGAATCTATACGCCAGGTGCTCACCTGCCCTTTTGCAAGGCGGAATTTGCGCATAAGTTCTGATATTTCTGCATTTACATCGCCGCCTTTCAGATACAGGATGCTGCCGTTGAACCTGTCTTTGACCCAGGGATAGAAGTTCTCCAAAGATGTTACAGCGCGGGAAACTACAAAGTCGAACTCGGCATTCAGGGATTCCGCCCTTGCGTTCACGCACTGCACATTCTGCAGTTCCAATGCCTCCGCCACGCCTGACGCCACCCTGATTTTCTTGCCGATGCTGTCGCACAGGGTGAAGCGAGCCCCGGGATACGCCACCGCAAGGGGGATACCGGGGAAGCCGCCACCTGTGCCAAGGTCCAGCACGGAAAAGCCGTCAAGGGTGAGGCCCTTGCGCTTCAGGTACATCGCAATGGCCAGGGAATGGAGCACGTGATGCTTGTAAAGGGAATCTATGTCCTTGCGCGAGATAACGTTTATCTTGGAGTTCCAGTCCCTGTACAGTTCCTCCATCCGGCGGAACTGTTCCAGCTGGACTTCTGTCAAGGCGGGAAATTCCCCTATGACCGTTTGCCTGAACTCTTCAAAAATCATTGTTCTTCCTGTTCTTCCGCCACGCGCATATCGTGGATTAACTTGTTGGCCCTGCTGATCCTGGTTCTGACGGTGTTCAGGGGCATATCCAGCTCCTGGGCTATCTCCTTGTATTGCATTCCATCCAGAAGGCGCATACGGGCAATCTCCCGGTACAGTTCCGGCAGTTTCCGGACATAACCGGCCGTGAGTTCCCCGCTTTCCACGTGGATTATGGAGTCCAGAGGGGTGTCTGTCTGATCCGGAATGTTATCCACTATGGTTACGAAGGCGGAGTCGTCATCCAGATATATCAGGTCCTTGGGGTGGAGGCGCGTTTCCTTCTCCTGCAGGTCCAGGGCGGTGTTCCGGGCTATCACCCTCAGCCAGGTTATGAACTGGCTCTTGGAAGGATCGTAGCTGCCTATCTGGCGGAACGCCTTCTCAAAGCTGCGGGAGCAGATGTCGTCCACATACAGGTCGTCCTGGCGGCGCATCATTGAGCGGATGTAGGTGCGCAGCTGGTCTATGTAGGTGTCCCACAGAGCGGTGAAAGCCGTTCCGTTGCCTTGGATTGCGGCCTTTACCAGGTCGTTAATGGGCTTCGATCCAGTTTTTTCCATAATTGCATTCTACCGTAAGAGGTACGGAAAGCTTTATCACGTTCTCCATGCACTGCGTCACAAGGGATTTCAGCGCCTCTACTTCTTTAATATCGGTTTCAAAAACAAGTTCGTCGTGGATTTGCAGAACCATACGGCTCTTCATTCCTGATTCTCTGAGTTCTTTGTCCACGGCAATCATTGCAAGCTTGATGATGTCGGCGGCCGTGCCCTGTATTGGCGCGTTCACGGCGTTGCGCTCCGCCAGGGCGCGAAGCGTGGCATTCTGGATATTTATATCCTGAATGTAACGCCTGCGGCCGAAGAGCGTCTGCACGTAACCGTCCTGACGCGCCTGGGCTATCGTGTTGTCAATGAAGGCGCGGATGGAAGGGAACGATTCAAAGTAGCCGTCAATGAGCCTCTTGGCTTCGCTGCGGGGCACCCTGAGGCGCTGTGCAAGGCCAAATGCGGAAATGCCGTACATAATGCCGAAGTTGGCGGTCTTGGCCTTGCGGCGCTGGTCCGCCGTGACTTCTGCCACAGGCACGCCGAATATCTTTGCGGCCGTGGCGGCGTGCACGTCCTCCCCTTCCCGGAAGGCCTTGAGCATATGCCCGTCACCGCACATATGAGCCATTACCCGCAGTTCTATCTGGGAGTAATCCGCAGAGAGGATAAGGCCGTCCGGGCCTTCCGGGACAAAGGCCTTGCGTATCTCGCGGCCGCGCTCCGTGCGGATAGGGATGTTCTGAAGGTTAGGGTTGGAGGAAGAGAGCCTTCCCGTGGATGTGAGCGCCTGGTTGAAGGTTGTATGCACGCGTCCGTCCTGCTCTGAAATATAGTCGGGGAACGGCTCAATATACGTGGAAAGCAGTTTCTTGGCAGCCCTGTAGTCCAGGATAGCCTCTATGATGGGGTTCTTGTCTGCGTATTCAAGGAGCGTCTCTTCGTCCGTGCTCCAGCTTCCGCGGGAACTCTTGCGGGCCTTGGGGTCTATCTTCATCTTCTCAAAAAGGACCTCCCCTATCTGCTTGGGCGACCCCACGTTGAGAGAGGGCTCGCCAGACAGTTTGCGCACAAGGGCCTCCTTTTCCGCTATTTCCGCACGGAGGGAATCCGCAAAGTCCTTGAGGGACTCAAGGTCAATCTTCACTCCGGCGCGCTCCATTGAGGAAAGAACCCTAATGAGCGGCTCTTCCATCTTCTCGTACAGGCGGACCACTCCGGCCTCCTTCATCTCGTTCCAGATGCGGGCGCTGATCTGCATTATGGCGGCCGCTTCCTTTATCTTGCTGGATGGCTGGGGGGCTGTGTCCTGGTCAGAGAAAAGAGTGCCGGTGAAATCCCCTTCCGCGCCATCGTCCAGGCTGGTTCCAAGGTATGACTTTGCAAGGATGTCAAGCTTGTGGGTCTTCTCCGGATTGAGGAGGTAATGCATAAGCTCCACATCCAAGATGCGGCCGTTGAGCTTGACCCCGGCAGCGGCCAGCAAGTTCAGCTGGTACTTGACTTCATAGCCTGTCTTGAGGACCGAAGGGTCCTCCAGCAGGCGTTTGAAGTCCGCTGCCTGGCCTTCGCTGGCAAAGCACTGGTCCTTGTACAACGTTGCCACGGTAACGCGCCTGATGCCCGCAAAGATACCCCTGCCTGAGCCCGGCTCCACAACGATGGCGCAACGCCCCGCCGCGCAGGTGTGGAGTATCATCTGTGAAGGCGACACCTTCTTGATATCCAGTTCGGCAGAATAAGCAGCCGGCGCGTCGGCTGGCTTTGAGGCCGAGATATGTGAAATATGCCGAGTCAGGGAGGCGAACTCATATTTGGCAAAAAGGTCCGCAATCTCCGGGCTGAAATCCATATTGACAGCCATTTCCTCAGTTGCAGGCTTGATGTCGATGTCCGTCTTGATGGTAACCAGTTCCTTGCTAAGGTATATGTGGTCAAGGGCATCGTTGAACATCTGCTGCTGCTTTGGCGTAAGCTCCTCCAGATGGGCGTAGATGTTCTCCAATGAGCCGTATTTGCTTATCAGTTTGCCCGCACCTACTTCTCCTATACCCGTAACTCCGGGAACATTGTCTGAAGAATCGCCGCAGATTGCCAGCATATCAATCACCTGGACAGGGTCCAGGATGGAGTATTTTGCGCATATTTCGCTTATGCCCACGACCTCCGCCTCCGCACCGGACTTGCCGGGCTTGTACTGCCATATATTCCTTTGTATGAGCTGGCCGTAATCCTTGTCCGGAGTTACCATATACACGTCGTACCCTTCCCTGGCGGCCTTCTTGGCAGCTGAACCAAGGACATCGTCGGCCTCGAAGCCGGGGATCATAAGCACCGGGATGTTCAGGGCCTTGCAAATCTGGATCAGGGGATCAAGGGCGTCTATGACCAGCTGCGGGGTTTCAGCCCTGTTGGCCTTGTAGGGCGGATACATCTGGTTGCGGAAACTTCCTCCCGGAGGGTCGAAACCTATTGCCAGATGGGTGGGTTTCTCCTTCTCTATGAGTTCAAGGACATATTTTGTAAAGCCGTAAAGAACGGAGACGTCCGCACCCTTTGAGTTTACCATAGGGCGCCTGAGAAAGGCGTAATACATCTTGAAGATGAGGGCGTGGCCGTCTATCAGAAACAATCTTCCCTGCATAACTTTCAAAGTTAATCAAAAAACTTATATTTGTGCCGATGGATAAAATGCAAGAAGATATCAATTATATGAAGCAGGCCCTGACGGAGGCCAAGGCTGCCGGAGCCGAAGGCGAAGTGCCCATAGGAGCCGTCATCACCTGCAA
>JAGCYZ010000011.1 GCA_017960545.1 Bacteroidales bacterium
GCCGCCCTCAATCTTATCCGTAAGACTGCGTCACCAGGTATGGACGTCTATATGGAAGGCCCTTCACAGGTTTCACTCTTCACATACGACAACGGCACCTTTGTGGCCCATTCCTTCCACGACAAACCCGTGGATGTCTCATTTGTGGTCAAAGGAAAGCAGGTTGCCGACATAGAGAGCGGTAAAGTACTTGAGGGCACCACCCGCCGGGAGAACCCCGTCAATGGGCATCCCCGCACCAACGCCCAGGAAACCGTCGTTAAAGTCACCATCCCTCCCCACTCCTTCCGCGCCTTCAAAATCGACTGAATATCGGGGGACTTCCCCCGTATGGAACTTACACCACACGAAGCGCCAGCAGGCGCAGGCCGGGAGGGAGGAGCGATGCGACGACCGGGAGGCCAGGGGGTTCGGGGGACTTCCCCCGTATAGACATAACACCACAAAAAGCTTCCAGAGTCCTGGAAGCTTTTTGTGGTGTTGGCAGGAGTTGAACCGGCGACACATGGATTTTCAGTCCATTGCTCTACCACCTGAGCTACAACACCTTTTTTTGTTTGGGTTTGCAAATATACGGAAAAATATTTTTCATCCAAATTTTTTATTAACTTTGAAAGTTCAAATGAACAATCATTAACTCTAATAGAATATGAAAAAGTTTATCTCAATGTTTCTTGTAGGAGCAATCCTGTTCTCTGTATCAGGTTGTGCTTCAATGAACCAGACCGGCAAGGGCTCCCTCATCGGAGCTGGTGCAGGTGCAGCAGTAGGTGCCGGACTCGGTGCAATTTTCGGAAAAGACGGTAAGAGCGCAGCTATCGGCGCCGCTATCGGAACAGCCGTTGGAACAGCTGCAGGTGCAGTTATCGGCAAGAAGATGGACCAGAAGGCTGAGGAGCTCGCAAAGCTCGAGGGCGCTACTGTAGAGACCATCATCGACGCCAACGGACTCGAGGCCATCAAGGTTACCTTCGAGAGCGGAATCCTCTTCCCGTTCAACGGAGTAAACCTCAGCGACCAGTCAAAGGCCACCCTGGCTCAGTTCGCTACAGAGATGAGGGACCTTCCTGAGACCAACATCACCATCTGGGGACACACTGACAACGTTGGTACCGCTGCCGTTAACGAGAGGATCTCTCTCCAGAGGGCCGATGCAGTTAAGGCATTCCTCAACCAGAACGGTATTGCCAATACAAGGCTCGACACCGCCGGACAGTCATTCAATATGCCTGTAGCTGACAACGCTACAGAGGAAGGACGTGCCCAGAACCGCCGCGTTGAGATCTATGTATCCGCTAACGAGAACATGATCAAGCAGGCAGAGGCCGGACAGCTTCAGTAATACAATATTGGACAATCGCCAATACATACAGACCATACTCCCACTCAAGCTTGAGTGGGAGCCTTGGTATTATACCACCGCAAACGTAGTTTTGGGCTCCCGCGTAAGGGTTAACCTTGCGGGGCGGGAATACGTTGCAGTGGTAAGCCGGATAGCTCCGCAGCCGGATATCGATCCGGCCCAGGTGCGCCCCGTGACGGGGCTCGCACAGGGCCTGGAGCCTATTACGGAGGCAGAGCTGAGGCTTTGGCGTTTCATATCGGAATACTACCTCTGCACCATCGGGGAGGTTTACAAGACGGCATATCCTGCCGGAAAGCAGGTGGTGGAGGCGCGCAAGCGCAAGAGCGCGGCACCTCCGGCACCGGGCGCAACGGCAGTCAACGGCGACCTGGGCTTCGAGTCCGGGAAGCCCTTCCTGGCCGTGGGAGCGGAGCGCCACTCCCTTATGCGCCAGCTAATCAGCAAGACACTGAAGCAGGGCAAGGACGTGCTTATGCTGCGTCCGGACGCCCCGCTTCATTCCTACGCGGAGCTGCGCAACCTCTCCCAGCAGGTAAGGCGCCCTGACAGCCCCGCCCAGCTTATCGAAGGGCGCAGGCAGATCCTGTTCCTGCCTTACTGCAAGCTTGGGCTTATAATTGTGGAGCAGGAGCAGGATTCCGCATACAAGCAGGAATCCCCCTCCCCGCGTTACAACGCCAGGGACGTAGCCGTTATGCTTGGCAGCATACACGGCGCTCAGGTAATCCTGGGCTCATCCTGCCCTTCCCTGGAATCGCTGTACAACGCCCTCAGCGGCAAATTCCGGCTCAAGGGAGCAGGATACGCCCAAGGGCTGGACGCCGCCACCATCATAGACACTTCTGCGGAGAAGCGCAAGCGCGGAATGAAAGGCGGCTATTCAATAAAGTTGTTGGACGCCATAAGCAACTCCCTTGCGCACAGGGAGCACGTCCTTTTCCTTCTCCCCTGGGCCGATACCTCCGATGCGGAAATCGAGGCCCGTGCCCTCTTCCCCGAGGCCCGCACCCGTCTCCGCTTCAGTCCTTTGGGGAAAGCGGACAATCTTGGCAAATATGGGCTTGTAGCCATTCTGAACGCAGATTATCTCTTTTCCCGCCAGGACTTCCGCTCTGACGAGCGGGCCCTCCAGGCGCTCAGCGCCGTAGCGACCGAATGTACCTGCCCGCTCATCATCCAGGGGGCGGACCTGCCGGCAAGGCTGCAGGGCCTTACCCCTGAAAAGCTCCTTGAGGAGCGCCGGCGCTTCGGCTATCCCCCGTTCTCCCGCCTGGTAGAGATCAAGGTGGGCGACAAGAACGAGGCCCGCAAGGCAAAGTTCACCTCCGTGCTTTGCCGCGAGTTCGGCTCGCTGCAGGTCTTCCTTCCCAAAGACTCCTCCCTGGCAGCCGCCAAGGCGGACATCGCAAGGCGTATTGCCTCCATTGAAAAGCAATACAAATACAGCGGGCACATCTATGCAGACGTGGACCCGCTGTAATTGGATTCTGTCATTCCCGGCTGTTCCGGGAATCCATTAGAACTTCCAGACGCAGAATTCGTTCTCTCCCTGGCGGATATTCTCGAACGGTCCGGGAACCGGCTTGGAGGATCGGGCGTTTCCAAAGAAATCTTTGTCAACCACCAGCGGAGTTCCGTCCGGATTCTCATAGTAACCGTTTGAATAATAGGTCTTTCCAAGGTTGTCGGTACCCATCAGTTTGGTCTGGGCACGGGTGATGGCATTGTCAACGGTAATCTTCACATAGATACCGTCAGCCCTCTTCTCAAGCGATACTTTTGCATCGGCTGCGCTGCTCACAGGATTTTCCTCAAAAGAGTAGTGCTTTACGCCATTGTAGTAAACGTTGTTACCCACCCTCATCGCGAGCTGGAAGCGAGGCGGCTGGCTGTTGCCGGCAGCCATCTGCTCGTTGAAGCTCAGGAGCAGAGGGTTGGTTACGTTGCGGGTGTTCATATCGTTGTAAACCCCCTCATAGTATGGAGGACGCTCGTTGTAAACGGAGGTTCCGGCATCCTTGTTCTCAAGGGTGGAGTCCGGGGCTATGGTGAAGATGTTGTTGTAGTAGCGGTCGTCACCTCCGGGGAAGTTCATCACACCCACAATCTTGGTGGAGTGAGGTGCGTGATAAGGGGTGTAGCGCTCTGTAACAGGATGGAACGTGATGTAACCTGAAATGATGTTGTGCACGAATGCAGCACCCTGGCCCCACTCAAGGAACGCATCGGGAGAAAGCATTACGTTGTTGTCAATGAGACACGGTCCGTGTGTTACCTCGGTCCAGATGTCGGTGTGGTCGTTGTTGAAGAAGACGTTGCCGGATACGCGGGTTCCAATGCCCTGCCAGTCCAGCCAGAGGCCGTTGTAACCGTTCTCAAGCACGTTGTTGCGGATTATGACGTCAATTGCGGCGTGCAGCTTGATGCAGCCCACCTCGGCGCCGGAGTACTGCCTCTTGGCGTTGCAGTCGTGGATGTAGTTGTTCTCGATTATTGAGAACACGCATCCAAGGTGGCCAACGATACCGGCCTGCTCGCAGTCGAAGATCTCATTGTTGCGGATGATGTGGGAACCGATGTTCTCCTTCTTCCATCCCATATCTTCGGCCTGGAAGATAACCTCCAGCTCGCGGTTGAATCCGGAGAGGGTCCTCTCTATGGTCCAGCGGTTCTGTCCGGATGCGCGGTCCTTTCCAAGGGAGATGCCCACGCACTTTGAATTGCTTATCACGTTGTCCTCAATAATCCAGCCCTTGCTCCAGTGAGGTCCAATCAGACCCATCTGGAAAGCGGTTGGAGGTGCCCAGTTGGGGGCAGCCTGTGACAGGTGGAATCCCTTGACTGTGATATAGTTGACGCCAGGGAGGGCCGGGAAGAACACTGCGGGGCGGGAAGTAACCTCAACCAGCTGGTTGTTGGGGTTGACTCCGGGACCGAAGTTGGCCCAGATGGTGGTCTGGGTGTCGGTAACCTCTACATACCAGGCGCGCTTCGCCTCTTCCGGCTTGCGTGTGTTCCTGGGGATGACGGGCTCCTGGACGCCTTCCAGGCTGGTCGCCTGGAAAAGGGAAACGTTATTGAGGAAGACATCTCCTACTACGTACGCGTTGTTGGTCTGGCTGAGCCAGTCTCCTACAAGGGGCTCTGCGAACGGATTGAAGTCACCGAAGAAGGAGTTTGGAAGCACCACCTTCCAGACATCGGTCCTTCCCTGGCGGGTCCATCCCTTTACTTCCTCAGATCCCTTGATCCATACCTCTTCGCCTTCTGCGGCGCGGTAGGTGATGCGGTGGTAAACGTCGGCGCCGGAGTTGCGCGGCTGAACCCACTCGCGGTAAACGCCCTGGTGTACGGTCACGGTGTCACCGGTCTTAAGAACCATTGCAGCCTTGGAGATGGTAAGGAACGGGGCGGCGGCGGAACCGTCGTTGTTGTCGGAGCCGTTCTTGGCTACGTGGTACTCACGCGCAGAAAGGCCGGCCGTTGATATCAGCACGGCTGAAATAAATAATATCAATTTTCTCATATCGTTTGAAAGATTAGTAATTGTCAGATGGTTTCCAAATATATTAAAAAAGCGTAAATTTGAAAAGCTAATAACACCAACCTGCTGAACATGAATGCTAAGTTTTTTTTAATCGCCCTTGCCGCATTAGCGCTGCAAGCGTGCGGCACCTCTGTTACAAAAGACCCCGATGACATTTCCAACCTCCCCGTAAGGAAAGAATGCAGCCTTGAAAGGCTGTACAAGGATATGAAGGGAGAGATCAAGGAAGACAGCCCGGATATGCTGTTCGTCAAGGCCCTGTGCTCCGGCAACCCGCAGAGCGTGGTGGATCTTTTCCGTGAGAAGAAACTGTTCTGGGACGAACTCCCCGCCATCGATACCCCTTACGGACGTTTCGAGGGGCTTGACGCCATCCGCGAGTTTGCCCAGGGATTCATACCCAAGTTCAAGGCGGACAGGGCTGTATTCACGCCAATCTTCCAGACCATAGGAGGCGGACGCGTGGCCCTGGAGGGCGTATTCAAGTTCGTGGTCGACGGAGAGGTGGAGGAAGTCCCAATGTTTGTGATAGCAGACCTCCGCACTCCAAAACTGCTCGAGGAAATCCGTATGTACACTCATTATACCTTCGTCCCGGACCAGACCCCATACCGCAAGCCTATTTTCAGGCCCGCGCATTATGAGATGGGTGACCCGGGACTCCTTACAGGAGCTATGAGGGCCTATTACGAAGCCCTTCACCACGCCCCTTACTGCGATCCTGACAAGATTCACGCAGCGTTTGCAGAGGACTGCATCGTTGGCGGATATGACCCCTGGGGTACCCCGGTACTCTCCAAGGAAGAAATGAACCGGAACGCGCACACCTTTGGCTACGGCCTCTCCAAGTACATCCCCGCCTGCGTGGGAATGCGCTACGAGACCATAATTGACGACGGCGTCACCTGCGTGATAGAGTGGTGCCACATTGTTTCCAAGCAGGGCCAGGAGGAGCGCAACCGCATTGCAATGTCCGGTTGCAGCGCATACCAGCGCAACGAGGACGGCTACCTCTGCTCCGTGCGCATCAGCGACTACGCCGGCCACGAGGGCGAGATAGACTGGACCAAGACGGAAGTTTCCCGCGAGGAAGCCTATTCCATCAACCTGGTGGACGAATTCATTGGCGGTTGCGGAATGAAGCCGCAGGAAGAATATTAATAATCAATTACTTATATGAAGTTAAACAGAATCACAGCAATTATCCTGGCACTGAGCGCTCCCCTGCTGCTCCGCGCCCAGGACAAGCCGTTTATGCAGGACCTCACGTACTACGTGGAGAACCTCTCGGTATTCGGGCTTAACCAGGAGGAAGGCCGCGCCTTCCACATTCCTGAAAGGTCCGTTTCCCTCAATGGCAAATGGAAATTCTTCTTTGCCGACAATCCCTTTGAAGTACCCGACGGATTCTTCCGCCCGGAGTTCAATGACCGCAGATGGGCTTTGATCAATGTTCCTTCAAACTGGGAGATGGAAGGATTCGGACAGGCGCTGTTCCGCAACGTGCAGGCTCCTTTCCCTATGTACCGTTCGGAATTCGTCAACCAGTTTATGCCTCAGAGGCGCGGACCGGCCCCAGCCGCCGGTGCAGGGCCGGCGCCGGCCCCTACAATCCCCCTCTTTGGCGTGGGTATCCCTGAGATCCCTATGGATGTCAATCCTACCGGAGCTTACCGCACCACTTTCAACCTGCCTTCTTCCTGGAAAGGAGACCACGTCTTCCTCCGTTTCGAGAAAGTCGCTTCCGCAAGCTTCGTATGGGTGAACGGAAAGCAGGTGGGCTACAACGAGGGTGCGCAGGAGCCATCGGAATATGACATCACACCTTACATCAAGTCCGGCCGCAACACGGTAGCCGTGCTGGTACTGAAGTACAGCGACGGTTTCTATCTGGAAGGCCAGGATTACTGGCGCCTTGCAGGAATCTTTGACGACGTGACAGTCTTTGCCGTGCCAAAGGCACGCATACGCGACTGGCAGGTCATCACGGATTTCGACAAGAGCTTCACGGATTCCGACCTGAGCGTTGCCATCGACCTCAAGGCCTATGACGTTCCCGCCACAGGCCTCACGCTGCAGGCGGTAGTCTCCCGCAATGGTGTCAGGGCCGCTTCAATGGAGCAGGCCGTGCCAACCATTGCCGCGGGAGAGAACCGCACCATCCAGCTCCGTTCCAGGGTTACCGCTCCAAAGAAATGGACTTCCGAGACTCCGGACCTCTATGACCTTGAGATGACCCTGAAGGACGCTTCGGGACGCGTGGTGGATTCTGTCACAAAGCGCATCGGTTTCAAGAAGACGGAGATTATTGACGGCGTGTTCTACCTTAACGGACAGCCCCTCAAGATCAATGCTCAGTGCTCCCATATGCAGCACCCGGAACTTGGCCACGCAATGGACGAGGCCACCGTGCGCAGGGATATGGAAATCCTCAAGCAGTTCAACTTCAATGCGGTCCGCACATCGCACTATCCTCCTGTAAATGAATACCTTGACCTGGCCGATGAGTACGGTCTGTACATCATTGACGAGACCGGAGACGAGGCTCACGCCACGGAATACGTATCCAACATCCCGGACTTCATCCCTATGTATCAGGAACGCGTCCGCCAGATGGTACTGCGTGACCGCAACCACGCCTGCGTCATTTTCTGGAGCGCAGGTAACGAGAGCGGCGAGGGCCCTGACATCACGGAGGTTGTAAAGGAGGGAAAGAAGTACGATCCCACCCGCTACTGGATGTACGGCGGAAACGCTGCAAAGCACGCTGCGGAGGATATCGTAGGACCTAGGTATCCAAGCCCTCTCGAGCACGAACTGGGTTACGGAATTGACCGCACTGACAAGCGTCCTTCATTTATGGACGAGTATGTTTCCGTAGCCGGAAACGGAGGCGGAAACCTGGACGAGTTCTGGCGCGAGATTGACGACCACCCGTCACTCCTTGGCGGAGCCCTCTGGGACTTCGTCAGCCCGGGTCTCACCGAGCCCGTACGCATCCTCAAGGACAAGTCTCCCTATGAGACAATGGCCAACATAATGGGCAAGGCCAAGCTTGTAAAGGGCCGCACCGGCAATGCCATCGATATGGACAAGGTTGACCAGTGGGTTCAGGTTTACAGGGCTGACAACGTGGAGATCGATTCGGACCACCTGACCCTCACCCTGGACATCTACCCGAGGCAGTTCAACAAGAGCGGCGGTTATATGATCACCAAGGGAAGCCGTCAGTTCGGCCTCAGGCAGAGAGGCGCGGACGGAATTGAGTTCTACCTGGACAACGGACAGGTAAGGACCATTTCCGGCAAGCTCCCCGCCAACTGGGAATACAACTGGCACAACGTAACCGCCGTATATGACGGCAAGGAGATGAAGATATTCGTGGACGGAGCCGAGGTAGCTTCAGGCGAGGCCACCGGAAATATCCGCAACCTCCCTCTCTCCCTCTGCATCGGAAGGAATGAGGAAAGGAACGGACAGGACACCAACGAATACATCTGCGACGCCCTCATAGACAACGTTGGCGTATTCAACGCCGCAGTCCTGCCTTCCGACGGCTTCGACCCGGCATCAGCCGCATTGTGGCTTGATTTCGAGGAGGAGACCAACGAAGGAACCTTCTACACATACGGCCTAGGCGCACGCACATACGGAAGCATCTGGCCGGACCGCACCCCTCAGCCGGAAATGTGGCAGATGAAGAAGAGCGCCCAGCCTATGCGCTTCGCTCTCCTCGACCCGCGCTCCGGACTCCTGGAGGTACGCAACCGCAACTACTTTACCAACGCATCGCAGTACAAGACCGTCTGGGCGCTTACTGCCGATGGCGAGACCATCGCCTCCGGCACCCTGGCCCTTGACATCGCCCCCCAGCAGACCATTACCGTAAAGGTTCCTTACACCAAGCCTGCAATCCAGCCTGGAAAGGAGTATCGCCTTACCGTAAGTTCCCTGCTTGCCCAGGATGAGATCTGGGCAAAGGCGGGTCACGAGATTGCCTGGGAGCAGTTCGACCTCGCTGACTGGAACGTTCCCGCCGCACCCAAGGCAAAGCCTGCAGGACAGGTTCAGATCTCCCAGAATGCAGACCGCATTACCGCATCAGGAGCCGGCTTCCGCTATGCTTTCGACGCCAAGAGCGGCGAACTGGTTTCTATGGAGGTTGACGGCAAGGAGATGATAGCCTCCCCGCTCAAGGTCAATCTCTGGCGCGCACCCATCGCCAACGAAGTTGACGGATGGAACAACTGGGGAGCACGCTCAGTTTCAAGCGCCAGCCCCGGATACGGCGGCGTGGGACACAGTTCAGTCCTTGCAGCAATCTATTATGCTGCAGGACTTGACAAGGTGGCCAGCCTGCCGGTTCACGTGGTTGCGCGCGCACAGGACGGCTGCGCCTTCATTGACGTGCGCGAACTGGTACTGTTTGGTGTGCAGAGCGAAGAGACCCAGCTTGACGCTTACATTGTAGGAAGGCGTTTCAACGGAATGGAAAGCATATTCTCCTACAGGATTGACGCTGACGGAACAGTTACCGTCCATCACAGCGTAAGCCCTCAGGGCGATATGCCGGCCTGGCTGCCGCGCATTGGCGTGACCCTCTCGCTTGCCGGATCGCTTGACAACGTAGAGTGGTACGGCCGAGGCCCTCAGGCATCCTATCCTGACCGCAAGACCGGTTACAGGTTCGGCGTCTGGTCTTCTACCCTGGACGATATGTACGAGCCTTACCTGATTCCTCAGGACTACGGTCTGCGTATGGACAACAGATGGGTGAGGATGACCGACGCTTCCGGCAAGGGACTGGAGTTCAAGATGGACATTCCGTTCGCTTTCAACGCCTATCCTTTCACCACGGACAACCTGACCAAGGCTGTTTACCAGTATCAGCTGCAGAAAGCCGATACCATTACAATGAACCTGGATTACGCCACCTCCGGACTCGGTGACACCTCAAGGGGCACCCTCCCGGGTTACCGCGCATATCCTACGGTTTACGACCACACCATTGTAATCTCCCCCGTCCGCTAAACCAAGGACTACATACACAAAAAAGGCTTCGCCCCCCGCGAAGCCTTTTTTGTTACCCCACGTCCCTGTCCCCTACACGCACTCAATCTAAGCAAGCAGTGCGGAGGTACCTGGAAAACCTTCCGCTTCGCTCCATCCCGTCTGGCGCAAGCGCCATCCAC
>JAGCYZ010000099.1 GCA_017960545.1 Bacteroidales bacterium
AACCAGGAACTCGCCAGCCGCATCGGCAATAATTACAAGTATTACGACTCCGATGCTTCCAAGTTTGACGGCAGTGCATTTGTAAAGGCCACCTACGCCCTTTCAGACAAGCTTAGCGCCTTTGGTGACATTCAGTACCGCCGTGTCCACTACAAGACCGACGGCTACAATGACAAATACATTGACAACAAGGACGGCACCGCCTCCAAGCATATTCTGGATGTGGATGAGACCTACAATTTCTTCAACCCCAAGGCCGGTCTCACCTATACTTCCGGCGGCCACAAGATGTTCGCATCCGCGGCGATGAGCCATCGCGAACCGGAGCGCAACAACTTCACCGACAACGGCAAGTACCCTGCTCCGCGCGCCGAGCGCCTCCTGGATTTTGAAGGAGGCTACCAGCTGGACGCCCGCGGATACCGCCTTGGCGCCAACGTTTATTATATGCGCTACAAGGACCAGCTGGTGCAGACCGGCGAGGTAAGTGACATTGGCGAAGCCCTGACCACCAACATCCCGGACTCCTACCGTACAGGCATAGAGCTTACGGCGGGGGCTGACCTGGCTTCCTGGCTTACGCTGGAAGCCAACGCCGCCCTGAGCCGCAGCCGCCTCCTGGACTTTGACGAGTATGCCGAAGACTGGGACAACGGCGTCCGTGTCATCCATTATTCAGGTACGGCCCTGGCCTTCTCGCCGGATGCAATCCTCAACGGATTTGCCATCCTGCGCTTCGGCGGGTTCAAGGGCACCTGGCATACTGCTTATGTAAGCCGTATGTATCTTGACAACACCCAGAACCAGCAGCGCTCTCTTCCTGCCTACACGCTCTCAAACCTGTCCCTGGAATACACTGTCCTTCCCGGCAGGTTTGTCAAGGAAATAATCTTTGGCGTTGATTTCAGCAATGTCTTCTCCGCCAAGGTGGCCCAGAGCGGCTGGGTTTATTCCGCAATCTGCGATAGCTACGGACATCCCGATGAGAACCGCTACTACCAGATAGGATTCGTCCCCGTAGCTCCGCTCACCGCTATCGGACACATAACTTTACGCTTCTAGGATATGGATACCTTGCGATTTCTTGACATACTTGGCTTTGTAGTAGGAATAATCTACCTGATCCTGGAATACAAGGCCAGCATCTGGCTCTGGCTGGCCAGCATAATTATGCCCGCAGTGGATATGTTCCTGTATTACAATGCAGGCCTGTATGCGGACTTTGGAATGGCTATCTATTACTGTGTCGCCGCAGTGTACGGCTTCCTGGCCTGGAAGTTCTTCAAGCCAAAGGGTCAGGAAAAGACAACTGAAAGACCCATAACACGATACAAGAAATCCCATATCCTGCCATCCATACTGGCGTTCGCAGTTTTATGGGTGGGGATATGGTGGATCCTTGTGACGTTCACCAACTCAACCGTGCCGGTTGCAGATTCTTTCACTACCGCCCTGAGCATAGTGGCCCTGTGGGCTCTTGCCCAGAAATATGCGGAACAGTGGCTCCTCTGGCTTGTCGTGGACCTCGTTTGCTGTATCCTTTACATCTATAAGGGAATACCCTTCAAGGCTGCCATATACGGCCTCTACACCGTAGTGGCCGTCCTCGGCTACCGCAAATGGCTCAGGATGATCTGATTCAGGAGCACGTGGAGTGTAACTGTTTGGTAATCAGCGCTTGCGCTCCACGCCCCAAACCTCCCTCCCGCGCCACGCCAGGGCCGGAACGGAGCGAATAGGCGGTGGGGGAGGGATGGAGCGTAGCGGAAAGCTTCCGGAGGCAGCACCATCTCTCCGAAAAATTACGACTGGACCGTAATTAAGGGTTCAAGGAGATCCTTCGCTGACGCTCAGGATGACACGAGGGGGAAAAGGCCTAGGAGGCGGGTTGTACCTGATGGGTCTTGACGGGATCGTCGGAGAGGACAACTTTCTCCAGTTTCTTGGGATCCCAGCGGACCTTGTCCTTTGTAAACTCCGGCACATTGTAAGACTTGAACAGCCTGCGGTTCTGGTCAGGGTCCTCCTGTGGAAGGAGGAAAGGCTTGTGGGCATTTCCCTGCTCGTCAAAGTATGCGAAATACAGTCGTGTGTATGTGCCGTCCTCCCTGCGGGAAGTGAAGGCTATCCATCTGGAATTGGAAGCCCAGCTCTTGAAGCTTTCCGCCCTGGAGGTGTTGAGCTGGTCCAGAGGCTTGGTTTCAAGTGTCTGGAGATCGGTGATATAGATATCTCCGGAATCGTGCCAGATATGGAAGGAGCCGTATTCACCTACGCCGCTGAGCAGGTACCTGCCGTCCGGAGACGGACGCGGTGTCACTGCGCTGAGGCTGTCGGCCGGAGCATCGAATATGACGCGCGGCTCGCCCCAGGCCCTTGTGGCGGGATTGAAGTCTATAGCGTAGATTCCATATCGGATATCACTTGTGATGGGGGTGACGTCGGTTGACGAATCGGCCCCGAAAGTGGGAAGGTATGCGCTGGAGTAATAAAGCGTCTTTCCGTCCGCAGCCCAATATGGGAAGGTCTCGAAACTCAGGGAGTCATTGACTATGTAGCTTACGTCATCAGTATTGACATCGTAAAGGCACAGGTCGGATGCCAGGTCGAACACCTCCAGCCTCTGGTGCTCCCTGGTGAAGAAAATCTGCTGGGTGAGATTCAGGGAATAGGCTATGAGGGGCTCCGTGGGATGCCAGGAGGGATAAACTCCGTTGGAAATGAGGTCTCCGGTCTTGAAATCCAGTTTCTTGGCCTTGTCCCCGGTGACCACTATGGTGCCTGCGGAATAGTTTCGGGCGTGGAACTGGAAATTCTCAGTGCTGTAATTCTGGAAGGAATGGCAGTTGATGCACTGCTGCTGCACCGGCTGGGAAATGAGACTGTTGTTGTACAGGTCGGCCTCCTTGAAATCCGTCAGATGCCTCTGCCTCAGCAATATCTGTCCGTAGTATGAGTATCCCGGCTCTATGAGTCGGTAGGTGACATATTCGTCAATGGGCTCCGGGGCCACTGTATTGGAGAACTCTGCAAAGCTGAACCACTTTCCGTCCCTCTTTACATATACCTTGTAAACCAGCTCTCCCCCCTTGGCGGCCTCCAGCATAGCGTGCCATTTCTTTACGGGAACTGAAACCACAGGACCCTTTACGGCAATGGTTCCGGAAGCGGAAGTGATCTCTACGACACACGCATCCGCCTGGTTGAGCACCTTGAAGTTCATAGGGGCGATATTGACCGGCATAACCACTCCGGTATAATCCGGATAGATATCCAGGGCCTCCTGGGTCTGCGACGCTTCCTTGTATCCGGAAGGCACGCAGCCTGCCAGGGTGAGGGCCAATGCCAATATGTACAGTAAACGTTTCATTAATTGGTACGGATGTCGTTTATGAAGTAGTAATAGAACCAATAGGTGTCCCCATAACGGTCCTTGAACCTCTTGATGGTGTCAGGACGGTCATAGCTGGTGGTCATATTCATTGAATTGGCAAACGGAGTGAACTGCTTGAGCACGTCCTGTCTCGAAGACAACGCCTGGGCAGCCTGGGCCATTATATCGTAATCACCCGACGTACCGCCGAGCAGGGCCATCGCTTCCGCAACCCCCTTGCTTATAGGAGCCTCCGGATGCTTCTGGAAACGGTCGAAGAAGAGCTGTATGAAGAACGACTCCTCCTTCCAGGACAGCATCGTGGCGGCCTGCCACTCAAAAGCGTTCTCGTTGACATACTCCAGGTTCTCAAAATGATGGAGCATACACATTTCCAGTGACGAAGCCAACTCAGTATCGGGACTGCTGAACTCCATAATGGGCCTGAGAGCCGCAAATTCCGGATCCGAATCCATTGATGCAGGATTGTCTATGAAAGCCTGATAACGGCGCATCCAAGGGCCCTGGAACCAACTCCTGCCCACGGCATCGAGGTATTTCTGCGCAAGTTCAAAGTCCCCTTTCATCAGGGCAACCTTTGTCTGATACTTGAAGAAATATACACTCTTTGAGAAAGCAGAAGAGAACTCCATTGAGGAGCGCTCGCAACTGTTTATCATTCCGCTGTAGTACTCCACCGGAACGGAACAAACCATAGAGATGGGCACGTCAGCGGTGGTTTTCAGCGGAGCGGCGCCATCAGGGAAAGTGAACATCCTTTCCGTAAGCTGCCCCTTGTTATAAAGGGCTATGTTCCTGTAAAGCACCTGGACCCTGGTAGGTTCCTCGTGTTTGGCAGCTACCTTGAGCACCTTGTCCCAATCCCGGTCGCTAACCGCGCGTTCCATCTTGAGGACGGCGGCAAAGTTAGGGTCCCAGTTGGTGAGTCCCAGCATTATGAGCGCACTTGCCACAAATACCGGCACGGGAACCTTTCTCTTGAATGATTCCGCATAGATCAGGGCGACAAGGGCCGCAAAGGCCAGTATCAGGGGCACGAAACCCCAGAAACTGCCCACGAACTCAAAATAAGGGAACCCTGCAAAGTAGGCGAAGTGCCTGTTCATCCTTCCGTATAAACCCGGGAGGTTGGCGCACAAAAAAGGAATGGCCGCACCCAGAACCAGCGTAGAAGCCAGGGTGGGAATGAAATTGACCTTGACCCTGAGAGCCTCCACAACTACCAGAACCGCCACAACAATCGCATAGGACCCAATGAGGGGATATCCGGCAATAATCAGTAGCGGGACGAACAGCCAGCCGTATTTCCCTGAGGAGAAACAGCGGCGGTAAAGCATAAAGAGGGCCACGGCCGCGCAGAATCCCAGGGTCTGGGAGAACAGCAGGCCGTAGGTCTTCTGGTGATAGAGGGTATAATCCATACGGGTTATGAAGAGCAGCAGGAACAGGGACGGCACCAGGGCCAGAAGGGCCTTATTCCCTTCAAGGCCAAAGGCCTTCCTGATCAGATAAGCCAGCAGGCACAGGGAGAGGGCTATTACCGCAGCCCCCAGCACCGGGAAATGGCAGAATTGGGTCAGGAACGCTCCGAGCAACGCCAGCAGCCCACCCGGCTGTTCAAAGAACTTTGCCAGGAAGTCCCCGCTTGGGCTGAAGTAGGAATACTGCTCCATATGGTACAGTAAATCCCCCTTGAGCAACCACAGGAACAGGATGCTGAACAGTGCAAAGATGGCCGTCTGTCTGCTGAACTTCATATTATCCGCGGTCAATGTTGTCCTGAACAAACTTCAGAAGCCTTGGAAGGTCCTTCTCAAGCTCCGAGCGCAGGTTGGCGTCGTCAAAAGATTTCAGGTAATCTACATAGAAATCCACGATGGAATCTGAGAATACTCCCTTGGAGGTGTATATCTCGCGGTCCTTCTCAAGTTCGGCGGAAGCCTCCACGCAGGATGCGGGCAGCTGCTCCAGGGACTCCTGGACAGCCTTGTTGGACGCATCGTGGATGTTCACGCCAAGGCCCACGTAGGTCTTTGCAGCCAGATCCAGGGAATCCTTCATCTCAAATCCGTGACGTGCGGCGCAGCACAGGGCTGAAAGCAGCAGGTAGGTATCGGCGAAGCCGTCAGAAGCCCTCCACTCAAAGGTCTGCTTCTCGCTGAAGTCCTTGTCGGAAGGGGTCTCGAGAGGGTTGCAGTCGGCGGACATGTCGCCTTTGCCTGTCCAGCCCAACGGCACGCGCACAAGTGCGCTGCGGTTGGAGAATGACCAGCAAAGCGATGTGGGCGCCTCCTGGTGGGGAACCAGCCTCATAAATGAAAGGGGGTGGGGGTTGCCAAAGGCCGGGAGCGAAGTTCCCGCGGCCATGAATCCGGCTATCGCCTTCTTGCACAGGTCAGTGAGCTCGCCGCCCTCAACCATGCAGGACTTGCCGTCCTTGGTGAACTTGCAATGGATATGCATTCCGGAGCCGGCCTTGCCGGGAGTGATCTTAGGCGCGAACGTCAGGTCAACGCCGTAATTGTATGCAAGCTGGCGCATAACCCACTTGGCAATTACCAGCTGGTCTGCCGCCTGCTCTATGTTCACGGGAAGGAACTCTATCTCATTCTGCTCATAGTCCTTGCCATCGGCAGAGAAATTGCCCACCTCAGAGTGGCCGTACTTGATGTTGCCTCCGCACTGGGCAATGCAGCGCATAGCGTCCGTGCGCAGGTCTGCGAACTTGCAGAACGGGGCGCTCTCGTGGTAACCTCTCTGGTCCGCAACCGTGTAAAGGTCATCGTGGGGAGCTATTACATAATATTCCAGCTCTCCCATAGCCTCCATCTGAAGGCCGGTGACCTTTGTAAACTCCCTGTGCGCCTTCTTGAGGATATATTCAGGTGAACTCTCGAACGGGAGGCCGTCACGGTCATAGAATGAACATAACAGGTCAACTGTGTTGGCCTCGCTGAAAGGGTTGACAAAGGCTGTCCTGTACTTTGGAATTACGTAAAGGTCGCTCTTGCCGGCTTTTACAAACGGGAAAAGGCTTGATCCGTCCACCCTCTCGCCAGCCTGCAGGATGCTCTGCAGGTGATCCAGGCTCTGGATTACAAAGTTAAGGGTCTTGAGCTTGCCGTCCCATCCGCAATAGTGAAGGTTAATACACTCTACTTCATTGTCAACGCAATACTTGACAATGTCCGCCCTGGTAAACTCTACGGCCGGCTTCTGAAGGTAGGAAACCAGCGGGTTAGGGCTCATCAAAATGCTGTTGTCCATATAATAATTAGCTTATACTATTCCTGAAAATCCTAGGAAGGCCATAGCCATTATGCCCACTGTAATGAGCGCTATAGGCAATCCCTTGAAGGCCTGGGGCACCTGGTTGCCGGCAAGGTGCTCGCGCAGACCGGCAAACAGTATCATTGCTATTCCGTATCCTACGGACGTGGCAAGGGCGTAAACTACAGCCTCGCCAAGGTTGAGCAGATGGGCCTCCGCTCCGCCATAGCTGAATTCCTTGGTCACCACGGTTATTGCTACGCCAAGCACGGCGCAGTTGGTGGTGATAAGGGGAAGGAAGATTCCCAACGCCTGGTACAGTGAAGGGCTTATCTTCTTGAGCACAATCTCAACAATCTGCACCAGCGCCGCGATAACCAGGATGAAGGCTATGGTCTGGAGGAATTCCAGCCCGAAGGGCAGGAGCAGGTATTTGTTTATGAGATAGGTGACTATTGTGGCAAGGGTTATTACAAAGCATACCGCGCCGGACATTCCGGTTGCGGTGGAGAGCTTGTTGGAGACGCCAAGGAACGGGCATATTCCCAGGAACTGGGAAAGCAGGATATTGTTTACAAATATCGCGGAAATGATAATCAACAGGTACTCCATACTACTTCTTCAAATATTTGTTGAACAAAACCATAAGATAGCCCAGCACCAGGAACGCACCGGGAGCCATCACAAACGCCAGTATTCCGTCTCCCGGGATGAACTTGAAGCCGAAGGCCGAACCGCTGCCCAGAATCTCCCTCACAAGGCCTATCACAGTAAGCGACAGCGTGAATCCCAGTCCCACGCCAATGCCGTCCAGCGCAGAATCAATCACCGTGTTCTTGTTGGCGAACGCCTCCGCCCTTCCAAGCACTATGCAGTTTACTACGATGAGCGGGATGAACAGGCCCAGCGTTGCATAGGCTGCAGGCATATAGGCCTGCATAAGCAGCTGGAGCACCGTAACGAACGTGGCGATGACCACGATATATACGGGGATATGCACCTTGTCAGGTACCAGCGGGGCAAGTGCGGATATTGCCATATTGGAAAGCACCAGCACGAACAGGGTGGCCAGACCCATCTCCAGACCGTTGATCGCAGAGGTGGTGGTAGCCAGCGTAGGGCACATTCCCAGGACCAGGACAAAAGTAGGATTATCCTTGACGAATCCCTTAGTTACCAAAGACCATTTGCTCATATCCTAGTTCTCCTTCTTTAAAGATTTGACAACCTCGACGGCATTGGATACCGCAAGGGTATAAGCCCTGGAAGTGATTGTAGAAGCGGTGATGGCATCTACGTCGCCTCCGTCAGCGCGCAGTTTGACAGACTTGTCCGGGCCAAGGCCCTTGAACTGGTCAATGAAGCGGGCATCCGTCTGGCATTTGGCCCCAAGGCCGGGAGTCTCACTGTGGGACAGCACCCTGGTGCTGTTCACGGTTCCGTCAGGAAGCACGCCCACCATAAGCTCCAGGGTTCCGCCAAAGCCCGTGGTTGCGGATTTGACCGCGTAGGCCTGGACGGCATCGCCGGAAAGCTGCTCGTAATAAGTGTATGTCCTTCCTCCATAGCTGGCGGTTTTCTGGTCGGAAATGGTTCCGCCTTCCGGAAGGACTGCTCCTATAGAGGCCTTGAGTATGTTCTCGTTAGCCTGCTTGATAGGATTGTATGTCATTGCATAGGCCCCGCCCAGTATGGCTGCGCAAACCAGACATACCAGCGTGAGGCACAGAAGCATATTCTTAAGCGTTGACTGTGTTGCCATAGTTATGCCCTCCCGTAACCGTATTTCTTGCGGTGGAACGCCCTGTCAATCAGAGGCACCGTCATATTCATAATCAGTATGGCGAACGAAACGCCCTCCGGATAGGACCCGAAGTAACGTATCATCATCACAATGAAGCCCAGGCCAACTCCGAATATCACTCCTCCCCAGTCGCTCATAGGAGAGGTCACATAATCGGTGGCCATGAAGCAGGCTCCCAGTATGAGTCCTCCGGCAACCAGGTTGAAGACCGGTCCGGTATAGGCGGCCGGATTGCAGAGATGGAATATTGAAGAAACCAGGACCACCGTGAGGAAGATGCTCAGCGGGATCCACGGCTTGACCACCTTGCGGCAGAGCAGATAAACGAAGCCAATGAGCAGGGCAAGGCCGGAAATCTCTCCCATAGATCCGCCCGGGTTGAGCAGGAAAGACTTGAGGAGATCCACGTTGGCCACGGAAGCGGCTCCGTCCAGCTTGGCCTGCGAAAGCAGGGTTGGGCCGGAGACCGCGTCAAGGCCGCCGATGAATCCCTTGGGGATGTCCCAGGTTGTGAGCTGCTGCGGGAAGGAGACCAGAAGGAACACGCGGCCGGTGATTGCCGGGTTGAAAACGTTCTGGCCCATTCCTCCAAAGGACATCTTGGCTACGCCTATAGCCACGATTGAGCCTATGAGCACCGTCCACCAGGGTGTGGTGGGTGGCATATTGAGCGCAAGCAGAAGGCCCGTGAGCGCCGCGGCAGACGGACAGAAGAGAGAAGGCTGGCGCATCATCCATTTGGCGATGGCCCATTCTATGAGCACGCAGAATCCGGCGCTGAGCGCAAGGATCATTATGGCAGACCAGCCATAACAGAGCACGCAGAGCAGCATTGCCGGAGCAAGCGCAATTATCACGTCCCGCATCAGGGATGCGGTGGAATTCCTGGAGTGGAGATGCGGATTGGGGGATACTATCTTATTTTCCATTGTTGCGCCTGTTTTTGATTTCGGCCATCACCTGGCCCTTGGCCATACGGAGATTGTCCACCAGAGGGATGTTGGCAGGGCAGGAATACTGGCAGCATCCGCACTCGATGCAATCCTGGGCGGATGCCTTCTCCATTCCTGCAAGGTCCCCGGCTTTGTAGAGACGGTTGATAAGGAAGGGCTCCAGGCCCATAGGGCAGGAGTCCGCGCATTTCGCGCAGCGTATGCAATGGCCTTCCTCCTTCCTCTTGGTAGCCTCCCTGGAAAGATAGAGCAGCGAGGAAGTTCCCTTCACCGCCGATGCGTCCAGATTTGCCACGGCCTTGCCCATCATAGGGCCGCCGCTGACAATCTTGGCCGCGTAGTCCGGAACGCCTCCGGCCTGCTCCGCTATGAAGCTGAGCGGCATTCCTATGCGGAACAGGTAATTGTGCTGCCCGCTTGCGGGGAGGAGGTCTCCGGTAATGGTCATCGTGTTGGTAATGAGAGGCTTGTTCTTTTGGACCGCCTCATATACCGCCAGCGCGGTGGCAACGTTCTGCACCACTGCGCCCACGCTTATCGGAAGCGCGCCACTGCGCACCTGGCGCTTGAGCACGGCATCTATAAGCTGCTTTTCGCCGCCCTGCGGATATTTCTTCTTGAGGACGGCAATTTCCATATTCTTGTAGTCCAGGTCAGCCAGGGCCGCCTTCATTGACGCTATGGCTTCCGGCTTGTTGTCTTCAATTGCTATTACGCAACGGCATCCGCCCAGTACCATTTGCATTATGGCCGCGCCGATGATGATCTCGGCCGGGCGCTCTATCATAATGCGGTGGTCGCTGGTAAGGTACGGCTCGCACTCGGATCCGTTGATCAGTATGCAGTCTGCCTTGGATCCCGGGGCGGGATTGAGTTTGACGTGGGCCGGGAAGGTTGCTCCGCCAAGCCCCACTACTCCCCCCATCTTGATTTTCTCAAGGACGGCGTTGCGGTCCGTGGGTATCTCACTGACAATGTCCGGGGTGCGGTCTATGCCCTCTTCCCATTCGTCTCCCTCTACGGTAATCTCCACGTGCGTCACGTTGTTGCCCAGCATATCCTTGCGCGGGCCCACGGACTTGACGGTTCCAGAAACAGGAGAATGCACATAGGCCGATATGAATCCGGCCGGCTCCCCTATCACGGTACCCACCTTTACATTGTCTCCGGCGGCCACGCAGGGCACTGCCGGGGCTCCGAGGTGCTGGGCCATGGAGACATAGACCACGGGAGGAAGCGGCAGCACCTCCGTGGCGCAGCCGCGTGAAAACTTGGCGTCCTGTGGATGGATACCTCCTATTGGAAATGTAAGCTTACTCATTTGCGGCCTCCTTCTTTTCTTCAGTCTTGGGTTTGAGGACCGGGAAATTGACAGCGTGTATAGCACCTATGGGGCATTCAGCGACGCATTTCTTGCAAAGCTTGCACTTTGTGAAGTCTATGTACGCCAGGTTGTTCTCTACGGTGATGGCGTCGTGAGGGCAGACCTTAGCGCATTTGCCGCAGCCAATGCATCCGGCCTTGCAGGCCTTTCTGGTGAACATTCCTTTATCCTTGTTGGAGCAGCACACGTACACCCTCATAGAGCGCGGTCCCTTGTTGCGGAGCTCTATTAGTCCCTTGGGACAGGCCTTGGTGCAGGCGCCGCAGGCGGTGCACCTGGACTCGTCCACCTCAGGGAGTCCGGTCTCCGGATTGAGGGACAGTGCACCAAAGGCGCAGGCCGCAACGCAGTCTCCGCAGCCCAGGCAGCCGTACGGACACAAAGTGTCCCCGGCATAGAGGGCTGCCTTTACGCGGCAGGACCTGACCCCGTCATATTCGTTAATCCTGGGCCGGTTCTCGCAGGAACCGTTGCACCTGAGGACGGCAACCTTTGGGGTCTGCTGCTTGACCTCATAGCCAAGGATCTCCGCCACCTTCTTCATGACGTCGTTTCCGCCCACCGGGCAGAAGTTGTTGTCAAGGTTGGGAGCCTTGACCGCGGCGTCGGCAAAGGCGTGGCATCCGGCAAAGCCGCATCCGCCGCAGTTTGCGCCGGGAAGGGCTTTCTCCACAAGGTCTATCCGAGGGTCTTCCTCAACCTTGAATTTCTTTGCTATGAGGAACAGCACCAGGGCCAGGATAAAGCCCAGGCCGGCAAGGATGCCCACTGTCCATAGAAAAACTCCCGTCATTTCTCTAGCCTTTTTCTGATGATAAAATTGTACTCGGTCCTTAGTCTGTCCCTGAGAAGCCAGATTACAAAATAGTAAATGGCCGTACCGCAGAGCCCCAGGCCTGCGGCCGCAAGTTCAGACGCACCTGTCTTCAAGGCCGTGAACATCACGGTTATCAACACTACCAACGGAATGCAGTATGCCAGCCACACTGCCTTATGGCCCATAGAGGCCTTTAAAACAACGTCCACTTCCTCTCCGGTACCGTAATTGTCCTTCAGGGAAGCGGGAACGCTGATAATTTTCTGCTCAGAGTCTGAAAGTCCGCAAAGGGCGGACGCGTGGCAGGACGAGCAGGCACTGCGGGCTTCAATCCCTACAAGTATCTGCGTGGGGGTAATCTCAAGGACCTTCCCCGGGTGGATTATCTCTTCCGTTCCTGCCATCAGAAATTGGGGTTGCTGAAATCATCCGAAGCAGATGCGTTGATTCCGGAGGCCACGGTGGCCGCCCTTACGTCAAGCGTCTCGTTGGGCTCCACGAACCTTATCTGCTCGCTCTTGAATATCATAGGAAGTTCACCCACTGATCCGTTACGGTGCTTGGCAATTATAATCTGGGTCTCTTCCATACTGGAAGGATTCTCGGACAGGCCAAGGGCGTCCGGACGGTGGATGAATATTACCATATCCGCGTCCTGCTCAATGGAACCGGATTCGCGCAGGTCCGACAGCTGCGGGCGGCCGCTGCCGCCTGAGCGCTGCACTGACTGGCGGGAGAGCTGGGAGAGCGCTATGATGGGCACCTCCAGTTCCTTTGCCGTCTGCTTGAGGGTACGGGATATTGCGGCAACTTGCTGCTCGCGCATACCGCTCAGCTCTGAAGGACCCTGCATCAGCTGCAGATAATCTACTATCACCAGGCGAACCTGCTTGCTCTTTACAAGGTTCTTGACCTTGGTCCTGAACTCCATTACCGGTATGCTTGGGGTGTCGTCTATGTACAGCGGCGCGGCGGAGAGGTTCTTGAGCTTGTACTCAAGCTGCTCCCACTCGTATGGCTCCAGTTTGGATCCGCCTTTGATCTTGCTGGCCGGAAGACCGGATTCGCTGGTCATAAGGCGCTTTGTAAGCTGTACTGCGGACATCTCCAGAGAGAATACGGCAACAGGCATATGGTGGTCCACTGCGGCGTTGCGGGCCATATTGAGGGCGAACGCCGTCTTACCGATGGAAGGGCGGGCGGCAAGGATTATAAGGTCTGACTTCTGCCATCCCATCGTTATGGAATCGAGGGTGACAAAGCCGGACGGAACGCCGCTCAGGCCAATGCTGTTCTGCATTTTCTGGATATCGGACATTGCCACGTTGATCAGGTCCCCTATCCCCTGGACTTCCTTCTTGAGGTTGTTCTGGATGGCGTCGAAGATCTTGGTCTGGGCGTTGTCCACCAGGTCGTCAACCTTGACGGACTCGTCATAGGCCTGGTGAAGGATATCGTAGGAAGCGGTGATGAGCTCCCTTTGGATGGATTTCTGCTTGAGTATCTTTATGTGATACTCTATATGCGCGGCGGAACCCACTTTCTGGGACAGGTTGGCAAGGGTTATAGCCCCGCCTACCGCCTCTAGGTTCCCCTCCTGCTTAAGCTTGTTGGTAGCGGTGAGGATGTCCACCGATATATGCTCCGTGACAAGATGGGATATGGCCTCGAAAATCATCCTGTGGCGCTGGTCGTAGAAACAGCTGGGAGTAAGTTCCTCCATAGCCTGGTCCACGGCCGAAGCCTCCAGCAGCATAGCTCCAAGGACAGCCTCTTCCACATCAAGAGCCTGAGGGGGCGTATTACCCATCTCAAGCCCTATCGTGTCCAAGTTGGTGTTCTTCTTGCCAGGCATACCCCGCTCCTATTCGAACTTGGGATTCACTATGATCCTTCCGCAGTGCTCGCAGATGACAAGTTTCTTGTTGGACTCTATGTCTATGAGCCTCTGGGGGGTGATGGTGTTGAAGCAGCCGCCGCAGCTGTCCTGGTTGTAAACGGGAACCACGGCAAGGTGGTTGTGGACGCTCTTGCGGATGCGCTCGTAAGCGCTCATCGTACGCTCGTCGATAACCTTTGCACAGGCGTCCCTGCGCTCCTGCAGCTTGGCCTCCTGCTCTGCCGTGGAGCCTATGATGGCCTCAAGCTCCTCGCGCTTGGCGGCCAGGTCTTCCTCGCGGATCTCAACCCTGCGGGCAAGGTCCTCAAGGTCTTCCTTCTTCTCTGCGATGGCCATCTTGGCTTCGCCGATGTGCTTCTCCGCGATCTGGCGCTCCAGGCCCTCGTTCTCCAACTCCTTGTTTATGGAGTCATACTCGCGGCTGTTGGCTATATTCTCCAGCTGGTGCTGGTACTTGGCAATCTTCTCGTCGTGCTCAATCAGGTTCTGCTTGTTGTTCTCGATGGATTTCCCGAATTCCTCGATGAGATTCCTGATGCCTTCCTCCTTGGCGTGGAGGGCTGCCAGCTCTTCCTCAAGCGCCTGCACCTCTGCAGGGAGTTCTCCGCGGAGCTGGATAATCTTGTCTATTGCGTTGTCTGCCTCCTGAAGCTGGTAGAGGGTCTTGAGTTTTTCCTCTACGCTGATTTCCGAATCTGCGAAAGACTTCTGGAGGGAGACGAAGGTTTCCCTCTGGTCAATTGGAATCTCGACTTTCTTGATCTTTTTTGCTGTTGCCATATTTTTGCTAGTAATATTTTACAGGATTACTGTTGTTTAAGTTCGCGCTTGCGCGAATGACAAAGTTAGGAAAATTTTTCCTTAACAAAGAATATAAAACGTCCACTATCTCCACTTCGCTCTCAAAATGTCCAACGTCCATTACGGCGAAGCCGTCGGGGGTGAAAAAGTGGTGGTAGGAGATGTCTCCGCACAGGTATAGCTGGGCTCCGGCCTCCCTCGCTTTTTCAATGAGCGAAGAGCCCGAACCGCCACACATTGCAACGGTGTCAATGGGCCCTGCGGGCTTGGAGCAGCGGAGTGTCTTTATGCCGAAGGCTTCCTTCACCCTGGCCGCCGCCTGCTCCCATTCCAGGGCCTGCGGCCACCTGCCTGTCACGCCAAGTCCGTACTGGTCTCCGTCCAGTATGCGGATGTCCTGCAGCCCCAGGCGCTCCGCCATTGCCCAGCTCACCCCACCCGGGACTTTGTCCGCGGTGGTGTGCGCAGAGTACACGGCTACGCCGCCCTTTATGGCCTTGATGATTGCCAGCCCCACGGGATCCTCCGGGCATATCCTGCGAATGCGTCCGAATATAAGGGGATGGTGGGTGATTATCATATTGGCTCCCGCCTCTATCGCCTCATCGACAAGCTCCGGCGTGCAGTCGAATCCCAGCATTATGCCGGTGACTTCCGCCTGCGGCGAACCTACGCTCAGGCCGCTGTTGTCCCAATCTTCCTGGATGCAGGAAGGGGCAAAGTCCTCCAGGACCTTGATGACGTCGCTGACTTTCATACTACAGAAGTTCCCTTACCTGAACAAGCTGGCTGCGGATTTCCTTGAGGGAGGTGATGGCCTTCACGGTCTTGTCCACATTGCTGTGTCCGGCACGCAGCTCTTTTTCCACGCCCTCCAGCTTGAGGCCCTTCACGTTTACCAGGTGCTGGATCTGGCGGAGGGTCTGGATGTCCTCGGCCTTGTAAAGGCGGTTGCCCTTCGCATTGCGGGTGGGCTTCACGAATTTGGAGAATGAGTCGCTCCAGTAGCGTATGCAGGAAGGGTTCTCTCCCAGTTCCTTTGCCACTTCGCTGATAGAATAGTATAGTTTTTCCATGGCGGATAAGGTTAATCCATAGATTGCCCGGTGCTTACGGACATATAAAGCATGTTCATATACTCGTTGGGAGACACCGATGCGAACATAAAGTTCACAGGATCAAGGTATTCTCCGTCCTTGAGCACTTCGTAATGCAGGTGCGGGGCAAAACTGTTTCCGGATATGCCCACATAGCCCACGCAAGCCCCCTTGCGCACCTGCACGCCCTTGCGTACCTGGATGTCCGCAAGGTGTGCATACCGGGTGACGTAGCCGCCCTTGTGGGTTATCTCAACCACGTTTCCCTGTCCCTTGCGGGAAGTGATTACGTCAGAGACGTATCCGTCGGCCGTGGCATAGACGGGATCTCCCTGGGGAGCAATGATGTCAAGGCCGTTATGGGCCACGGGCACCTTGTAGAAGGGGTTCACCTTGTCGCCCACGGTTGCTCCAACCTGGGCGTAGGACATAGTCTTGAGCGGGATGCTGAGCGGAGGCAGGGAGTCTTCGGAAGCGATGAAGCGGTCCTGGAGTGCCTTCAGGCGCTCCTCAACCGCGGCGGCGGAAGAGATAAGGCCGTCCAGCTTGCCGGCGGAGAACTCTATGAGCTCGTTATGCGGGAGGGTATCGGAAGAGGCGGCGAAACTGATGTCGCTCTCAGGGTCCGTTCCCGGGGCGTCGGCATTGAAAATCTGGCGGTATATCTGGTTGTCCTTGTACTGCATTGAGGCCACGGCGTCGCCTATCAGCTGCTCGCGCTCCTGCATCTGGGCATAGACCTTCTCGTACATATTGTTCTCGCGGACAAGGCGCTTTTCCGTGTCAGTGTTTATGAACAGGGAAAGGATGAAGTACGTGACAATGGCCACGCAGGCGGAAGTCAGCACCAGGTTGACCACAGTGCGGACTATGTTCCAGACCGTGCGGTTCACCTTACGGAAAGAGAAACTGCTTCTGTCAAATTCGTAATTCTTCATCCGGGATTACTGGTTGTTTGCCTTTGCGGAAAACTGGGGGCGGAGGATGGCCGGAGACTCGTCCTCCATCTTGTGAACCATAGTGGCGTACTCGTCAGAGGTGATGTCAAGGTCGAAGAAGTTTGTGGGATTGACGGCGGAGCCCCTGTAGAGGACTTCGTAATGAAGGTGGGCTCCGGTAACCTTTCCGGTCTTTCCCACTGCTCCTATGCACTCTCCCCTCTTTATCTTCATTCCCTCAACAACGCTTATGGTGCTCATATGGGCATATCTGGTCTTATATCCGAAGCCGTGGTCTATCACCACCTGGTGTCCGTAGCCGAAGAACTGGAAATCCACGCTCTCCACCACTCCGTCTCCGGTGGCGTATATAGGGTTGCCCTCCTTGGTGGACAGGTCCACGCCCGAATGGGTGCGGTAGCCTCCGTAAACGGGATCCCACCTGGTTCCGAACTCGCTTGAGAGATGATAAGTGCCTGGTTTTGGATCTATAGGAGGGATTGCCGGGATGCAGGACGCCATCTCTCCCGCACGGCGGGAAAGCTCGGCCACCTCGTCAAACGACTTGCTCTGGACATAGGAGCGCTTGGCCAGCACGTCAAGACGCTCGTAAGTGTCCCTGAGGAGGCTGTTGGATACCATCTCGTCCAGTTCCGCATAGCGGTTGACGCCTCCAAAGCCGGCGTTGAGCACCTCGGCGGGAATTTCATTCATACCGAAGATGGAACGGTAGATGTCGTCGTTACGCAGATTGAGGTCAGCGAGCTGCTCCTCATAGATGTCCAGCTTGCGGTTCATCAGTTCCAGTTTGGAATTCCAGGCGGCGTTCTCCCTCTTGAGCCACGCGGTCTTGGGAGGATCCAGCTTGAGGACTCCGGCATACAGCCAGAAATAGAGTACCGTCACTGCCACACACGTGACAATGTACGCGCCTATCTTGAGAAGACGCTTGCCCAGAGGCACTTTTGCAATTTCGTACATAAGTGTCTCAGGGTTCAGGCTGTACTCTTTCCTTATCTTGGACATTCTTGCAAAGATACTAATTATTAACAAAAAATATGCTAATTTTGCATTCTATACATATCAGTACAATATGACTTCTAAAGAGATAAGACAGAAATTCCTGGATTTCTTCGCTTCAAAGGAGCACACCATAGTGGCTTCAGCTCCAATGGTCGTAAAGAACGACCCTACCCTTATGTTCACCAACGCCGGAATGAACCAGTTCAAGGACATCTTCCTTGGAAACGTAAAGAGGCCTTACCTGCGCGCCGCAGACTCGCAGAAATGCCTCCGCGTTTCCGGAAAGCACAATGACCTTGAAGAGGTGGGACACGACACCTACCACCACACAATGTTCGAGATGCTTGGTAACTGGAGCTTCGGAGACTACTTTAAGAAAGAGGCCATAGACTGGGCCTGGGAGCTGCTTACGGAAGTTTACGGAATTGACAAGAACATACTTTACGCCACCGTCTTCGAAGGATCGGAGCAGGACGGCACCCCTATGGACCAGGAGGCGATGGACGCCTGGAAGAAACACCTTCCCGACGACCACATCATCCTGGGCAACAAGCACGACAATTTCTGGGAAATGGGAGATGTAGGCCCCTGCGGTCCTTCTTCCGAGATCCATATAGACATACGCACCCCTGAGGAGGCAGCGGGCGTTCCGGGCAGGGACCTGGTCAACAAGTCAGACCCTCACGTAATTGAGATCTGGAACCTTGTGTTCATGCAGTTCGAGCGCAAGGCCGACGGACACCTCGAGAGCCTTCCCGCAAAGAACATCGACACCGGAATGGGCTTCGAGCGCCTTTGCGCCGTGCTCCAGGGCAAGAATTCCAACTACGATTCGGACGTATTCACCGGAATGATAGCCAAGATAGAGGAGCTCTCCGGCCATCCTTACCACCAGAGCAAGGAGACGGAGGTTGCAATGCGCGTGATCGCGGACCACATCCGCGCCATCAGCTTCTCCATCGCTGACGGACAGCTTCCCAGCAACGTCAAGGCCGGCTACGTGATCCGCAGGATCCTCCGCCGCGCCGTGCGTTACGGCTACACCTTCCTGGGCTTCGGCGAGCCCTTCCTCTGCCGCCTCGTGCCCCAGCTCATCAGCGATATGGGCGAGGCCTATCCTGAGCTGAAGGCCCAGCAGAAGCTCATCGAATCCGTTATCCGCGAAGAGGAAATGGCCTTCCTGCGCACCCTTGACAGGGGAATCAAGCTTATGGACGAGTATATGGCCAAGTCCGCCGCCACAAAGGTCATCCCCGGAGTGGACGCATTCGTGCTTTACGACACCTACGGCTTCCCCATCGACCTCACGGAGCTCATCGCAACCGAGAACGGCTACACGGTTGACCTGGAAGGCTTCCAGGTTGAACTTGGCAAGCAGAAGGAGCGCGCCCGCAACGCCACCGCCAACGAGTTCGGAGACTGGGTTGTCTATGCCGATGGCGAAGAAGTGGTCTTTGAAGGCTACGACACCACCACCGTGCAGGGAGCCCGCCTGCTCAAGAGCCGCAAGGTCAAGCAGAAGAACAAGGAAATGCTGCAGCTGGTGTTCGACCGCACCCCGTTCTACGGAGAGATGGGAGGCGAGGTAGGTGACACCGGATACGCAATAGCCGCCGACGGCGAAAAGATAGCCATCATAAACACCATCAAGGAGAACAACCTTACGGTGCACATCGCAGACCGCATCCCGGCGGACTGCAGCGGCCAGTTCACCCTCCAGGTGGATGCCGCCCGCAGGCAGGCCATAGCCAACAACCATACCTGCACCCACATCCTGGACCAGGCGCTCAGGGAGATCCTTGGCACACACATCGAGCAGAAAGGCTCGTTCGTATGCGACAAGTACTTCCGCTTTGACTTCTCCCACTTTGAGAAGCTCTCGGACGAGCAGATCGCCAAGGTTGAGACCCGCGTGAACGAGCTCATCCGCCAAAACAACCCCCGCCAGGAAAAGCGCGACGCCACTATGGAAGAAGCCCGTGAGATGGGAGCCATCGCCCTCTTCGGCGAGAAGTACGGTGACGTTGTCCGCGTGATCAAGTTCGGTGACAGCGTGGAGCTCTGCGGAGGATGCCACACCAGCGCATCAGGCAACATCGGTCTCTTCAAGATCCTGTCCGAGAGCGCGATAGCCGCCGGAGTACGCAGGATAGAGGCCGTGAGCGGAGCCGCGGCGGAAGAATACGTACGCAAGGAAGAGGAAATGCTCAAGGAGGCCAAGGCCTTCTTCAACAATGCACCCGACCTCAAGGGCGCAATACAGAGGATGATTTCAGAAAACTCCAGCTACAAGAAGCAGGCGGAAGAATTCGCAGCCGCAAAGGCAGTGGAGCTGAGTGGCGCGCTCGAGAGGCTCGCCGCCCCCGAAGGAGGAATCAACATCATCCGCTGGACCAAGGCCGAGACGGAGCCTCAACTGCTCCGCGACGCCCTCCTGGCCCTCCAGAAGAGAGTTTCCAACACAGCTGCGGTAGCCGCCTTCGAATACGGCGGAAAGCCTCAGCTGGTGCTTATGTACACTCCTGACCTGGTTCAGGCCGGACGCAACGCCGGAGCCGACATCCGCGAGGGCGCCAAGTTCATCCAGGGCGGAGGCGGCGGCCAGCCGGGCATCGCATCTGCCGGAGGCAAGAATATTGCAGGTCTGGGGCAGGCGCTGGAAGCCATAGTAAAGCATATCACCCAGTAAAGTGAAGAAACTTGACCGTCTCATACTCAAGTCGTTCATAGGACCGTTCGTAGCAATCCTGTTCGTGGTCCTGTTCGTGCTCGTAATGCAGTTCCTGTGGGTTTACATAGATGAACTGGTGGGCAAGGGCTTGAGTCTGAAGGTGGTGGGTGAATTCCTCCTCTGGGGAAGCTGCACAATCCTGCCGCTGGCCCTGCCGCTGGCAACCCTGCTTGCCGCAATGATGACAATGGGCCAGATGGCGGAAAACAGCGAGCTCATCGCGGCAAAGTCCGCAGGTATTTCCATAACCAGGATAATGGCCCCGCTGATCATCGCGTCCGGAGTCATCAGCGTGGGAGCCTTCTTCGCTTCCAACAACCTGGTACCCTATTCATACAACAGGATCTATACCCTCAGGGACGACATCGGCCGTACCAAGGAGGAGATCAAGATCCCGGCCGGAATCTTCTACGACGGCATAGACAACTACGTCCTGCGCGTTGACAGCAATGACGAGAGCACGGGAATGATGCACGGCGTGATGGTCTATGACCATTCCGCAAACAAGGGCAACACCACCGTGACCCTAGCGGACTCCGCCGTACTCAGGATGTCCAAGTCCAAGGACTACCTGACCTTCATTATGTACAACGGCGTCAATTACGTAGAAAGCAACACCATAAACCCCAACAGCAAGGACCTGGCGCTGGAAAAGATCTCTTTTGACAGGCAGGAACTCATCATCCCCCTCAAGAACTATGCTTTCGAGAGGTCGGAGGAGAACAAGTACGGAGACCAGGTGATGGCTATGGACCTCTCTGAACTGAGGGCGGACAGGGACTCGATGCAGGCCAAGTTCGACACCCTGCACGTAGCCCAGGTGGAGATGTTCGACGACGCCACCAACCTGTACAAGAAGCACCAGTTTGACACCGCCTTCTTCCACCAGGACCTGGAACTGTTCCAGTATGAGAACTTTATGGAATGGGAGACAAAGGACGAGGAGATAGCCGCATATGAAAGGGCGAGCGTGGAAGCTTATGAAATCTCTGCGGAACTGAACAATTTCAACAGGGATCTCTACGAATATATCTTTGAACTCAGGAGGGCGGGACTGGAAATCCTCAGGAAATATTCCAAGGCCATAGCCTGCCTGCTGCTGTTCTTCATCGGCGCCCCGTTGGGCGCCCTGATACGCAAGGGCGGCCTGGGCACTCCGGCCATCATATCGGCCCTGTTCTTCGTGCTTTACTATATCGTGGACCTCATTGGGGCAAAGATGACAAAGAACGGAGTCCTTGATCCGGTCAACGGAGCCTTCCTGCCGGCGTACCTGCTCATTCCGCTGGGCATACTGCTTACCAGCAAGGCCGTGCACGATTCTTCATTCCTGAATCTGGATGCCATAAAGACTCGCTGGAATACCATAAAAGGTTTCATAGGAGGATTTTTCCACAAGACCAGGATTGTCTATATGGGTACGCCCGAGTTCGCCGTGGCTCCGCTGGACGCCCTTGTCAAGAACGGCAAGGCCCAGCATTACAAGGTTGTGGGAGTGGTAACTGTAGCGGACAAGCAGTCCGGCAGAGGCCTTCAGGTTAACCAGAGCGCCGTCAAGAAATATGCGGTAGAGAACGGCATACCCGTGCTCCAGCCGGTCAAGCTCAAGGATCCCGAGTTCCTTTCAAGCCTGGCCGCGCTCAAGGCGGACCTCTTTGTGGTAGTGGCCTTCAGGATGCTTCCTGAAGAGGTATGGGCTATGCCCAAGCTTGGAACATTCAACCTGCACGCCGCCCTGTTGCCTCAGTACCGAGGCGCAGCCCCTATCAACTGGGCGGTAATAAACGGCGAGAGAATGACCGGCGTGACCACGTTTATGCTGGACAAGAACATAGACACCGGCCAGATCATCTTCCGCGAGGAGCACAAGATTGCGCCTACGGATACTGCCGGCGACGTTCACGACGCCCTTATGGAGAAGGGAACCGCCCTTGTCCTCCAGACCGTCCGCGCCCTTATCGACCATAATGCGGAGATGCGCGTGCAGAAGAGTTTCATCCAGGGCTCCGAGGAGCTCAAGCCTGCTCCCAAGATCACCCGCGAGACCTGCTGCATAGACTGGAACCGCAGCACTGAAGATGTTTACAATCTCATCAGGGGTCTGAGCCCCTATCCCACCGCCTTCACTTTCATACAGCGGCCGGAGGATGAAAACCCCATACAGCTTAAGGTATTCTTCGGGGAGAAGATGCCTGCAAGGAGCCTTGCTCCCGGACAGATTGGAACTGACGGCAAGACATACATTGCAATAGGTACCGCAGACGGTGCAATCTCCGTTACCGACCTGCAGCTGGCCGGCAAGAAGCGTATGAATGTTCACGAGTTCCTCCTTGGTTTCAGGGGGATAGAGAGTGCGGTTACTGTTGCGAACCGCCTATAAGATCCAGAATCTCGTTTGTAATCTTTTGCTGACGGGCCTTGTTGTACTCCAGGGTCAGTTCGCTCAGCAGGTCCTGGGCGTTGTCAGAAGCCGTCTGCATTGCAATGGTGCGGGCGGCGTTCTCCGCTGCGGATGAATCCAGAAGGGTTGTGTAGATCTTGAGCCTGAGCACTTCTGGAAGCAGACGGTCTGCAATTTCTTCTACTCCCGGCTCAACTATGAATTCGTCCTCCAGACGGTCCTTTTCCTGGACGGGAACTTCAAAAGGAAGGAAGCTCTCCACCCTCACCTGCTGGGAAACGAAACTTGCAAAATGGTTGTAAACCAGGATTACCTTGCTGTAGGCCCCGTCCTGGAATGCGGCGCGGAGCCTGTCGGCCAGGGCGGCGGCCTGGCCGTATTCCGGCTTGGCCATCAGGGCCGTGAAGTCGCCCACGGAAGGATGGCCCGCCTTGGCCAGAGGCTCGGCCATCCTGCGCCCAATGGCGTAGATGTCCGCCTCCGGATATTTCTCAACCTGCTCAAGGGCGGCTTTAAGGATGGTAGCGTTGAATGTTCCGCAAAGGGAGGTGTTGGAGGCCATTGCCACAATGGCAACCTTTCCGCCCTGCTTCCCTTCAAGCCCGTATTTGCCGCTCCCAAGAGCCTGGAAGACCTGGGAAAGGGCCTGCTGATAGGGAATCATAGCCTCTATGGAATTCTGGGCCTTGTGAAGCTTTGAAGAGGCCACGAACTTCATGGCCGTCGTGATCTTCAACGTCCCTTTTACAGAATTTATCCTTTCCTTTGTCTCCCTGAGCGATCCCATTTACTGCAGATTCTGGCAAACCGCGGCCGCTACCGCTTCTATTACTTTCTGCGCATTGTCTGAAAGGACTCCATTGGCAAGCTCTTCAAGCACATCGGCGTGTGAAGCGCGCATATTGTCCAGGAAATCGGTTTCAAAGTCCTTGACCTTGTCAAGGGCTATTCCGGACAACAGTGAACGGGTGCCGCAGTAGAGGACGGCAACCTGCTCGCCAACCGGCATAGGAGAATACTGCGGCTGTATGAGCAGCCTGTTGTTCTTCCTACCCTTGTCAAGGGCCTGCGCGGTAACCTTGTCTATGTCCGAAGAGAACTTGGAGAAGGCTTCCAGCTCGTTGTACTGGGCCTGGTCTATCTTAAGGGTTCCGGCAACCTTCTTCATACTCTTGACCTGGGCGGAGCCTCCAACCCTGGACACTGAAATGCCCACGTTGATGGCCGGGCGCACTCCGGCATTGAAAAGTCCGGATTCCAGATAGATCTGGCCGTCGGTGATGGAAATCACATTGGTAGGAATGTATGCCGAAACGTCTCCTGCCTGGGTCTCGATGATAGGAAGCGCCGTGAGGGATCCACCGGCCTTCACCTTGCCCTTGAGGGACTGGGGAAGGTCGTTCATATGCTCCGCAACATCCTGCTGGTCAATGATCTTGGCAGCGCGCTCGAGCAGCCTGGAGTGCAGGTAGAACACATCTCCCGGGTAAGCCTCGCGGCCCGAAGGGCGGCGCAGGATCAGGGAAACTTCGCGGTAAGCCACGGCCTGCTTGGACAGGTCGTCAAAAACCACCAGCGCGGGACGGCCCGTATCGCGGAAGTACTCGCCTATTGCGGCTCCGGCGAACGGGGCGTAATACTGCAGCGCGGCGGGGTCTGCTGCCGATGCCGTGACCACGATGGTATAGTCCATCGCACCCTTGGAACGCAGGGTCTGGACTATGCTGGCCACCGTGGAGCCTTTCTGGCCCACCGCGACGTATATGCAATAGACAGGTTTGCCCTTGAGGTATTCGCTCCTCTGGTTTATGATGGTGTCTATGGCAATGGCTGTCTTTCCTGTCTGGCGGTCTCCGATTATGAGCTCGCGCTGGCCGCGTCCAATGGGGATCATAGCGTCAATGGACTTGATTCCCGTCTGGAGGGGCTCATTTACAGGCTGGCGGAAGATGACTCCCGGAGCCTTGCGCTCCAGGGGCATATCCACAAGTTCACCGCCTATCTCGCCCAGGCCGTCCAGCGGATTGCCAAGGGGGTCCACTACCCTGCCCACCATGGATTCACCTACGCGCACGGACGCTATGCGTCCCGTACGGCGTACTGACATCCCTTCGCGGACCAGGTCCGTGGGGCCCAGAAGCACCGCTCCCACATTATCTTCCTCCAGGTTCATCACCACGGCCATCACGCCGTTTTCGAACTCCAGGAGCTCTCCCGCCTCGGCGCCTGAAAGGCCGCGGAGGTGGACGACTCCGTCGCTGACCTGAAGCACGCTTCCAACCTCTTCCCACTGAAGGGAATTGTCAATCCCTTTTAGCTGGGCAAGGAGGACGTCGCTTATCTCGCTTGGTTTCAATGTTTGCGTCATACTAATCTGCTTGTCTTTTCAATGAACTGCCTGCGAAGCTTTTCCAACTGGGAGGATACGCTTGCGTCCAGCAGCAAATCGTCAACTACAAGTCTGAATCCCCCTATGAGCTTGGGATCCAGCTTAACGTTAAGGTCCAGGCCGCATCCTGTCCTTTCGATAACAAGGGCGCGGATCTTCTGCTCCAGCTCCGGATTGGAGGTAACGGTAGTGAGCGTGGCAAGTTTCATATTGTTTTCCTTGAGGTACAGGCTCACATAACTGTTGAAGATAAATCTCAGATACTGCTCCCTGTGGTTGGCCACCAGCAGGCTCACGAACTTCTGAAGGTCCGGCTCAAGCGGAGATGGAACCGCATCGGGGTTGTCCAGCATTGCACGCACCTGACGATACACGGCAGCGGCGCTGCCGTTCTCTGTGGTGAGCCGCAGCAACGCCCTTGCGTATCTGCTGGATATTACCCCTGTGTTCATTCTTCCGTCAGCTTTCCGGCCTGGTGGACCTTGACGCTTCCTCAATGAGGCGGTCAACGAGTTGTGCCTGCTCGCCGGTGTCCTGGAGAGTCTTTCTCATTACCTTTTCTGCAACGTCCAGGGATATTTCCGCCACCTGGCGGCGCACATCCCTGAGGGCGTCTTCCCTCTCGGCGGCAATCTCCAGCCTTGCGTTCTGGATAATCTTGTCCGCCTCTTCCTTTGCCTGCTGCTTTGCCTGGGTTATGAGGTTGTCGCGCGCGGCGGCGGCTTCCTTGAGGAGGGCCGCCTGCTCCACGCGGGCCTTCTCCAACAGCTCCTGCTGTTGCTGGGCCAGGGTGGCCAGTTTCTCCTCCGCAAGGCGCGCCGCGGCAAGACTGTCGTGAATCTTGTCGTTGCGCTTCTTGACCATGGAGGTGATGACCGGGAATCCGAACTTTGCCAGTATGAAGAACACAATGGCAAAGATGATGGTCATCCAAACCACCAGACCGCTGTCAGGCGTAATCAGGTTCATCTATAGTCTCCGTTAATACAGTGAAAGCAGACAAACGATTACTGCAAACAGGCAGACTCCCTCTATAAGGGCGCCCACGATGATGGCGGTGGTCCTGAGGCCGCCTGCGATTTCCGGCTGGCGTGCGGAAGCCTCCATCACGTACTTTGCCAGTTTGGAGATACCCCAAGAAGCTGCAAAAGCTACAATTGCTGCGCACAATGCAGAACCAATCTTGTTAAATGAAACAGCTTGAAGTAAAATGGTTGAAATCATAATGTTATAAAATTATAGTTGTTTGTTTATTCTTCTTCTGCAGGTTCTTTATGCGCCATCCCTATGAAAAGGGCTGACAGCATTGTAAACACATAGGCCTGGATGAACGCAACCAGCAGTTCCAGGCAGTTCAGGAATATCCCGAACAGCACGGCTACCACGCTCAGCGAGCCGTTTATCACGGGTCCCATCTTTGCCGTGAGGAATATCACTCCCACGGCGCAGAGTATCATAATATGTCCGGCCAGCATATTGGCAAAAAGCCTGATCATAAGGGACAGGGGCTTTGTCAAGGTTCCCACCACCTCAATGGTAGGCATAATAGGTATGGCCTTGAGGAAAATGGGGACGTCCGGCCAGAATATGTCTTTGTAGTAATGCTTGTTTCCAAACAGGTTCACCATAAGGAAAGTGAACATAGCCAGCACCATTGTCACGGCTATGTTGCCGGTGATGTTGGCCCCTCCCGGGAAGAAAGGCACTATTCCCATAAGGTTGTTTATGAGGATGAAGAAGAAGACTGTGAGCAGATACGGGGCGAACTTCTCGTGCTTGGGGCCCACGGCATCCTTTATCACATCGTCGTTTATCATCATTATGACGGGCTCCAGAAGGGCCGCTATGCCGGTGGGCGTCTCCTTGAGCACATCGTGTTTCTTATACCAGCGGGCGCAAAGCAGGATAAGCAGCACAAGGATCAGGCTGTCTATCATAAGGCCCAGGACGTTCTTGGTAATGGACATGTCAAACGGACGCTTGCCCGTGGCGGCATTTATCATCTTGCCGTTTTCGTCAAGGGCGTAGCCGTTCTGCTCCATCCTGTTGGACATAAACAAGTGCACGCCATTGTCAAACACTATACAGGGCAGCGGAATGGCTATCTCCTTGCCGTTGATTGCAGTGATGTGCCATTCGTGGCTGTCTGCGATATGCCCGAAGATGAACTCCTTCATATCCAGGTCCTCCCCTTCCTGCGCGGCCGCGGCGAGCGGCAGCGAAAGGAGGATCAGGAATATGTACAGAAGTCTTTTCATATCAGTCTATGCAAACCTTGATGGCATTGTCCCTTACCATCACAACCCCGCCTTTCACCTCCATCGAGTCCTCCGTGCCGCTTACGCGCCAGCGGATCTTCCCTTCTTCCAGAAGGGAGATGATTGGCGCGTGGTTGCGCAGCACCTCGAAAGGGCCCTGCACCCCCGGAAAGAAGATGCAGTCAACGTCCAGGTGCCTGGACATTGTGGGTGAAAGTATATCTACGGATATCATTTGCCGGCGTTCTTAAGTATGGCCTCGCCCTTGGCTATGGCATCCTCTATGGTTCCAACATTCATGAAGGCCTGCTCCGGGAGGTAGTCCACCTCTCCGTCAAGTATCTTCTTGAAGCCCTTCACGGTATCCTCTATGTCCACCATCACGCCCGGAAGGCCGGTGAACTGCTCCGCCACGGAGAACGGCTGGGACAGGAAACGCTGCACCCTGCGGGCGCGGTTTACCGTGATGCGGTCCTCCTCCGAGAGCTCGTCCATACCAAGGATGGCAATGATATCCTGGAGTTCCTTGTTGCGCTGGAGTATCTGCTTGACCCTTTGGGCGGTGTCGTAATGTTCCGTGCCCACGATATTGGGATCCAGTATCCTGGAAGTGGACTCCAGAGGGTCCACGGCGGGATATATTCCCAGCTCCGTAATCTTGCGGCTGAGCACCGTGGTGGCGTCCAGGTGGGAGAATGTGGTGGCGGGAGCCGGGTCAGTAAGGTCATCGGCAGGGACGTAAACGGCCTGGACGGATGTTATGGACCCGTTCTTGGTGGACGTGATCCTTTCCTGCATGGCACCCATCTCCGTTGCAAGCGTAGGCTGGTAGCCCACGGCGGAAGGCATCCTTCCCAGCAGAGCGGACACCTCGGAGCCCGCCTGGGTGAATCGGAAAATGTTGTCTATGAAGAACAGGATGTCCTTGGGGTCGTCCGGGGAGGTGGAGTCGCGGAACGATTCCGCAAGGGTGAGGCCGGAGAGGGCCACGGAGCTTCTTGCTCCCGGGGGCTCGTTCATCTGGCCGAACACCATTGCCACCTGGGACTTCTTGAGTTCCTCCTTGTCCACCTTGGAGAGGTCCCACTTGCCTTCTTCCATAGACTTGTTGAACTCCTCGCCGTAGCGGATTACGTTGGATTCGATCATCTCGCGCAGGAGGTCGTTGCCCTCCCTGGTGCGCTCGCCCACTCCGGCAAACACGGAGAATCCGTTATGGCGCTTGGCAATGTTGTTGATGAGTTCCTTGATGAGCACGGTCTTTCCCACGCCGGCGCCTCCAAAGAGGCCAATCTTGCCTCCCTTGAGGTAAGGCTCCAGGAGGTCTATCACCTTTATTCCGGTAAAGAGGACTTCCTGGGAAGTGGTAAGGTTCTCGAACTTGGGCGGCTCCCTGTGAATTGGGAGGCGTGTCCCCGTATCCAGTTTTCCAAGGCCGTCGATGGTATTGCCCACCACGTTCATCACGCGTCCGCGGATCTGCTCTCCGGAAGGCATGGAAATAGGGGCGCCGTTTGGCGTAACCTCCATGCCGCGGCGGAGACCGTCGGTAGAGTCCATAGCCACGCAGCGCACTGTGTCTTCGCCAATGTGCTGCTGGACTTCGACTATCAGGATACCGCCGTTGGAGCGCTTGATGCTCAAAGCCTCGTGTATGCCCGGCAGATTCTGATGCGTAACGTTGTCAAAGTGGACGTCAACCACCGGACCTATTATCTGGGAAATGTGCCCTATTGCAAGTTCCATAATTTATACCCCGTTAGATTAGGGTAAAGATAAGCATATTTTTTCAATTAGCGGCTCTGATTCTGACGCTCCCGGTTGCGCAGATATTTAAGGAATATCTGGTGTCCGGGGTTCACCATATCGCCGTGCTCAAAGCCGTCAAGCTCGTAGAACGTGATGTCCTTGTGGCCGTGGAGCTTCATCATACGGACAAAGTAGGCGGTTTCCTCGTACCGGCCATAGAGTTCCAGCTCCCTGTCGCCGGAGATTACCAGCATTGGAGGGCAGTCCGGCCTCATATGGTAGAGAGGGGCAAGGGAATCTATGATTGGCTGGAGCGGAGGTATGCCGCGGTCTCCCCTTTCCGTATAATGGGTCACCACCTGGCCGCTGTAAGGAACCAGGGCGGCTATGCTGTCAGCATCGATGCCGTATTCTGCAAGATAGGATTTGTCAAGTCCAACCAGGTCCACCAGGGTTCCTCCCGCCGAATGGCCTGCCAGATATATCTTAGAGGTGCTTCCTCCGTATTTCCCAATGTTCCCGAAGACCCAGGCCACGGCCGCAGCCGCATCCTTTACAATGTCCTGGACGGATACCTTGGGATAAAGACGGTATCCCACGCCCACTACAATATAACCGCGGGTCATAAGTGCCTGGGGCACTTCCTTGGACCCGCCGGTCATTCCACCTCCGTGGAACCATACTATTACCGGACGGTCCGTAAGTCCCTGGACATAAGCTACATCCACATTGCACATCTCGGTGACATACTCATCCCCGCCCGTCCTGTAAGGGATGTTCCTGTCAACGGAATACTGATACTGCTGCTGGGCGGAAGCCGCTATTGCGGAGACCAGCATAAAGAAAATAAGAAGGCTGCGTTTCATACTCTGGTACAGTTGTTTGTACAAATATATACAAAAAAAGGACGCTGGCCAGTCAATCTGGTCAGCGTCCTCGAAGAACGGCAGCTACCTACTCTCCCACCTGGTGGGGCAGTACCATCGGCGCCAGTGAGTTTAACTTCTCTGTTCGGAATGGAAAGAGGTGGGTCCTCACCGCTATAGCCACCGCAGTATAT
>JAGCYZ010000100.1 GCA_017960545.1 Bacteroidales bacterium
CCCGGCAGGCTGAATTCCATCTGCCTGCCTGACATTATGCCCACGCGGAGCAAGGGTCTTGACTTATAGCGGCTTATCATCTATAGCAAGGCATCGAAAGCGGGTTTGAACCGTTCGTATTCACTAAGGAAATTGGGGGTAAACATCTCCTGGTCCCCTCCCTTGATCTCCTTGTCGGTGAAATAACGGCCCTGCTCCACTTCTACGTTGTGCGGATCTATCTTGAAATTGCCAATGCAGGCAAATACGCATATCAGTTCCAGTTCAACCGAACTCCTGTACTCGTAGGAATCCAGGAATACCGGGTTGAAGTCATAGAAATTGAGCTCCTCCCTGGCTTCGCGCATAAGCGCTTCGGCAATGGACTCGCCATACTCTATATGGCCGCCTACGGCGGTGTCCCATCGTCCCGGATACAGTTTCTTTGAAGAGGAGCGCTTCTGCAGATAAATTCTGCCATATCGGTCAACAATATGCAGGTGAACCACAGGATGCAGGAGGAATGAGCCTCCGTGCGCATAGGAACGTGCCATCTGCCCCACTACCAGGCCGGAAGGCTCCACTATGGGAAGCATCTCCTCGTCCCTGCCAATCTTCTCGTCCACCATATAGGAACGGGGGGCGGGCATAATGGGAGCGGGCTTTGCGGGGTACAGCAGTTCTATCATAGCAATTGTCGGAGCAGTTCAAGTTCTTGTGAATTGTACAGCACTGGATCTACAAGCTGCGGGGCCACTCGTCCAAGGATGGCCAGCAGCGCAAAGAACAGCACTACAAGGCCCAGTACGCTCCAGAGGACGATCCTCAGGGCTCTGGCACCAGCCTTGCCATCCAGAACCTCTTCCTTTCCTTCCACGACAGCCTCTTTGCCGTCCCCAACCTGGTCGGGGCTCTCTCCCACAGGCTCATCATCCACCAGATCCAGCAGCAAGTCTTCATCATCCGCCGGAGAGGTAAGGGTCTTGAGCGATATGCTTCCCAGACCGAAGCCCTGCGGATATATATCTATATCCTCGTTCTGGACAAAGAAGAAAATGTTTTCATTGGTGGCTCTCAGACGTCCCATTCCCGGAAGCGTTACGCTTTTCTTGTCCCTCAGCACGGCGGCCAGGCGCTTGAAAAAGCCGCCCAGAATGGTTGCCGCCTCCTTCTGTGAGATGGAATTCCTGATGGCGTATAGATTGACAAGCGAGTTGTCTTCACTGGTCTTCTGGCGGAATGCCAGGCGCAGGTATGGAGGATTGACGGTATAACCCCTGTCAGAGAACGCTGCCGGAACCTCCTCCACAACAAACACCCCCAGACCCGGAAGCGCTATCTCCTCACTGCAGGGAACCAGTTCCCTGATCATTTCCGCCAATTGACCTACGTCCATACCAGATAATTATTCCCTTTGGGAATGCAGAGCAAAGATAAGAAAAAAATAGTCTGAAAAATTTGCAGAATATATATTTTATCGTACCTTTGCAATCCGGTCGCAGAAATGCGCCAAAATATTCCTCTTTAGCTCAGTTGGTTAGAGCACCTGACTGTTAATCAGGGGGTCCTAGGTTCAAGTCCTAGAAGGGGAGCCAAAGCGGACAAATCTTCAAAATTGAGGGTTTGTCCATTTTCTTTTTCTTCGTAACTCCCTGATTTCAAGCCGTATGTGAAGAGGAACTCGTTCTTGGACAGAGGTTCAATATATTTGAGTATTATTATGAAATAATATGTGTTATGAAACGGACAATTATTGAAAAGATCATTTTGGTCATTGCATGGACGGGCTTAATCGGCGGGATTCTATTTTCTATCCTCTATAGTCATAGTGTCTTGGAGTCCGGCCGCGAGATGTGCGTCCCTTCGGCTATGACATCTTTGGTCGGAGGTGTCTTTCTCTCTGTCGGATGTTGGGCCGTCTTGATGGAGATTATAGCCCTCTCCGACAGAATCAAGAATCTGGAGAAAGCAACGGATAAATGAACCACTCATTCCGACAGGATTTGTCTTTGTTATAATAATGTTATATATTTGCAGTGTAAAATATAACACTATGATAGGCACAGCAACTAAGGTTCAAACTGCCTTCAGATTGGACAAAGATTTGATCAGCCGTCTTAAGCTCAAGGCGAAAAAGGAAAACAGGAGTCTAAATAACTATGTGGAGACCGTCCTGATGGACATTGTATATAACGAGCCAAACGATGAAACTGTCAAAGCCATTGAAGAGGCACGGTCCGGGAAACAAATGGAAAGACTTGATGTGGATAATCTGGAGAGTTTTGTAGCGGAGTTGTGATATGTGGGAAATTGTCTATTCTACAAGGTTCAAGAAGGATTTGAAGCGATATAAGGGGCAACCTGATAGAATAAACGCTCTCAAGACCGTGCTTCAACAGCTTCGGGATAACGGAAAAGTTGACGCACCTTTCAAACCTCACAAACTCAGTGGAGAGTATAATGATTGTATGGAATGCCATGTTCTGAATGACTTCCTGTTAATCTGGATTGATGAAGCCCGGAATCAGATTAAACTGGTCCGATTGGGTTCACATTCGGATCTCTTCAAGTAAAAGCATAAGCCAATTTCAGTTTTCGTCAATAAACTTGACAACTATGAGGAAATCCCGCCACCGGTTCAATATTTCGTTGTTTTCGGGAGCAAAAAAAAGCACCAGCAGAAATGCCGGTGCTTTTTTTATTTCTTGACGTTGTAGGCTATCAGTGCCGTTCCGTGCCGTACGTACAGGACTCCGTCGTATATGCTGGGATGGGAGAAACAGGCCCCGGAACCGTCTGTGATGCGGAATTCGCTCACGATATCCAGTTTCTGGGGATTGATGCGAGCAAGGCCCAGGTTGCCGCGGCGCTCGTCGAACATATAGAACATGCCGTCGGCGGCGATGAGCGCCCCGCGGCCCTTACCTCCGGGCCAACTCTCTATATAGAGGGTCTTGCCGGTTTCCAGATCGACGGCGGCCCATCTCTGCTTGTCTCCTGTGCTGCCGTAAACAACGCCGTCCATCTCAATCATTCCTCCGATATAGAAATCGGCCTCCTGGTTCTTCCAAAGGACCTTGACGGAAGACAGGTCGTCCGCCATCTGGTACATTGTGCAGCCGTGGCCGTCGCCAAGGCTTACCAGCAACTTGCCATTGTAGAAAATGGGGCTGTTGATCATTGCGTTCAGCCAGGGTTTTTCTTCAAGTTGGGGGATCCACTGGTCGTCGTTCCAAACCATTTTGCCGGTTTCCGGATCCACCCCGAAGATATGGAGCTCGGTACCCCCAATGACCTGCCTGTGGCCGTTCCATTCCACGATACGTGAGATAAGGTACATAGCGTTGTCGCCAAATCCTTTAGTCTCCCAGATAACGTCTCCCGTCATCTTGTCGAAAGCCGCCATGCAGACGTCCTTTCCGCAAGTGGTGACTATAATCTTGTTGCCGTCAATCAGCGGATGTTCGCAGATACCCTGGTCATTGGGTGTCAACTGGTACTTTTTCCAATAATCTACAGACCACAGGATCTTTCCGTCTGCGCGGTTGAGGCAGACCAGTTCTCCCATATTGCTGACCATATAGAGACGGTCCCCGTCAATGATTGGAGAGGAGCGGGTTTCCTGATAGGACTTGGTCCAGGCGTGGCCGTATTTTACCTGCCATACCACGCTGCCGTCCAGCTTGAAGCAGGTCAGCTGCTCTTCTTTCTCGTCTTCCGTAAGGCCGGCGGTATAGATGAATCCGTCGCTTACCAAAGCGCTGGAATTGCCTTTTCCGGCATCATTTACAACCCATAGCTTCTGGAGGCCTTCTGCGGGCCATTCCTTAAGGAGGTCCTTCTCGTTGGTGAATATGCCGCAATGGTTGACGCCGCGGAAGGTTACCAGCTGGGCTTGAACGCCGATGGCGGAGAGCGTCAGGAGCAGTATCAGGAAGAATCGTTTCATATCAGATTGAGTGTTATTGTTTAAGCAATGCTTTTCAAGCCAAAGTTAAACAAATATACGCAAGTATTCCGTATCTTTGAGCAAAGTTTTTTGCTAGTAATGAAAGTCGCTGCTACAAAGGAAAAGAAGATGTATCTCCGCATCAGGAACCTGTGCGGGTTGTTGGGTATAATATTGCCCTGGCTGGCTTTGTTTTCGGCAGGAATTGCAGACCATCCCAGCGATGACTGGTGGTGGAGCCTTTCAGCCACATATTACCTGAGCCCGGCCCTTGTAGGTGTGCTGGTCCCCGCCTGCATAGTGCTCATCTCTTATATCGGCTATGATAATCTGGACAACTTCATTACCTCACTCGCCGGCACTTTCGGCCTGGGGATAGTGCTGTTTCCCTGCAAGGTCAGCTGGATTCCGGAAGGGACTCCGGTAGGATTCTTCCAGCTTCCGGTTGAGATTTCACATACAGTGCACGTGGTCTGCGCCGCTCTGTTCTTCTTTATCATTGCAATGAACAGCATCTTCCAGTTCACCAGGAGCAGCGGCCAGATGACTGACCGCAAACGTATCCGCAACGTCATTTACAGGGTATGCGGATATGGAATGCTGGTAATTGAGTCTTCCTTTATTGCAGTACGCCTCCTGAAAGCGCCCGATTATCTGGTGATGGTGATCGAGATCCTCCTGCTCCTGCTCTTTGGCGTCGCCTGGCTGGTCAAGGGCGAGGCTTTCCCGTTCCTGAACGACAAAGAGGAATAATCCCGTTATTTGCAGAGCATTATATCCAGGATCATCCGGTCCGTGGCCTTCATTCCGGCGGAGCCTATTTTCCCGACGTTGCGGATGGTCTTTTCCACGTCATCTTCAATTATGCCGTCCGTGGAGGGAATGCAGGTACCCCTGAGGGCAAGGACTGCGGACTGAACCGCGCAGGACACGCCCGATGCAACTTTCATTGCGCAACCCACCTTGGCGCCGTCGCATACCATTCCGGTAATGTTTCCTGCCATGTTCTGGATGGCGGCGGATATTTCTTCAAGTCCTCCGCCCTGAAGGTAAACTATTCCGCAGGCGGAGCCTGTGGAGGCAACCACGCAGCCGCAAAGGGCGGAGAGCTTTCCAAGGTAACTCTTTATGTGGATGGCCACCAGATTACTGAGTATCAAGGCCCTTGCCAACCGTTCGTCATCCACTGAGTATTTGATGGCATAGGCTATCACAGGCATACTCACGGTAATTCCCTGGTTGCCGCTGCCGCTGTTGGACATTGCGGGAAGGGTGCATCCTGCCATTCGGGCATCGGACGCGGCTGCGGTCATACCCATCGCAAAGCTAAGGAAATCGTCCCCGAAAACTTCCTGCTGGTTCTCGCGTATGGCCTTCCCCACCTTGAGGCCATAATCTCCGGAGAGGCCTTCTTTGGCAAGCGCCAGGTTCAGTGTGCGGTCTTCAAGAATAAAGGCTATGTCCTGGAACGGCATCTCAAGCGCAAAGTGGTATATCTCCTTGACGGAAAGGCCGTAATCCTTGGTGCCTATGTCAGCGCTTGCGGCTGCGGACTCAGAGCTCATCAGAATCTTGTCGGCGAAGCTTGTCTCAACAATGCAGTCGTGGTTGTCTTCAATGACGGCCGAAGCATAGGGGTTCACCTCCGCACTTGCGCGAGTTCCTTCAAGCGCCACAGTAGCTTTCACGTATAGCAGGTGCTCGGTGTCCGCTACGCTCACGCAGACAGCTTTGGCTTCGACCAACTGCTTTGCGCGGTCCACATCCTCCGGAGAGGGGTTGCTCAGCACTTCCAGCCCCAGGGCGGAAGTCCCGCATACCGCCCCCAGGGCGGCGGCTATGGGAATTCCAACCATTCCGGTGCCGGGTATTCCCACACCCATCCCGTTCTTGAGGATATTGGCGCTCACCTGGACGTCAATCTTGAAATCCGCACTCCTGCGCCATCCGTCGGGGCAGTCTCCGGGGCAGTTTTCCATAATGATTTCCGTAGCCTTGGCAACTGCCAGGGCCACGGCTATAGGTTCTGTACAGCCCAGGGCGGGCTTCACTTCTGAATGTATCAGATCTATTATTTCCCTTTGTCTGGGGGTCATAAGGGCAGAAAAATGGTTATCAGTATTTTCGGTAAATTTACAAAAAGGAAAAGGAACAAAAAAGGAGAATATTCCCTATATTTGAATCTTATGACTAATAACATAATTCCAGATATACAATGAAAAGAAGAAAATTTATACGGATTGCAGCGCTTAGCCCCGTAGCGGCCGCCATTCTTAATCCTTTGAACCTGCTCAGAGGCCAGATTCCCCCTGACAGGCCCCAGGGAATGCCCCAGGGAGGATTTCCTCAAAGGAATGCCGGGCCTGCGGAATACGTACCCACCGGCCCGGGAATCAAGATCAGGTTTATGGGAACCGGCGGAGCGGACTGGCGCGGCCAGCCCATCAACGGGGAGTACAGGAGGAATGCCAGCATCCTGGTGGACGGGAAGGTCATCTTCGACCTCACCAAGACCGCCGTGGATATGGTTCCCTCAGACTGCCATCCGCAGGTGATTTTCTACACCCATTCCCATAACGACCATTATGTTCCCGAAGCCGCCCTGGAGGTGGGAATAAAGCGCGTTTACCTTAGCGAATCCTGGCTCGAAAGGGCCCAGAGCGACTTCAACAAAGCCTCCGAGAAAACCGGCAAGCCCGTTCCTGAGTTCTTCCCGCTCAAAGAAGGCCAGAAGGTGGAAGTGGAAGGCCTCACGGTGACGGCCCTCCCAGCCAACCACGCTTCCAACTATAACGAAGAGCAAACCCTCATCTACCTCATCGAAAAGGAATCCGCCAGGGTGCTCTATGCCACCGACACCGGCGGCCTTACCGCCAGGGCTCTGGGCTTTGCAAACGTAGGCCAGTTCTCACGCGAGCGCAAATTCCTCACTGGAATAATTATGGAGGCCACAATGGACGCCGATTATACGCCGGACCAGCGCCTCTTCTCACATTCCAGCGTAGAACTGGTAGGCACCACCGTAAAGGTGCTTTCCGCCGGCCGCCAATATATGCCCGCCGAGGGGCAGAAAGTGTATATAACCCATCTGGGAAGGACCTACCCTCCCCAAGCCCAGATAGACGCCACCCTGCCGGCTCCGCTCAGCGCCGCCTACGATGGCCTTGAAGTCCTTTTCCCATAAGAGATACCTGTTGCCCATGCAAAAATTCTTAGCATCGATACTTGCAGCCCTGTGCCTTCCTCTTGCCGCAAACGCACAGATTCTCCAAAGTGCAACCCCGGAAGCTGACTCCCTGGCATTTGCCAAGGTGAGGGAGCGGATGGATTCCATACGCCAGTACCGCCCCACGGTGGGCCTGGTGCTTGCCGGAGGCGGCGCACGCGGCCTTGCCCACCTGGGCGTGATTAAATACATGGAAGAACTGGGCATCCCCGTTGACGTCATAGCCGGCACCAGTATGGGCGGCCTTATCGGAGGCCTGTACGCGATGGGTTACAAGCACGACCAGCTTGACTCCCTGGTACGCGCCATAGATTGGCCTGTGATGATGTCGGACAATATCCCCAACTCGTATGTAGGATACAAGATCAAGCAATACCGCGACACGTATGTGATCCGTATCCCCCACCACTATGACAACGAAGATATAAAGAGACGCCTGGAGCAGGAGAAACTTCTGGAAAGGATGTCCGAAGAAGCGGGCACCGGTACCGCCGACATGCTTCAGGAATCTTTGAACAAGATGGGGTTGGGAATGCCTGACGGCTATCTTTACGGCCTCAACGTCCGCAATATGCTCAGCTCCGTGAGCGTCGGATACCAGGACAGCATCAGCTTTGCAGACCTGCCCATCCCCTACGCCAATGTAGCCACGGACCTTTACACCATGACCCCCAAATACTGGACTGACGGCAGCATAACCACCGCCCTGCGTTCCACAATGGCCATTCCGTTCTATTTCAGGGCCGTCCGCGGCGGCGGCGAGATCCTCCTGGATGGAGGAATGCGCAACAATTTCCCGGTGGACTTGGCCAAAGAGATGGGTGCGGACATAGTGATCGGCTCTGATATGGCCATACACAGGGAAATCAACGAGCTCAACACCCCCGTCGACTTCCTCTTCCAGACCATCACCCTCCTGGCCTCCGGAACCGCCGGGCCGGCTATGGAAATGCTGGATATGGACGTCCATCACGAGCTCACCGGCTACAATATGCTGTCTTTCGATGACAAGAGCGTCGATGACATCATAGACCAGGGATACAAGAACGCCCTGGACCACAAGGAAGAATTCGAGGCCATTGCCAGGAAAGTGGCAGGCAAGCCCGTCCCCGCCATCAGCCAGAACCCGCCGGCAGTGAACCTCGCCCAGACCAAAGTGCTGGTGGACAACATACAGTTCGAAGGCATAACGGAAGACGAGCGGCTCAAGGTGCTTCACAAAAGCGATTATCCTGTGGACGGAATGTATGACAGGGCAACCATAGAGCGTATGCTCAACAGGATATATGGCACAAACGCTTTCGAGTCCGTCACGTACCGCCTTGAAGGTCATCAGGAGCCCTACACCCTTGTATTCGACTGCCAGAAAGGTCCCGTAAACGACCTTGCCCTGGGCCTCCGCGCCGATACCGACGAAACCGTGGCCATCGCCCTCCATTACGGCCTGGGCACACGCAGGCTTTCCGGACCGCGCCTGACGGCCGACCTCAAGCTGGGCACCAACCCGTCCCTGGCCATTGAAGGTATCATTAATTCCCGCATAGGGCTCCCGTCCATAGGAGCGACATTCCGCAACTCTCTTCTGAACAGTTCATCCGGGTGGCAGTCCGACGTAGAGGACAGGCTCTTCACCACCGCCATAGATTTGTTCATGGAGGATTCAAGGATGCTCTTCGGCTCTATGAGAGCAGGATTTACCGCAGAGATGGACCCCTATGAGCGTTATCTGTCTTATGACGACCTGTGGGTAGGCTGGGACTGGAAGAGTTATTGGCTGTCCGCCTTCGCCAACTTCAAGTACGATACTTTCGATGACGGGTACTTCCCTACCAAGGGACTCCGTATCTCTCTGGGTGGCCGCTATGTTTTCAAAGGCTATTCCATTGACTTGGACGAAGACGCATATTACCACGTGGAAGGAACCACCGTTACGGAAGGCGGCGTCGTACCCAATTACTGGTCCACGGCCGCATCCATAGAGGCGGCATTTTCCATTGGCAGGAATTTCACCATCCTTCCATCGCTCAGGGCGGGCTACTATATGACAAAGGATTTCTATAAGAATTTTGATACAGCCCCTTCGCCGGAACTTCTCATGAACCCCAAGCACGTAGTCACCTTCGGCGGGTTTATGCCTAACCGTTATACGGAGCGCCAATTGCCATTCTTCGGTTACCCCTCGGCTTACAAGAATACTCTCCCTATATCCGTCATAAGCCAGCTTGACCTGAGGTATCGTTTCGTCCGCAAGAACTATGTCACGGTAAGGGGAGGTGTTGCGGTGGATTCCTATTACTTTAGCGATCTTAAGGTAACATATCCTCTGTGGGCGTTGGGTATGGAGTATTCACGCCAGACAATGGTAGGACCTTTACGGGTTGCGTTCCAGTGGAACAGTACAGATGGTGTGACCTTCTATAGTTCCATAGGCTTTGATTTCTAACATTCCTGAATGATGCGACTCAAACACATCCTTACCCTTACGGTTGCGGCGCTGTTCCTGGGCGCTCCCGGAGCTTTCGCCCAAAACCCTGACCCAGACCAGACCCGGACTCTCACCAACCTTCTGGAGGAACTCAAAGCCTCCCACGCCGCGGCCCTCGGGTCCGACTCTTTATCGGTGTCGTCACGGCAATGGCGCGAAGAACTTGCCGGGATGGTCAAGGCTACCGATGAACTGACGCTCAAACTATATTCCCAAAACCCGGAGTTCTCCTTCGATATGGCTTTCGCACTGGAGGACATCTCCAAGATGTACCAGAGTTTCCACGAGAAAGTCAGCTTGTCGGACAACCTTATGAATGCCTCCAAGGCCGGTCTCAGGCAGTATTCCCTGCTGGGAGAAACCTTGCGCGGAATGATCCCCGCGCCATCCGTCGACACGCTGGCGCTGGACGATTCCCTGGTAGCTATACTCCCTCCTCCAGAGCCCATCATCCGCATAGACTCCGTACAGGCCGCCCTCATAGACAGCTGCCTTTACTATACCGATGCCCTTACCGGGATGTATGAAGAGTCCGTGGCAATGGCCATTCAGGACAGCCTGCTCTACGCCAACACAGACCTGCGCCTGCAGCAAGCCTTTGAATATGCCCAGACCAATTACGAGAACTCCCAGAAGAGCATGTTCATTGTCGATAACGCAAGCATCGTTTACATAATCAAGAACTGGAAATCGTTCATCCAGAACGTAAAGGAGGATATGTACAACCGCTACGCCTCCCTGGCCTCCGGCAGCGCGGACGGGCACGCTTCATCGTTGCCCGGCGCACGCACCTGGGACGGGACTTACATACTGGCGTACGCCCTGCTGATGCTCATTCTCCTGCTGCTGGCATTCATAGCGGCCGCCCTTTTGAACCTGCTTTTCTTCAAGTTCGTAAAGGACGAGAGGGTAAGGGCCTTGAGGCCCATTCTGTCCCCTATCCTTGCCATAGTCCTGTATGTAGTGCTGATGCTGCTCATAAAGCCGGCCATCAACAATCAGTACTGGAAGATGTCCTACGAGCTGCTTTCGCAGTTCTCCTGGCTCACCCTGGCCATCTTCGTCTCCCTCCTTATCAGAATAGAGGGATACCAGTCCAAGGCTTCCAGGAACATATACCTCCCCACCCTGCTGCTGGCCTTCCTCAGCATACTTATGAGGGCTATCTATCTTCCCGCAAGCGTGGTGCCCCTGATTTTCCCTCCCGCCCTCCTGGTATTCATCTCCTGGCAGTCGGCAGTGAACATCCGATACAGGAAGGAGGTCACCGTTACGGACAGGCGATATACCTGGGCTTCGGTAGGAGTGATGGTGGCCACCCTCGTATGCTCGCTGGCTGGCTATGCCATGGTCGGAGTGCTGCTGCTCACCTTCTGGATATTCCTGCTCGCCCTGCTCCACACCATCACTACCATCTACTACCTGATGAAGCGCTACTACGACGGGCGCGTGGCCCAGAAGAAAGTCCGCTACCACGAGGAGAACCCTATGCTTCCCCTTTCCGACAAGGACGCGTTCATAGAGGTGACCTGGTTCTATGACTTTATCAGGATGGTGGTGGTTCCCCTTACCATCATCTGGTCCATTCCCGCCAGCATACATCTTACCGCCAGGGTTTACAAGATAGCCGCCGCAGGCGAGGCCCTTTTCCGCCAGCCGCTTTTCAAGCCGGAGGCTTCAAGGTACCTCACCCTTCAGAACTTCTTCATCATCCTGGCCGTATTCTTTGTCTTCAGGTACCTGATCTACCTGTTCAAGGGCCTGTTCAGGATATATAAGCTGCGCAGCATAGTGGAACTGGACGACAGGGGCGTTCCCCTCAAAGACAATGACGTCAACCTGAGCCTCCCCAACACCATCTTCTCGGTAATAGGCTGGCTGCTGTTCTTCATAATAGTATTTGCGATCCTGCACGTTCCTACATCCGCGCTAACCCTCATTTCCACCGGTCTCGCAGCCGGCTTGGGATTCGCAATGAAGGACACAATCAACAACCTGTTCTACGGAATACAGCTTATGGCGGGACGCATCCGCGTGGGAGACAAGATTTCCTGCGACGGAGTACGAGGAATAGTACAGCGCGTAAGCTACCTCACCACCCAGATAGAAGAGGAAGACGGGTCCGTCATTGCGTTCACCAACACCGACCTGTTCACCAAGAACTTCAAGAACCTCAACAGCGGCAAGAATTACGAGCTGCTCAAGATTCCCGTGACAGTAAGGTACGGCACGGACCTGGAAAAGGCGCGCAGGGTTATCCTGGAGGCTCTAGAGCCCCTTATGAAGAAAGACAAGTTCGGGCGTGACATAATAGATCCCACCTTTGGGGTGGACATCCGCCTGGACCATTTCGGCGACAGCGCCGTGAACCTGTTCGTGGTCCTCTACTCTACCGTAGAGACCCACTACACGTTCCCTGCCCGCGCCCTTGAGGCCATTTACAAGGCCTTCAGCGAAAACGGCATAGAAATCCCGTTCAACCAGCACGACATTTACATTAAATCTAAATAACAGCATTATGAAAAAAATCTTCTGCATCGCTTTCTGCTTCATCGCAGCAATTGCCGGCGCCCAGGTAAAGGAAGACTTCGTTCCCGCTTCCAACGTGCAGCCCGGCAAACAATACCCCCAAGTGAATTCCGAAAGATGCGTGCGCGTCAAAGTGAGCGCACCGGATGCCAAGTACGTCCAGCTGGACATTGGCGGCGTAAAATATGACCTTCGCAAAGATGCCGACGGCTCCTGGATTGGAGAGTCAGGTCCTCAGGACGAAGGATTCCACTACTATCAGCTGAACATTGACGGAGCAAGCGTTCCGGATCCTTCCAGCCTGTACTACTACGGAGCAAGCCGCTGGGGAAGCGGAGTTGACGTTCCGGCAGCCGACGAAGATTTCTATGCGGTAAAGAATGTTCCGCAGGGTGAAATCCGCGAGATTTACTACTGGTCCCAGATAAGCCAGTCAATGCGTCACACATTCGTATATGTTCCCGCAGAGTACGACAAGAACCCCACCAAGAGGTATCCTGTCCTCTATCTCCAGCACGGAGGAGGCGAGAACGAGTACGGCTGGCCCCAGCAGGGCAAGACCGCCCAGATAATGGACAACCTCATCGCTGCAGGCAAGGCTGTTCCTTTCATCATCGTGATGGAGAACGGTTCAGTTACAATGCCGCGCCCGGCAGGCGCTCCCGCAGGAGCACCCCAGGGACAGCGTCCCGCCGGAGCTCCGCAGGGCCAGCGTCCCGCAGCTCCGCAGGGCCAGGGCGGACGCCCGGCAGGCGGAATGATGGGAGGCTTTGACTTTGCCGGCGCATTCGGCAACGTCCTCGTCAATGAGACCATCCCTATGATCGACGCCAGGTTCAGGACCATCCCTGACAGCGCCCACCGCGCAATGGCAGGCCTTTCAATGGGAGGAATGCAAACCAAGTCAATATGCCTCGCCCATCCTGACGTATTCTCCAACATTGGAATCTTCAGCGGCGGCACCATCACCGTATCCGACGCAGACAACACTCCCACTTTCAGGCAGACCAACAAGCTTGTGTTCGTAAGCTTCGGAAGCCGCGAGCTCGAGAACAGGGTGCCCGGCTTCGGCGACGGGACCGATCCCATCCAGGAGACCACCGAGCTCAAGGCCTCAGGCGCCAACGCCCACTATTACATCTCTCCCGGCACGGCTCACGAGTGGCTTAGCTGGAGGCGCGCCCTGTACAACTTCGCACAGCTCCTTTTCAAGTAATGGACGATAATGAAATCATACCTGAAAACTGCAGTTGTTACAGCCGCGATATCCATTCTGGCGCTGTCCGGCTGTAACAATTCTGCCAAAACCATAAAGACGGAGACTTTCACCTTTGACGACTCCGCCAAATATGCCGACGTGTCCATCAAGGCCGAGCTTCCGGTGTCCAAGAAAGGAGTTGACGGAGCAATACGCAAGGGCCTCATAGACATTATGGACGGGCAGCTTGCCTTCATAGGTTCCTATGAGGGGGAGCGTCTCTTCCCGGCCTATGACTTGAATCCAGACGAGAATGCAGCAGTAGTGGATTACTACCGCCGCAAGGCCATAGACATGCTGGATTCAAATGCGGCAGAAGACTATGAAGCGCGCGCTTCATACGTTCTGGAAGACCAGGACCTGACCGACGAACAGAAAAAGGATATCCTGGCAGATACACCCCGCTGGGAGTACGACTTCACCCTGGAAAAACAGTATGAGACCGCCCGTTTCGTGGTCTTCAACTCTACCGACTACGTTTATCTTGGCGGAGCCCACGGCGGAGTTATAGGCCAGGGTTCCCCTACCTTTGACAAGAAAGACGGCCACAGGGTGGAGAAGTTCCTCAGGGACGACGCCCTGGCCCCTATGCAAAGCCTTCTGGTAGCCGGGCTTGTGGAATACTTCTCGGACAATGACAATTCCGTCAATGCCGGCAACGTACGGGACTATCTGTTCCTAGAAGATGAGACGGTCCCTTTCCCGGGATGGACTCCCCACCCCACGGAGAACGGTCTCTGCTTTGTTTACCAGCAATATGAGATAGCCGCTTATGCTATGGGAATGCCTTCATTCACAATCCCTTACGAGGCTGTGAAGCCCTACCTCACCCAGGAGGCCGCAGACTTGCTTGGGCTGAAATAACAATTATAACTGACACATATGAAAAGAACTGTCCTTTCAGTGGCAATGAGCCTGCTATGCGTGGCTTCGTTCGCCTGCACAAACCTTATCGTGGGCAAGAAAGCTTCCGTTGACGGAAGCGTGATCTGCACCTATAACTGCGACGGCTTCGGCTTCGCTTCTCCCCTCTCCTACTACCCTGCCGGGAAACACGCTCCCGGGGAGATGGTATCATTAAGGGGGATGGGCCCCGGAGGAGAAGCCCGCCTCATCCCGCAGGTAGAATACACATACGGCGTTGCCGGCCTTATGAACGACCACCAGGTATCCATTGTTGAGACCACCTGGGACGGCCGCGAAGAGCTCGTCAACCGTGAAGGATGGTTCGACTATTTCACGCTGATGGCCATAACCCTGCAGAGGGCGGCCACAGCGCGCGAGGCAATTGCCGTAATAGACCACCTTGTGCAGGAGTACGGCTACAACTCCACCGGAGAGAACCTCACCATCTGCGACAAGGACGAAGCCTGGATTATGGAAATCATAGGCAAGGGTCCCGGCAACAAGGGTGCAGTCTGGGTAGCCGTCAGGCTCCCGGACGACTGCGTAACCGCCTGGGCCAACTCCAGCCGCATCCGCAAATTCCCCCAGGCCAAGAAGATAGACAAGAAGTTAGGCTTCTATGTTGCCGAAGACTGTATGTACAGCGCAGAATGCATCTCCTTTGCCAAGGCAAAGGGATACTACAGCGGCCCCGATGCGGATTTCAGTTGGCGCGAGGCCTACGGCCCGCTTGATTTCAGCGCAATCCGCTACTGCGAGGCCCGCGTATGGAGCTTCTACCGCCACCACTACGATACCGCCGAGATGGACAAGTACCTCCCCTACCTGTACGGCGACACCAGCGAATATGACGCCCTGCCCCTGTGGATCAAGCCCGACACCAAGCTTTCAGTGCGCGACATTATGAACGATATGCGCGACCATTACGAGGGCACTGCCCTCGATATGACCGCCGACGTCAGCGCCGGACCCTGGGCATCGCCATACCGCAGCCAGCCCGTGAACTTCGAGTCCAGCGACGGCACCAAGATGTTCCGCGAGAGGCCCATCGGCTGCCAGCAGAGCGGAATGACAATGGTCTGCCATATGCGCGACTGGCTCCCCGACGTCCTTGGCGGAGTGACCTACTTCAATATGGACGACGCCTCTATGGTTGCCTACGTTCCCGTTTACTGCGGCATCAACCGCGTTCCGGAGCCTTTCCGCCGCGAGAACAACAGTATGCAGGAGTTCAGCTTTGACAGCGCTTTCTGGATGAACAACTTCGTGGCCAATATGGTATATCCGCGCTACAGCGCAATGATAGGCGACCTTAAGGAAGCCCAGAAAGAACTGGAGGACTTCTATGCCGATGACCAGAAAGAAGTTGAGCAGCGCGCCGCCTCAATGCAGGCCGGCGACCTTGTTACCTACCTCACCGGCAAGACCGAAACCTATACGGATATGATGATGAAGCGCTGGGAGAAACTCTACAAGCTGCTCATTGTCAAGTACAACGACCAGACAATAGCCCGCGGTATGGGAGACCAGCCAAAGTACTCCCCCGTATTCATTGACGCGGTAAAGGCCCAGACAGGCAACCGCTATGTAAAACCTGACCAGAATTAACAACACAGTACAGATATGAAAAAGATTCTTTCATTTATTGGAATGGCTGTCGCCAGCATTGCAGCCTTCGCACAGAACCCTATCACTTCGGTGATGTACACCCCTGATCCGGCTCCGTACGTACACGACGGCAAGGTCTATATGTTCGTGGACCACGACGAGGACGACGCCACCAACTACAAGATGAAGGACTGGCTTCTGTTCAGCACGGAGGATATGGTCAACTGGACATATCTCGGTGTACCTGTCAACACGGCCACATTCCCCTGGGCCAACCAGGGAAACCGCGCCTGGGCATCCCAGGCCGTTGAAAAGAACGGCAAATGGTACTGGTACGTCTGCTGCACTGCTCCAGGATATGGAGAGTGCCTGGCCGTAGCGGTCGCAGACAATCCGCAAGGTCCCTGGAAGGACGCCATCGGCGGCCCTCTTGCAAACGGAGGGGGATTCATTGACCCCACCATATTCATTGATGACGATGGCAGCGCCTGGCTCTTCTGGGGCAACCAGGGCCTTTGGTACGGACAGCTCAATGACGATATGATATCCTTCAAGAACGGATACCAGGAAGTGCCCGGTTACCACGATCCCGCTTCCTTCGGAGACATATTGCCAAGAACAAAGTGGACCTTAGGAAGGGTCACGGACATGACACAGTATGAAGAAGGCCCCTGGGTTACCAAGCGCAACGGCATCTATTACCTGTCTTATGCTGCAGGAGGCATCCCTGAGTATATGGGGTACTCCACCGCTCCTACCATCAACGGCCCTTGGACGTTCAGGGGGCGCATAATGGACAAGAATCCGAGGAGTATCACCATACACGGCGGAAACATCACTTTCAAAGGCCGCGACTATATGTTCTACCACACGTCCGAGACCCCTAACGGAGGCAGCTACCACCGCAGCGCCGCAGTTGAAGAGTTCAAGTTCAACGCCGATGGCTCAATCCCGTTCATCCCTGCAACAGTGGAAGGACCTGAGCCACTGGGCACCATCAACCCGTACGTGACCATCGAGGCCGAGACAATGGCCGAAAGCTACGGCGTAAAGGTTGACCGCCTTCCCGGAACCCGCCACTACGTTACCTCCATCCACAACGGAGACTGGATCAGGGTGCGCGAAGTGGACTTCGGCGACCAGGAACCTACTATGGCCGTGATTGAAATGCTCAATTTCAAGAACCCCGGCAGCATCCAGTTCTACATAGACCAGATGGAAGACGGCCGCCCCATTGCCACAGTTCCGGTCAACAATGACAATATGATGATCACTGCTCCGGTCCGTGGAGCTGGAATTACAGGCGTCCACGACGTTTACCTGCTGTTCAGCGGAGGCGATGAGGAGCTCTTTGACCTTGACTGGTGGAAGTTCAACTCCCACGTCAACCTGCCTCTTATCCAGACAAAATACACCGCCGATCCCGCTCCTATGGTATATGACGGAAAGGTTTACCTCTACACCACCCACGACGAGGACTACGCCAACGGCTTCGAGATGAAGGACTGGCTCCTCTACACCTCTGAAGATATGGTCAACTGGCAGGACCACGGTGCGGTTGCATCCTTGAAAGATTTCAAATGGTACGACGGCAACAACGGCGCCTGGGCCCTCCAAGTAGTGGAAAGGAACGGACAGTTCTATATGTACTGCCCCATCCACGGCCACGGAATTGGCGTACTTGTGGCTGACTCCCCTTACGGACCGTTCGTAGATCCCCTGGGAGAGCCGCTGGTATGGCAGAAGGAGCATTGGGATGACATCGACCCTACGGTATGGGTAGACGACGACGGTCAGGCCTATATGTACTGGGGCAACCCCAACGTTTATTGGGCCAAGTTGAACGAGGATATGATATCCCTGGGCAGCGAGATCCATAAGCTGGATTACAAGATTGACTTCTACCAGGAAGGTCCCTGGTTCTACAAGCGTAACGGCAAGTACTACCTGGCATTCGCATCCACCTGCTGCCCTGAGGGCATAGGCTATGCGATGAGCGACAGCCCAACCGGACCCTGGAAGTCAATGGGACACATTATGGACCGCACCTGGCGTACCAGGGGCAACCACCCCGGAATCATAGACTATAAGGGCAAGTCATATATCTTCGGCCTCAACTACGAGGTTATGCACCTTGAGACCTTCCGTCACCACGAAAGGCGCAGCGTTTCCGCAGCCGAGATGCACTACAACCCGGACGGAAGCATCCAGAAGGTGCCTTACTGGCAGGACAACGTCCTTGAGCAGATCCAGCCGTTCAACCCGTTCCGCAAGGTAGAGGCGGAGACAATGTCCTGGGGATACGGCCTCAAGACCTCCAAGATGGGAAGGATGATCACTGTCACTGACATTGACCCCGGTGAGCACCTTAAAGTATCCGGAGTCGATTTCAAGAGAGGGGCCAAGACCCTTACAATGAACGTCAACGCTATCCGCCCTGCCGCAGTGGAAATAAGGCTCGACACTGAAAACGGTCCTCTTGTAGGCACAATGAACCTCAGCGACACAAAGGGATCCTTCAAAAATTTCTCCTGCTCCCTCAAGGGTGCATCAGGTGTTCACGACCTCTTCTTCGTCTTCAAGGGCGAAGGCTTCGACTGGGACTGGTGGCAGATGAAATAAACGGATTCCTAACGGATATCCATTATATATACGTTTTGCGGCGGGCAGTCTGAAAGCTGCTCGCCGTCTCCTTGTCCGGCGTTTTGCACAAACAGGGTGATTTTTGATTCCCTCTTCAGCGCCTCGCTGTCCAGGGAAGGCTCCCACTCCCCTACCGGGAAATCTGTCAGTTCAAGGAGTTCCCATTTTTCGGAAGTCAGCTTGCGTGTATGGAACGCCGAGACTTTTGAGCCGAACTCCTCAGCCCGGAAGAAATAATAGACGCCATCGTTGGTGACCGCCAGCTGAGGACGGGCTATAGGCACTTTCTTTGTGCCGCCGCCCGCGAGGCTGAAGGGCTGCGAGAGGCGCCCCACGGTGCTTTCATTCCATTTGCGGCCGTCGTGCCATATCAGGCGGTATTGGGGGATGCCGCGTTCGTCAGATGTCCAGTATGAGGCAATGTACGGATGCCCGGAGGCATCGGCTGTCATTGATGTCTGGTTCATCAGGTCGCTTTCCTGAGGAATGCGGCAGGCATATTCGGCGGTGGAAAGGGTTATTGGCAGGTCATAGCGGGTATCGTCCGTGCGCTGCCAGCTGACGCCGGCATCGGGAGAATATGCGTAGCACATATCGTGGTTGGTGGATACGTCCCAGGTCTCCCTCCATACCCAGGAAAGATGGATGCCGTCATTTGAATCCACATACATCTGGGGGTATGCGTTGCGCCGGCCTTCACCGTCTATGAGGACATCCTGGACGCGCTGCCACTGCTGTTGCTGGAGGTTGTAGCGGTTCAGCACCAGGTTTCCGCGCCCGGATTCCCCGTCACGGTAGAAGAAGAGCAGGTCTCCATTGGAGAGGCGGTGGAATTCAGGGTATGTGACATCGGCTTCGCCAGTCCCTGTCATTGGCTGGAGGTCTCCCATCACGGCGCCGTAGGGCCCAAGGCTTCGGCAGTACTTCAGCGGGGCTGAATGCATATCGAAAGCCATATGGAGGTAACCGTCCCCGTCCAGGGCGATGCTTATTACATTGTGGGCATCGGCAGTGTTGCCTTTATACTGGGTGCGCGTCACATCCCAGGTGTCACTCCCCTGCTTCTGGAAGGCGATGTTCACATAGGAATCGGCGTCGTAGAACGCGGCCGCGCGCCAGTTGTCATCGCTGGTCACGGAGAAACCCCGGAAGACGCAGGTATTCACCGTGGTGGCCGCAAAGCCCTCCCCTATGCGTTGCAAAGAACAGTCAGGCTTGACGGCACAGGAGGCTGTCAATGCCAACAATAATAATAGTCTGCCAATTTTCATATCAAATGCGAGTATTGCTCCGGTGTCATAACGTTAGGAAGGCTCACGGTGTCCAATAGGCCCTTCTTTATCTTGAAATCCCCTGGGTTATGGGTCAGGATGACTTGACAACCGTAGGAGGCGGCACAGGCGGCTTGCATTATATCTTCAAAGTCAGGGCCTTCCATCAGCAAGGCCAGTTGTAACTGGTCGTTGTCCATTGGAATAACTTCCACTACGGAAGAGATCTGTTTCAGGGTTGGGACAATAAGGTTCTGCGGAATGGTCTTGCGCAGCACATATGCTATGTTTGCCATTGACAGTATGGAAATGCATACGGTAATATCTCCATCCTCCTGCCTCTGCAGGAGCCTGGCGGCATACTGATAGCCCGGCCTTTCCTGTATAAGGTCAAGCATTATGTTGGTATCGAAGAATATCCGCGGTCTCATTTTGAAAGGATATATTTAAGTCTTTCATCTTCAATGGGATCCAAAGGGACAGAAGGCTTTGCAATTCCAATAAGGTAGATTATCTTTTCATCAGAGACTCCTTCGGGAACAGGATTGTCCCCGTGACGCGAATCTTCTTCAAGAAGGTCCTCTATATATCTCTTTAATGAAACCCCTTTCAGGCGCGCCTTTCGGCTCAGGGCTTCAAATACAGACATTTTAATGTCTATAAGTTTTCTTGTCGCCTCTCCTTGCATATATATACTTTTTGCAAAGATATATATTTTTCTTAATAAAAGAAGAGGCGACTGATATCTTCAGCCGCCTCTCTTCTATGCAAAGGATTCTATTCCAGATCCGGGCCCAGTTTGATGGACTTGCCTGCTGCCAAGTTGAAGTCCTTTGTCTTGCCGGCATACCTTACGGTGAACGGGTGTCCCAGTGTTGACTTGATCTCACAGGATGTCATCTTACCATCCTTCCAGTTGATGCTCACCTCGTAGCCTCCCCTGGCCTTGAGACCGCTTACGGAGCCCTCCGGCCAAGTTGGCAGAAGTGCGGGAAGGATGTTGATCTCTCCGTCGTGGCTCTGGAGGAGGCACTCGGCCATAGCAGCGGTAAGGCCAAAGTTGATGTCAGACTGGTTGGAGCCTGAGAAGTGGAGGTTGTTGCCAAAGCCGCTCCTGCTGCGGGCGGGGCTCATTATGATCTTCCTCAGGATCTCATCCGCCTTTGCGCCGTTCTCGAGCCTTGCCCACTGGCTGATGTCAATGGCGCTGTTCCAGAATACCGTTACAGGGCGCGGCTCCAGCCAGGTCTCTACAGCCTTGGCCAGTTCCGGGGTGCCCCTGAGGGTGATGGAGTTGCCGGGATAGAGTCCCCAGGTGCCGGACCAGTTGTGGTTCTCACGGCCGCGGGTCCAGTCTTCGATCCATCCCTGAAGCATTCCGTTCTTGCCAATCATATATGGAGGGATCTTCTCCAGTGCATCTGCCAGTTTGGCGCTGAAGTCGCTGTCAACGTTCAGGATCTTTGAAGCCTCTATGCAGTGAGGGAAGAGGTCCTTGATCAAAGCTATATCCATTGTGGTACAAGGTGCAAGGAACATCTCCTCAGGATTGCCGTCTATGTAATAACCCTGCTCGGGAGACATTGAGAACGGGATTGTCAGGTATCCATAGTTTGGATTCTCCGCCAGGATATCCAGGACGAACTGGGCGGAACCCTTCATAATAGGGTAATACTTCTTGAGGAAGTCTATGTCTTCCGTGAACAGGTAGTGCTCCCAGATATGCTGGCACAGCCATACGCCGCTCATAGGCCACATTCCATAGCGGGCGGCATCTACCGGCGCCGTACCGCGCCAAAGGTCAGTGTTGTGGTGCGACACCCATCCTCCGGCCCCGTAATAGAGCTTTGCAGTCTCAGCTCCGGCATCTGCCAAATCCTCAATTAGATGGAACAGCGGAGGCGTACATTCTGAAAGATTGGTGACCTCTGCAGGCCAGTAGTTCATTTCCGTATTTACGTTCAGGGTGTACTTGCTTCCCCAGTTAGGGAGCAGGTCCTGCAGCCAGCGTCCCTGGAGATTTGCAGGCTCGCTGCCTTCACGGCTGCTGGATACGGTTATATACCGTCCAAACTGGAAGAGTTTTGTCTGGAGATCCGGGTCCGGTCCGCCTTCCCTGAGCACTGCGATGCGCTCGTTTGTAGGTTTGCTGTTCGCAGAACCGTCACCAACGGTAAGATGGACGCGGCTCATAAGGCCGGAGAAATCCTTTACGTGGGTCTCCTTGAACTGCTTGTAGCTCTTTCCCTGGACTGCGGCGAGCACCTTGTCACAACGTGCGCCGGGGTCTCCGCTTATGTCCTTATAGTTTACGAAGTTGGTGGCTATGGTCAGGACAAAAGTGACTGAATTGGCATCTGAGATTACCAGGCTGGTATCCGTGGCGGCCAGGGTGCCCTTCTCCGGAATTGCAACCACATCCGTCTGGTAGCTCATTCCGTCGCCTTCCACCTTTGCAATAAGGTCGAATATCCTGGTGGGGAGATAACTCCACGTTCCATTCATCGTAAGGCGGTTGCCGCTGGCGGCTTTTTTCCTGCAGAAAGGGCTGTCGAGCCTTGCCTCTACATTAACCTTGCCCGGCTTGTCCGCTGAGACTTTCATCACCATCACGTGGTCAGGATAAGACATAAACACCTCACGGGTCATCTTGACGTCTCCCTCCATATAGGTGACGGTAACTATACCCGTTTCCATATCCAGTTCGCGATAGTAATCCTTGATGGGACCTGCCGGCTTGAAATCCAGAAGGAAGTCTCCTACAGGTGCGTAGGTCTGCTGGTTTGCCGGTTTTCCGTAGAAATGCTCGTTTACCAGTTTCTCAGCCTCCTTGTATTTCTTGTCATACATCAGCTGCTTGATCTGGTCATAGTAATTGTGAGCCTCGGGATCATTGTAGTCGTGCGGACGGCCGGACCAGAATGTGGACTCATTGAGGGCGATGCGCTCATTCTCAGTCCTTCCGAAAACATTTCCGCCCATATAGCCGTTGCCTATGAACAAGCCGTCAAGCCAGACATCGCCGGCGGGCTCGTTGTACCAGAGAACCATCTCCCTGCTCGATTTGGGGGTGGATTCAGAGCAGGAAACCAACGTGGCTGCAGCCACGCACAATAGAAACAGTATCCTTTTCATAGGTATCAGATTTTAGTGTTTTTTTCCTGCTCTCAATTTAAGCAATGATTATCCGGAAAACAAGTAATAAAAAGGCTATTACTTGTACTTTTCTGTGCGGGCGTCCGAGATGGTCCCTGACCAGTTGAGCCCAAAGGCAAAGTCATAGGTATTGCCGTCTGTATCCTTGTGGCAACGCATATCACGGGGAACGTCCTCATACTGCTCCTCCACGGTGCGCATATCGGCAGGAAGCTGCATAGGGAGCAGGCCTGAAGGCTCGTTCGCCCCGCTGATCGTCTCCATTATGGCCTGGTTCTGGATGCCGAAGGAAAGGAGAATGGCATCGCAGTAGCTTTCTATCTCATTCATCACCATAGGCCTGGAAATGCTGATGACGGCAACCACAGGCTTGTTTCCCATAGCCTTCTTTGTGTCGCGAACCAGTTCCATCTGGGATTTGTTGGAGGTTGTCACGGTCTTGCCCTTGTAACTGCGGTTGGTGAAATCTTCGAGCGGGTCACCGCCGGCAATGCTGGTTTCGCGGGCGTAATCGGCAGTATAGTCATTGTACTGCAGGCTGATAGGGACATAGCCGTTTCCTCCCGCATTGCGGTCCTCAACGCTGTATCCGCTGCCTGAGGCAGGGGCCTGGACGAACACTATTGCAAAGTCCGCCTCCTTTGGATCTGATGTCTTGTCGTAATACTTCAGGACCATAGATTCAGCCACAGGGTCGGTGAACCTGGTGGCGCCACGGCCGGTGGAAGGCACTTGCGGGATGTAAACCTTGGCGCGGCTCTTCTGCGGCAGGGCCCCTGCGTGGTTCTTGAGCATTACTATGGATTTGAGCTGGGCCTTGTAGCCGGCCTCCATAAATTCCGGCTTACCAACAGTGGCGGCTGTAGCGGCAGGGTCCAGATATGCATTCTCAAACAGGCCGGTACGGAAGATGTTCATCAGAAGGCGCACCGCAGACTGCTCGAAGCGCTTGCGGGCAGCCTTCTCCCCGTACTTCTCCACCCACATATTATAGGCTTCAATCACGGGTCCTTTCTCGTTATTGCCGCCAAACTGGTCCACTCCGGCCTCTATAACCTTGAAGTGGCGCTCAGCCTCGGTGAGCGTCTCGTTGCCCCAGCATTTGCCTTCAAATCCCTCAACGTGGAAGTAATCCTTGGTTATGTTCCAGTCCGTGCACACCACGCCGTCAAAATCGAAGGTGTTGCGCAGCAGGTCGGTGATGATGTATTTGCTGTAACTGTTTCCGTTCTGCTCCCCGGAGGGGTCCTGATTGTAAGAAATCGTATAATAAGGCATAACTGCCGATGCCATCGCAGTCTTACCCTTCAGTTTCAGCGCTCCCTCAACAAATGGCTTCATCTGGGTCTGGAGGTTGTCTCCGGGATATACGGCGTATTTGCCGTAACTGTAGTGGGCGTCCCGCCCGCCTTCTTCCGGGCCTCCGGACGGCCAGTGCTTTATCATTGCGTTCACGGACTCGTAGCCCCATCCGCCACCTATCTCGGCTTTGCCGGAAGAAGTCTGGAAGCCGTCCACGTACGCGCGGGCCATATCCGTATCAAGATTGGGATCCTCTCCAAAGGTGCCATTGAAGCGGCTCCAGCGAGGCTCCGTGGCCAAATCTATCTGTGGCGACAGCGCCGTGGCAATTCCCAGCGCGCGATACTCCACCGATGCTATCCGCCCGAATTCCTCCACCAGGGAAGGATCGAAGGTGGCGGCCATTCCAAGGGATGACGGCCACATTGAAATCCTTCCGCCGTTGCCGGCGTCGTATTCTGCCGTGGCCTGCGCCCCGTGGCGCGGGTCGGAAGAATTGTTCGCAGGAATCCCGTGGCCCAGGCCCTCCACGAACGCCTGCACGTTGTTGTTCCAACGGGCGGCGTCCTCCGGAGAGGAAACGCTGGTCATAAGGACCGCACGAAGGTTGTCCTCCTCCAGGAACTTCTTCTGGGCGGCGGTGATGTCAGGCCCGTTGATGGCCTGATGCCCGCTGTAAAGCATCAGTCCGGCAATCTCGTCAATCGACAACTGGGATGCCAGGTCCTCCGCGCGGGCCCTTGCAGGCTTGCGCCAGTCTTCGTATGTATCCAGTTCGCCATTGCGGTTAAGGTCCTTGAAAGCATAGCCGCCCTTGGTCAGCAAGGTCACTCCGGAAGAAGGGCTGTAGCCCAATGTGCTGCCTTTCTTCTGAATTACCAGATTATATCCGTCCTTGCCGGTCTCCTGCCATTTAGGACCGCAGGAAGCAAATACGACAGCCGCCGCTGCAAGCGCCACGGCCTTCAGTAAACATACGCCAGACTTTTTCATAGGGATATCATTATGTGGTTGTCTTTCAAAGATAATAAAAAAGACAAAAAAAGAGGCGGCTGATTTATGTCAGCCGCCTCCGTTTGTATAGAATCAGGTGTTGATTACATTGCCTGGGCTACTGCAACGGCAACTGCCACTGTAGCGCCTACCATAGGGTTGTTACCCATTCCAAGGAATCCCATCATCTCTACGTGTGCAGGAACTGATGAAGATCCGGCGAACTGGGCGTCAGAGTGCATACGTCCCATTGTGTCGGTCATACCGTAGGAAGCAGGACCTGCTGCCATATTGTCCGGGTGGAGTGTACGTCCGGTACCGCCGCCTGATGCAACGGAGAAGTACTTCTTGCCCTGGAGGATGCATTCCTTCTTGTAAGTTCCTGCAACGGGGTGCTGGAAACGGGTAGGGTTGGTGGAGTTTCCGGTGATGGAAACGTCAACGCCTTCCATATGCATAATGGCTACGCCCTCGCGTACGTCATCTGCACCGTAGCAGCGAACTCCGCCGCGGACACCCTCTGAGTACTTGGTCTCGGAGATGATGTTGACCTTACCGGTGAAGTAGTCGAACTCTGTCTGTACGTATGTGAATCCGTTGATGCGGGAGATGATCTTGGCAGCGTCCTTTCCAAGTCCGTTAAGGATGACGCGGAGAGGTTTCTGGCGTACCTTGTTTGCCATTTCGGCAATCTTGATGGCGCCTTCTGCGGCTGCGTAGGACTCGTGTCCTGCGAGGAAAGCGAAGCAGGAAGTCTCCTCGCGAAGGAGCCTGGCTGCGAGGTTTCCGTGTCCGAGACCCACCTTGCGGTCATCAGCCACGGATCCGGGGATGCAGAATGCCTGGAGGCCTTCACCGATAGCCTCGGCTGCCTCTGCAGCGTTCTTAACGCCCTTCTTTATGGCGATTGCAGCACCCACCACGTACGCCCACTTTGCATTTTCA